>JAPDKE010000003.1 GCA_029258725.1 bacterium | reverse complement strand
GGATACGGTAAGGGTTGAGTTTGACCTTTTATCCAGGAAAAGAGAAAGAATTGAATGGAAAATCACATCTGAGGATGGAAAACTTATAAAGAATGGAGAGGGGGAAATTGTTGCCCCGGTTTCAGGATACACGCTTGTTATTCCCCTTGATTCTCTTCCTGAAGGAAAATACACAATTTCTGTAAAATGCAAAGACCAGGAAAGAAAGAGAGAATTTGAGATTGAGTACCCGTTTTTCTCATCAAAGAGATTCCTGGAAAGGGCGGATGAGATGATATACATAGCCCCGAGAGGATTTATAGAGGAGATGAAGAGGGCATCACCTGAGGAAAGGGAGAGGATGTGGAAGGAGTTCTGGAAGGAGAAGGACCCTTCACCCGGGACAGAAAAAAATGAGGCAGAGGAGGAATACTTCAGAAGGGTTGATTATGCAAACGAACACTTCGGGAGCCCCTTCATGCCCGGATGGAAGACGGACATGGGAAGGGTCTATATAAAACTCGGGGAACCTGATGAGATAGAAAGGCATCCCTTTGAACTTGACAAGCCTCCATACGAAATATGGTACTACTACTCAAAGGGGATAACCTGCATATTTGTTGACAAACACAATATAGGACACTATGTTCTGGTTTCTCCTCGCGGTCTATGAGATTCCCGTAGAAGGAGATGTGGGGGTATTCATGGAAGGGGACTCGGTCTCCTATGTTGAGGTCTATTACTCTGTTCCCTCCGCCTGTTTAACCTATGAGAAAAAGGGAGGAAGGTACCGGGCAAGGTACTTTGTTGACTTCAGGGTGAAAAATCTTGATGGTGAGGGAGAACTCTTTCACAGATTCCCAAAACTCAGTTTTGTGAACTCTCCTGAAGATGCAAAAGAAAGGCAACTCGAGGCTGTTGATGTTCTATCTGTTTCCCTTCTATGCGGAAAACACTACCTTCTTTCCGTAGAGGTTGAGGACAGTATTTCCGGAAGGAAGGGATGCTGGGAGGATACCCTATTTCTCCCTCCATGGAAAGGTCCCTCCATGTCCTCCATCCAGATTTCCTATTATCTGAAGCAGGAAGAGGGGAGGGTTTTCCCGATTCCATATCCCGGAAGAAAGTTTGGTGGAAGGAGGAGAATTCTCTGCTACTACCTTGAACTGTACAACCTGAAGGGGGAGGTTGAACTTGCCTACTTCATTTTGAGCGAGAGCGGGGATACCATTCAGAGAATAAAGGAAAGGAAACTCCTCTCTTCCGGAAATCTGGTTGATGCAGGGGGGATAAACATAGTTGCATTGAAACCCGGAACATACCGTCTGCTTGCAAGGGCGAAGGCAGGAGGACTTGTACTCTCTCAGGAAAAGGAGTTTTACGTTCTCTCTCCGAGGAGAGCAACATCTCCGGAGATACCTGATTCCCTGATGGAGTATGCAAAGGAGATTCAGTATGTTGCAACCAGGGAGGAACTTGAAATATACAACTCCCTTCCCGATACCTTAAAACTCCAGTATATCAAAAGTTTCTGGATGAAACGGGACCCCAATCCAGCCACACCCGAAAACGAGGCACTTCTGGAACTTGCATCCAGGATAAGGTATGCGGATGAAAACTTTAAGGAACTGGGGAAGAGGGGGAGGGACACGGACAGGGGAAGGATTTACATAAAATACGGTCCTCCTGATGAGATAACCGAAAAAACCCACGATTTACTTGCAAAACCTTATGTTATATGGATTTACTATTCAGGAGGAGGAAGGGAGTTTATATTTGCGGATAAGACCTACACCGGGGTTTACGAACTCATTTATTCAAGCGAACCGGATGAACCCTATGACCCCTACTGGACCAGGTGGGTCAATCCGGAGGATGTAAGGGGGGTTATAAGGAGGAAGGAATGATTTTCCTTCTCTCCCTTACCGTAACAGGATTTGTGAGAGACAGTCTCACAGGTGACCCCTTACCATTTACACAGATATGGGTTGAGGGGACGGGAAAGGGGACCATCACGAACGACGAGGGATTCTTTTCCATTTCAGGAGTTGAACCATTTCAGGTTCTCACAGTAAGATATATCGGGTACAGGGAAAAGAAGGTAAAGCCATCCGGTGAGGTTATGGTCATTCTTCTTGCCCCTGCTCCAATAGAACTGAAGGAAGTTGTTGTGAAGTCAAGAAAGGAAGATTTTAAAAGAGAAATAGCCCCTTCAAAAATAACCTTCAGAAGAAGGGATGTTGAGAGAACCCCGGTTCTTGTTGAACAGGACCCCATGAAGTCCCTCCAGTTCCTCCCGGGGGTTACAGGAAGGAGCGATTTCTCATCCCAGTTTTCGGTAAGGGGAGGGTATCCTGACCAGAACCTGATTTTGCTTGATGGTGCTGTTCTTTACAATCCATATCACTTTGCAAGCCTCTTTTCCATCTTTGACCCCTCAGCCATAAGAAAAATGGAATTCTTTCCAGGGAATTTTCCTGTTGAATTTGGAGAAAGGCTCTCCTCTGTTCTTTCCTTTTCCACCATAGGAGGGAATCCACACCGGATAAAAGGAAATTTATATCTCTCTCTTATTTCAGGCAGGCTCTGCCTTGAAGGTCCCCTTGCAGGTGGAAATTTTCTCTTCTCAACCCGCACCGGATGGTTCGATAAGGTTCTTCCTCTTTTTAAAATAGATATTCCTTACAGGTTCTACGATATAATCTCTCATTACCATTACGAGCCATCCCCTGAAACAAGAATTTACCTTACATGTTTTCTCAACCGTGATGCCGTTGAGATAAGTTTTCACCCGGTTGACCTTTCCATTGAATGGGGGAACAGGGTTGGGAGTTTCGGGATAAGAAAGATACTCGGGAACTATCTTATAAAGTCGCATCTCTCTTACAGCCACTTCCTTAATTCACTTTCCCTGAGTTTTCCTGTGATGGAGATGAACAATCCATTCTGGGAGGTGAATTTCAGGGGAAGGATTGAATCTGCAAACGAAGAGGGGATTTCAGCAGGATGGGATGCAAGTTTTTATGATTTTACCTATGAGATGAACGTTATTGGTCTTGAATACAATATACATGACAATCCGGTAAGGGTTGCGTTATTTGCAAAGGAGAGAAAAAGATCTGGAAAGTTCCTGGTTGAAGGGGGGATTAGGGGAGGAATGTTCACCAGTAAATTCATTGAGAGAAGGTATTACTGGTATCTGGACCCCAGGTTGATGTTGAAGTTTTTCCTTACGGAAGGTTTTGCACTCTTCACTGCAGGTGGAGTATATCACCAGCCCATTGTAACACTTACAAATCAGATGAGAGTGGGGCTTGCAACCTTCTACTACTGGATTCCTGTTTTTGGAAAGTATAAACCAGAGGAGGCATATCAGTTTGATCTTGGGACCCATTCCCTTTTACCATGGGGAGAGTTCATCCTGGATGGATACTTCAAATATTACCCTTACTTCCTTATATCTCCTGATTCCGTTGACCCGCAGAACCTCGGTGAGACAATCTTTGAGGAGAAAAAGGGATTTTCTGCAGGAATAAGTCTCATGCTCAGGAAGGACCTGGGAAGAGTAAGAGGAATACTGTCCTACAACTTGGGTTACTCCCTTGAGAAACTTGACTCGGTTTACCGGTACCTCTCCTTTGACCGCAGGCATTCCGTTGATTTCCTCTGTGAATATGAGATAACCCCATCCCTTACCTTTGTTCTGACATGGATATATGGAACAGGGCTCCCCTACACCGGGCTCCGGGCACGGTATCACTTCTGGGTATGGGATCCGATGAGTGAAGAGCCATCGCTTCGTTCCAGATTGGGAAAATGGGAATTTATTCTTTCTTCTCCGAATGCCATGAGACTTCCTTCATACCACAGAATGGATGTGGGAATAAGGTGGAAAACCACCGTAAAAAACCTTTCCGTGAAGATAATCTTTGATATTATAAATGTGTATAATCGGAAAAATGTCCTCTATTACTTCTATGACACGCAAAAAGACCCACCCGAGGAAATAGTGATACACATGCTTCCCTTAATTCCATCCCTTGGAGTGGAGGTGAGGTTTTGAGGAGGATATTGTTTTTGTTCCTCCTTGCAGGATGCTTTCCCATGGAGAAAGAGAAGGAGATTCCTGATTATATGGTTTATGGAATAATGATTGCAGGGAAACCCGTGCAGCATCTTGTTGTTGACCGGATTTATGAACCAGCAGGGGCACCCACCGGGCCATTTCCAGAGGCGGAGGTAAGGGTGATAGCAGATACCGATACCATTGTTTTTGAAAAACAGGACACGTTTTATGTGAATCAGGTCGGAAACGGATGGGCACAGCCCTTGAGGAAACTTTCCCTGGAGGTCATAATAAAGGAAGAACCCCACGAAACCCTCCGTTCAACAACCCTGATTCCTGGCCCCTTCTCCATTGTTCTTCCAATGGATGGAGATACCGTTGATTCAACGGATGTTCTTATCCTCACCCCAAGTGACAGTGCCTACTTCTATATTGGATTTGTCTACCTTGTCGGGGATACCGTGAGAAATCCACCACTCATCATCACTGATACAATATTTCCCATATTTTCTTATACCTCCTGCTTCCAGCGTCCGGGTGAGTATATGATAAAGGTATATGCCTATCCGGAGGAGTACTATTATTTTCTGGTGAAGGAGCGCTCAAACATTGAAAACGGATTTGGTATTTTTTCAGGATGTTATGAGGATTCAGTGAGGGTTTATCATCCATGAAACCTGTTATAGGCATATCGCTTGGACTTGAATCAAAGGGAGAGAGATTTTGCATAAAAAAACATTACATTGAGGCAGTGGAGGGATGTGGGGGAGAGGCGGTGCTTATTCCACCGCAGACTTCCATTGCCTCCATAATTGAAAAAATACAGGGGCTTCTTCTTTCCGGTGGTCCTGATGTGGACCCGTTTCTATATGGAGAGGAGCCTGAAAAAGGAATAAGGAGAATAGACCCTGAAAGGGACAGACTTGAAAGGGAGATTTTCTTCCTTGCTGTGGAGAAAGGAATCCCGGTTCTCGGGATATGCAGGGGAGCCCAGGCAATAAATGTTTTTCTGGGAGGGTCCCTCCATCAGGATATAAAGACTTCCATAAAACACTGGCAGTTTGCCCCTGACGGGCATCCAACCCATACGATTTTCATAGAAAAGGAGAGTTTGCTTTACAGAATAACAGGAAGGGAAAAACTCAGGGTAAATACCTTCCATCATCAGGCAATAAAGGATGTGGGTGAGGGACTCAAAGTCTGCGCAAGGGCGCAGGATGGCGTGATTGAGGGAATAGAGTGGGAGGAGAAAAGAATCCTCGGGGTCCAGTTTCATGCCGAGTGCATGTGGAGGAATGTGGAGGAGGTAAGGAGAATTTTTGAGTGGCTGGTTGAGGAGGCAAAAAGATGAGAATAGGGATTGTCAGTGATGCATATGTTCTTTTTCCCTCAACAGTGCCGGGGATGGGGTTAAAATTACAAAAAGGGGAGGGGGAAATTCCCCCTCCCCTCCAGGGGGAGAGCCGGCTTACCGTACCTCACGCCATTTAAGGATATGGAAGGAACCTGCCTCCACGTTTATGGAGTTGTCTATGGTTCTCGGACAGTAGAGGACCTGGATGGGCTTCTTTCCTGCTTCGCCTCCCTTTTCAGGATAGATGTCGCCCTTGACGCATACGCTTCCGAGGACCCAGAATGCACCAGGTGTTCCCTGCTTGGGAGTGATAAGATGATGCTCCACATAGATGAGACCTTTCCACTTGAAGCCTTTATTTTGAATATGTGCACTTCCCTCTATCCATAATACACCTTTTCCATATCGTCCTGCAGGAAGAGAGTAAACGCTGTCTATAATAACTCCCGCAGGATTATCCGGGTCCATTACCCTCACCGTTCCGTTGGCGAGTGCAGGTGTGATGTGGACAAATTTGGGGGAGGCAGTATCTGCTGCTGCAGAGCTGTCGTAGGTATATTCTGATGCACTTGGGTCAGTGAGCCAGTCTATCTCAGAGAGCATTGCCGCCTCGCTTTCAAACCCGAGAATTTCCCATATTTCAGGGGTTGTGTAGTCAGGGTCTATGAGCACATCAGGGTTTCCATATGCATCGAAGTCACATCTGTTTCCTGCCCGGAGGGACCAGGATGTGGTGACTATTCCGGGTATGCATCCTGCTTCAGAACATTCGGGATTGACCTCCGGATTATCCACCGGATGAGGTGTTCCATCCTGTCTACGAACATGATAGAGTTCATTCCCGCTCGCATCCTGTTCATAGCAATAGTGGTGAGAGCCACCAGGGTCGGTATCGCTTGCGTACGTTCCCCAGGGAGTGCTTTCCTTGTGTACATGTCCACACACGGCAATATCCCGTTTTCCTTTTGCAACAAAGTATGCATTGGCTGCAGCAAGCCCACCAGGGATGTTTACGGATATCTGTCTCTTTACCACCTCTGCTATTATCTTTCTCCGGGAGAGACCCGACCTTCCTGTTACCTCTATCACATATATGGGATAGTACATGTCCCCAAGAGATGGGTCACCCAGGACCTCACGCTGATGCCTTTCATCGTAGAACCAGATTGAATTGCCTTCATGTTTGTAGTAAACCTTGAGCACTATATCCTCTGTTGAATTGTTGAAAGATTCGGCAGAATAAAGAAGCACAGGACTCACTCCGTTGGTTATCTGAGTGCTTGAATAAAACACGGTATCTCCAATATTGGGGGGAAGATCGTTCGTAAGGAGAATGATTGCCATCCAGTTGGGATTAAGTGTTCCGGTTTCACCGATATAGAGGGGGTCGGACTCAGGGAGACGGAGTCTCTGGATAGCCTCGCAGAATCCTGCCTCTGCAACCTGAAGGGCACTAAGATACCATTTATATGCTCCTTCCTGTCTCGTTTCCGAAACTGTGATTACCATGAGTGCAGTGCCCAGCGCAGTGAGGGCAAGAAGTACCATGAGGGATATGACCAGGGCTATACCTTTTCTATCCATTCTTTTCATTGCACACCTCCTTTATGGTGCAGGTGGAAGTTCAAACCACGACGGTGCATTTGGAGACTCCGTGGAGTTGTAGTAGATGTAGGAATACTGCTCAAAACCCGTGTGTCCATAAGACCGCGTATCCAGGAAGACCTTTATATACAGCCTGTGGCTTCTATCCATCGGGAAACCCACCGGAACCTTTATCCATATGGTGTCTATGGTGAGTTCATCCGTAAGAGTATCATCGTGAAGGATTGAGCATCTTACGGCAGAACGGGTGGAGAAGTCATAAGCATAGTATACATCTTCAGAAAGCTTATACCATATGAGCGTGGTATCACTCTCAGGGCTTCCAAGGCTATCCCTTCTTGAAACCTCAATCCTTATCTGCGGGGTCACCTGGGAAGCTCCTCCTCCCGGAGGTCCATCACCTCCTCCTCCAGGAGGTTCACCTCCTCCACCACCAGGAGGTCCACCTCCTCCAGGAGGTTCGCCTCCACCGCCTCCACCGCCACCTCCTCCAGGAGGTCCAGGAGTGGGTCCGAGTGCAACCTCTCCTCCTCTACCACTTCCGCCTCCCGAGGCTGGGGTTTCAAATGACACTGTACTTAATGCATAGAAGTAAAACTTCCATACACCCGGGAATATGGTATCCGCATAGGGGAGTCCCGGTTTTGTGATCCACTCAGCATATGTACTTCCAGGGAACATGTATCTTATAAGAGTATCCAGGGGATGTTCTCCTTCAAGCTCAAGATGCACCTCTGCTATTCCAAAGGTGTCTGCGTCAGGTTCTATGTCCATGTATCTTGCCCAGTGCTCGCAGTTTGTTACCCCATCACACTGGCTTGTCTTTACCGTATCAATTCCTGGAGGTATGGTATCAAAAGCATCGTTTCTCCTGAAGTAGAACCTGACAAATCCATGTGGAGGCGCAATGGTAAAGAGATCACTCTCATCGTAGCACATGTTGCCTCCCTGGTCGTAGGCAATAATCCGTGCAACCGCTCTCCTTGTGGGTGCAAGTGTATCGGGTATGGACCAGAGGAGAGAATCCCTTCCTCTGAGATAGTCTCTATCGGACCAGTCTATATACTCCCATGTGACGCCTGCATCGGAAGAGTAGTAGTAATACGCCTTTATGATACTGTCGTCAATTCCATCCGCATACCATTTTACCCACTCATCCGAGCCAAGTGCCCATATCTCTCCACCCTCAGGACGGACTATTTTTAAAGTGCAGGGTATCCCCGTTGCTTCCTGGCGGGAGAAACTTATCCTTGCTGTATCATTTTCTTCAACAGTGAAGAGGATGGCATTCAATTCTCCAGGAATTGTGTCATATGTAACACCAGGGGATGGCTCAGTAATAATACATACTCCACTGAGTGTATCCACTGAAATCCTGTGCTGGATATCTGCGTTTACCTCTATTCTGTAGAAACCAAGGGTATCAGTGCGTCCACTGAAGTCATCACCGGTAACCTTAGCATATGCTATGGGAAGGTCGCCACTGTCAGGGTCGAAAGAGCATGGAGTAAGAGGGGTATTGTTAAGAAATACATAACCCTCAACCCATCCTGTTGGCCAGGGTTTGAAGCCAAATACAGTATCTGTGGTAAGGTCCACATCCCCTGTCTCAGCATACACCTCCTTGGTAAGAGAGGTGGTATTTAACCATCCTGTTTTTGGCTGGGTTATGATGGTGTAGTTTCCAGCAGGGACTGCAAAGGTATAAATACCCCATGCATTTGTAACTGTCAAGTCTCCGCTACTCAGCCATACTGTCCAGTCCGAAATACCCGGTTCTCCAACATCATATTCACCATCTTCGTCAAGGTCCTGATAAACATGTCCGGTTATTATTCTTACCGGCTTGGGAACATTTCCTGGAGCAACATCTGTCTGGAGCACCACCTCGTGATAATTACCCCGTGGATCCGGTCTTACTGGTTCCAGGACGAGAAAAATGGTAATTCTTTTTATTCTCTGAAGCGTTCTTGCGTCCGTGATCGGAGTGAGGTTTCGTATTTCGTCGCCAGAAAGCTTACCATCCCCATCCACATCTCCCCAGAGAACAGGAGGGGTAGAAGGGTCATTATCGTCGTCCCACCAGTACTGGAAGATGGGCTGAACGGTTGTATCCGTCTGGTCAGGATAGCGGTCAGGTCCTTTTACGAGTATCAGAGGTTCTGTGGTTCCTCCGTTTGTTCCATCCGCAAGTTCTCCATAAACCCTTCTCACGAGTACATAATCGTTGGGATTCCGGGTGCTTCGAGAAAGAGATGATGCATTTTTATCCTCTTCATTTACTTCACCATCATCGTTAATATCAAGAGTATATCTTATGGTTTCCGCACCAGTTTCATACTGCCTTCCAGGGGCATAATGGGGTCCGGCTGAGCTTGGAGAAAGCGAGGGATTCATGGCTTTCGGGTATCCGGGGTTTGTTGGATCGTCTGGATATGGTGTGAGATTTGCATTGAATATTACCTCATAGGGAGAGGCATATGCAATCATGAGCTGCTGGTTTTCCACATCTATTCCTGCTCCCATTTGTTTGAGGTCCCTGGAGAGAATTTCTATTCCAATCCTTCCACTTTCCTGTGCCTGTGTGAGTGCCTCAAGATATTTCTGATAGCGCTGATGACGCAGGAATATTCCTATGATTCCTCCGACAACCACTCCGATGGCTACCATGGAGATTATAAGTTCCATAAGGCTAAATCCTTTTTTCTTCATGACCCACCTCCTTTAATATCTGGTAAGGTAGGTATACATGTACACACTATCATTCTCTCCCCATTCCACAATCACTTCTATCTTTTTCATACCCCGCATGGGCACGTCGTCTTCTATTATCCATCTTTTTCTGTATTCAGTTACTCCCAGGGTTTCCGGAGGGGCAGTATGGGTACCCTCTGTAAGGTCCGCATGGTTGAAAGGAAGATTTTTCAATCTTTCAAGGGTCTGGAAGGCAAGAGACACAGCACGGTTATTTACTCTTACCTCTGTGGTTTTGGACATCGCAAGAGTGAAAAGTTTGGTGACACCCAGTATTCCTACCGAAAGAATCACAAGGGCAACAAGTACTTCCACGAGTGAGAAACCTCTTTTTATCATGATTTCCTCCTTACTTCATAGTTAATAAATCCAGAAAGCAGCACCCATATTTCTCCCTCGTATGTCTGACTTTCCACCACCAGGTCCAGAGCCTCTGAAACAGTGCCATCGGGGAAGAAAATAATGGGTTCTGAGATAGAGGTGGAGAATGTGACACCTCTCAGGTATCTTTCCACCTTTGTCTCTCCTGCATCGTATGTCCGGTTTCTGTTGGCATCCTCAAAGAAATAGGCTATACAGCTGTCATTTCTTGTCTCATACATAAAACCATACCATTCTCCCTTTGTAATGGCATTTTGCTTTGCATCCTTCACAAGCATTATAAGATTATTCATAACACTTGAGAAACGAAGTTGTTCATTATTTATGAGAGGAACCGCCATCGCTACCATCAATCCCATTATGATTATAAGCACCAGAGCCTCAACAAGTGTAAAACCTTTTTTCATTCTTCACCTCCCTGTTTTTCATAAGGAAAAATACAAAAACCATGCCAGAAAAATAGTCCTCCAGATGGAGATTTTATGAAAAATTTTTCCAAAAAAATGAAAAAATTTTCACTGGGATAAAGTGCCTCTTCCCCCTTTTATTTTTTCCAGGTATTTTTTTACCTTGGGATGAGTGGGGTTTAGCCTGTATGCTCTGTTTAAATAAAATTCTGCTTTCTCTATATCTCCTCTTTTAAAATATAAAATTCCCGCGTTCAGAAAAGAAGGGAAGTGAGAGGGGGATAATTTTGCAGAGGTTTCAAAACAGTAGAGGGCGGAGTCGGGCTGTCCAAGATAGAGATATACAAGACCGAGATTGAAGTAAATTCTTGGCTCCTTTCTTTTTTCAAGTGCCTTGAAAAATAAAGACTTTGCCTTTTTGTAGTTCTTTTTTTTGAAATATATGTTTCCCAGATTTACGTATGGAGCATAAAAGCGGGGTTCAGAATGGATTGCTTTTTTAAATTCTGTTTCTGCCTTATTCAACTCACCTCTATCCCTGTATATCACTCCGAGATTATTGTGGGCTAAGTAAGAAGATGGATTGAATCTCAGGGTCCTTTTCCATATTCCTTCCTGGCTCCTCCAGTCTTTCATGGAAAGGCAGGAAAAGATGGTGATGAGGAGAATATAAGGGATTGCATATTTCCATCTCCTGTGGAGAAGAAAAAGGAGGGGGAATATTCCAATGGAGGAAAGATACATGTATCTGTCAGCAAGGGGGTTTACTGCAGGAATTAATGGAGAGATAAAGAGAAAGGTGATGAAAAAGAAGAGAATGAGAAACAGGGTTTTTTTCCCCGCTTTCAAAGCAAGAAAGATGACCCCGAACCACATTCCCCAGAATATAATAAGTAAGGGAGAAGAGAGCAGCGGGAAGGGAGGGTCAATACATGTATTCCATGGTAAAATAAGTTTCTGGAGATAAAGAAAGGCATAAAGAGGAAGATTGAGAAGGAGGAATACCGGATGCTTTCCCTTTAAAGGGGAATATTCACGATAGGAGGGAAGATGGAAGGGAGAGAATGGAAGATACAGGAGAAGAACGAAAAGAATGACAAAGAAGGGAATGGTTTTTTTAAATTTTTTCTCGTGTGTGAATTCATAGGCAAGGAGAACAAAGGGGAGAGAAATTGCAACCTCTTTTGAAAGAAGGGAGAAAAGAAAAAAAATAATAGAAACGACAGGGCGATTTTTTATGTAGAAAATAAATGAGAGGATGTAAAAAAAGAAAAGCAATTCCTCTTTCCTGTGGGAGATAACAAGCAGAGTCTCAAAGTGAATCGGATGAATTGCAAAGATAAGGGATGAGAGAAAGGAAAATCTTAAGGGTATTCCCAGGAGGGTAAGGAGGTAGAAGAGAATGCATGTGTTAACCCCGTGAAATAAGATGTTTTCAAGTCTCCATATCCAGTATTTTTCTCCCCAGAGTTTCCTGTCAACGAAAAATGTGTAGAGTCTCAAAGGTCTTTCTGCGGGGGATATGCTTTTTATTCCCGAAAATGAACGTATCCTGGGGTCACCCAGCACCTCAACATCGTCAAAGAATAAAGGAAGTCTGAGAGAAGGAAGGTAAAAGACAAGGGATGAGAAAAATAGGACGAGGCAAAATTTACCCTTTTTCATCTGATTATCTCACATACCTTGCAACGAGCAGTATTCCCTGAGTTCATAACCAACAAATCGCTCAGAGTTCTCACCCGGAAAGACAGGATTCCTCATCTGCGCCTCCTCAGGAATGGAGAAACCCTTTATAAATGCCTCAAGTTTCTCAGGCAAAAGCGATATCTTCATGTTTTAAATATAGGAAGGAATTGGAATTTTGTCAACTTTGAGCAGGCTATGTAATAAACATGCCCGGGATATCCATCCTGTGGGAAACAGAAACAAAGCTCATGATGGGCAGGTTTTTCTGTATGCCAGTTGCAGGAGGACTGTCTGTTATTTGAACTTGACAAACAGGCTTTATTTTCTTAATATTTAGCAGTGTCCCCCCAAACAAAGGAGGTGAGAATGAAGAAAAAGGTTGTGATAATGGGAGCAGCGGGAAGAGACTTTCATAATTTTAATGTGTTCTTCAGGGACAACCCTGAATACGAGGTTGTTGCATTCACCGCAACGCAGATTCCAAACATAGAGGGAAGAAGGTATCCTCCTGAACTCGCAGGAAAACTTTATCCTGATGGTATCCCAATCCTCCCCGAGGAGGAGCTCACTTCCATAATAAAAGAAAAAAAGGTTGATATCGTCGTATTTTCTTATTCAGATATCTCCCACAATCACGTGATGCACAAGGCATCAGAGGCAATGGCAGCAGGAGCAGACTTCTGGCTGCTCGGACCTGAATCTACGATGCTCCGTTCAGAAAAGCCCGTCGTTGCCGTGTGTGCCGTGAGAACCGGATGTGGAAAGAGCCAGACAACAAGAAAGGTCTCCGATGTCCTGAGGAAAATGGGGAAGAAGGTTGTTGTGATAAGGCATCCCATGCCCTATGGCGACCTTGTAAAACAGAAGGTTCAGAGATTTGCAACCTTTGACGACCTGGATAAATATGAATGCACCATTGAAGAAAGGGAGGAGTACGAACCCCACCTCAGAAGAGGAAATATTGTATATGCAGGAGTGGACTACGGGGCAATCCTGAGAGAGGCGGAGAAGGAGGCAGATGTTATTCTCTGGGATGGCGGAAACAACGACTTCCCTTTCTACAAACCCGACCTCCAGATAACCGTGGTTGACCCCCACAGACCCGGACACGAACTGCTTTATCATCCAGGAGAGACAAACCTCAGGCTTGCGGATGTTATAGTTGTAAATAAGGTTGACACAGCAGAAAGGGAGAACGTTGAGAAGGTTAAGGATACTGCAAGGTGTATAAACCCTGAAGCTGTTGTAATAGAGGCAAATTCACCCATATTTGTTGAAGACCCTTCTGTGATAAAGGGCAAGAAAGTCCTGGTTGTTGAGGATGGACCAACGCTCACCCACGGAGAGATGGCATACGGAGCAGGATGGGTTGCAGCAAAGAAGTATGGTGCATCCGAGATAATTGACCCGAGACCATATGCGGTTGGTTCCATAGTTGATACCTACAGGAAGTATCCCACAACCGGAAATGTGCTTCCTGCAATGGGATATGGAAAACAGCAGATAAAGGAACTTGAGGAGACAATAAACAGGGCTCCCGTGGATGTTGTGGTAATAGCAACCCCAATTGACCTGGGAAAACTCATAAACATAAACAAACCTCATGTAAGGGTGACATACGAACTTGAAGAGATAGGAACCCCAACCCTTGAGGATATACTCAAAGAGAGAATAAAATGAAGAAGGCAGTCGTTGCCCTCGGTGGAAATGCAATAATACCAAAGGGCTCATCCGGAGATATACACGAGCAGTTCGCAAATACGAGAAAGAGCCTTGCCCCGATTGTTAAACTCATAAAAGAGGGGTACATGCTTGCAATCACGCATGGAAATGGACCCCAGGCAGGACAGGAGGTGATAAAGAACGAACTTGGTGAAAGCGCCGGAATTCCTCCCCTTCCACTGGGAGTGATAGTTGCTGCAACCGAGGGATGGATGGGATACATGATAGAGCAGTCTCTCCAGAACAGGCTTATAAGAGAGGGAATAAACCGTCAGGTTGTTACCATACCAACCCAGGTTATAGTCTCTAAAAACGACCCTGCGTGGAAGAATCCCACCAAGCCCATAGGTCCTTTCCTGGAATACGAGGAGGCGATGAGGCTTAAAGAGCGCGGGATTGCCGTGATGGAGGATGCCGGGAGGGGATGGAGGAGGGTCGTCCCCTCCCCAATCCCCCTCAAGATAGTTGAAAAGGACGTTATAAAAAAGCTTGTGGAGGAGGGAGTGATTGTGATAGCAGCAGGTGGTGGTGGGATTCCAGTGTATATAGAGGAAGATGGGACCTATGAGGGGCTTGATGGGGTTATAGATAAGGACCTTGCATCCGCAGTCCTTGCAAGGGATATAGGTGCATCCATTCTCATGATCTTAACCGGGGTGGATAAGGTTTACCTCAATTTCAACACACCCTCACAGGCTCCCATAGATACGATGACACCTGAAGAGGCAAGGAAGTATATGGAAGAGGGGCACTTTGCCCCTGGAAGCATGAGACCAAAGATAGAGGCTGCGATAAAATTCATTGAGTGGGGTGGGGAGGAGGTAATAATAACCTCACTTGAAAAGGCATACGAGGCGATAACGGGTGAGGAGGGAACAAGAATTAGAGGAGATAAGAGCAAGAAGACCTGAAAGAAGGGGGAGTCCGGAGGAGTTTTACCGGTTCCTTGAAGAGAGAGAAAGGATTCTTTTTGTTGTAAACGACCATACAAGACCGACTCCAACCAGGAAAATTCTGGAAAGTGCAAAGGAATACCTTGAAGGAAAGGACATTTCCTTTCTCATCGCAACCGGAACCCACAGGAGTCCCACCCAAAAGGAAATAGAGGAAATACTCGGTGATTTCAAAAAATATCCTGTTTACATCCACGATGCAAAAAATTCTTCTTTTATCCACTGCGGTGAAACCAGCAGAGGGACTCCGGTCTATTTAAATAAAATTGTCCTTGAACACCCATGTGTTGTGAACATAACATCTGTGGAACCCCATTACTTTGCAGGAATAACAGGGGGAAGAAAGTCCTACATTCCCGGGATTTCTGCGTATGAAACCATAGAGAAGAATCATTCTCTTGCAATGGAACCGGAGGCACTTCCTCTTAAACTTGAAGGAAATCCAGTTCATGAAGACATGGTTGAGGGAGTGAAATTAGCCGGAAAAGAATTTTTTTCTCTCAATCTTGTTCAGTGGGAAAAGGAGGTGGTGGGGTATTTCTTTGGTGAGTGTCTTTCCTCTCTTTCAGGTGCCTATGAACTTGCAAAGAGGATTTATCTTTTTGAAATGGAAAAGGTTGATGCAGTTATTGCAGAGGTTTATCCTCCGCTTTCAAAAAATCTCTATCAGGCACACAAGGGGATAGAGAATGTAAAAGAGATTGTAAGAGATGGTGGGGTTATTTTACTGGTTGCAGACCTTGAGGAGGGGACAGGACCCTCTCACTTTTATGATATGCTCAAAGAGAGGAGACTCCCTGAAAAATATTGCCTGGGTATGCACAAGGCAAAGAGAATGATGGAGCTTATGAAAAGGGTGGAAATATGGTGCGTTAGTTCCATGGGGGACAGGTTAAAAGAGATAGGATTTGTTCCATTTCCAGGTTTAGAAGATGCCCTGGAGGAACTGTTTAAAAGATACTCAAAGATTTTGAGAGTAAGGGATGCAGGAAGGGTTGTTGTTATGCCTTACATGTAGGATATTTTATCCTGCTTTTCCTCTTCCTCCTCAAGCCCTTTTAAAATATCCTCTCTTAACTGCTTCAATACCTCTCCCGGAGCAGGCTCGGGCTTTTCCTCCTTTTTCTTCCCCGGCTTGGGTATCATGGAGGAGAGTTTCTTGAGTTTATCCCTCACATCCAGGAAATTCGGGTCAAGTTTTGCAACCTTCATGTACTCCTTCACAGCCTCTTCAATCCTCTTCTGGCTTTCATATATGTTCCCGAGCCGGTAGTGGAATCCTATATATTCTTCGGGTTTGTGCCCCTCAATGGCAAGTGCCCTGAGATATGTTTCCTCTGCCTTATCAAGCTCTCCCTTTTCCTCATAGCAAAGCCCGAGCATCTCCAGTGCCTTCAGCTCCTCATTTTTTCCTTTTGATGCAATCTCAAACTCCTTTATCGCCTCATCAATCAATCCCATTTCTTTATAAGTGACTCCAAGGTCGTAATGGGCTGCATAATCCCCCTCCCCAATGTGTTTGAAAACCCCTTCCTTGAACTCTTCGAGCAACTCCTCAAGGGTGAGAAAATCTCCTTCAGGTGCTGCCTCCTCGTGCACAACAAACTTTGCCTTTGGCTTTGCCTCTTCTTTGAGCAATTCTTCCATACTGATAACGGTTTCCTTCTCCTCCTTTAGAGGGGCAACCTCAACAGGCTTTTCTCCTGCAAGTTTTTTGAGTATTTTTTCATTCTTTGGGTCAAGCTTTCTTGCCTTTTCAAGATTTTTTCTTGCCTCCTCATTTGCTCCTCTTCTTTCAAGGCACTCCGCAAGTTCAAAGTATGCCTCTGCTGCCATTTTCCTGTTGTTCTTCTTCAGGGCAATCTGAACAAGTTTCTGCCTCGGTCTCAGTTCAAATGGTCTTAGTTCGCATATTTTCCTGTAAAGTTCCTCAGCCTTTTCAAAATTTCCCTCATCAAAATTCAAATCAGCAGCCTTGTAAAGGTATTCAACCGCCTCATCCGTTGAACCGACAGAGAGATAAAGTTCTGCAAGACTCACCCATTCATTCCAGTCACCAATCGCCTCTGCAACCTCTGCGCCGGGCTCGGGAATCTCTGAGGGGGGTGCCTTTATTACCTCTTCTTCGATGGTGGGTGCTATTTCTTTTACTTCTTCCTCTTTTTCTTCCTTTATCTCTTCAAACACCTTCGCCTCAGGAGTCTGTTCAAACACAATTTTTATTTCTTCTGCCTCCTCTTCTTTCTTTTCCTCAACAGCTTCTTCTCCTGTGAGTTCTCTTATCCTTGCCTCTATTTCCTCAACCTTCTCAACCTTCCCCTGCTCCTCATATATGTCCCTCACCTTTTTAAGTTCCTCAACCGCCTCTTCTGTCTTGCCCTGGGAGAGATATATGTCAACGAGTTTCAGCCTGAGGTCCACTCTCTTCGGGGTAACCTCAACCATCTTCTTGTAGACCTCTATCACCCCTTCAATATCCCCCTCTTTCTTCAAAAGTTCAGCAAGTCTGGAATAGGTGCTTATTGCATCCGCAAGCAGTCCCTGCCTGTTCTGGAGGTCTGCAAGAACCTCGAGCAATTCAATGTCCTCCCCGATAATCTTTTTCAATTTCATTGCAACAGCAATTGCATTGGGATAGAAATCCATTTCTTTAAACTTTTCAAGAGCCTGCCAGAGGACATTCACCGCCTTGTCTTTTTCTCCTGCTTTTCTGTAAAGCTCCCCAAGTTCGTTGAGGAAGGCAGGCTCCTCAGCAATGGAGATTGCCTTCTCATACAGTTCTATTGCTTTTTTGAGGTCTCCTTTTCTCTCTGCCTCCTTAGCCTGATCCCTCAGGGATTTTGCCTGGTCTATTTTTTTGGGCATATCAGCCCTCCCTCAGACCGAGCTCCTCAACAACAGTTTCAATAACTGAGGCATCTATGGGCTTTTTCTTCATGAGCGCACCCTCAAGCAGTGCGTTGTCACATATCACATTTATGAGTCTCGGTCTTCCCTGACTGAAACGATAAATGAGGTCGTATGCGGTCTCCGTGAATATTTCCTCATTTCCCCCTGCAGTCTTTATCCTGTGTCTTATGTATTCCCTTGTTGAGGCAGGGGAGAGGGGCTTGAGCTTTACCACGGTATTTATTCTCTGATAGAGAGAGGCATTCTGCTTCAGGCTTTCAAGCAGAGATGGCATTCCTGAAAGAATGAAGGAGACAAACCTGCCTGAAGAGAGCTCAAGGTTCAGAAGCCCTCTTATTTCCTCCATTATCTCGGGATTTTTCAGGTTATTTGCCTCATCTATCATGAGAACGGTGCGCTTTCCATTCTGATAGTTTTCCGCAAGTTTTGCGGTGATGGATGAAAGGATGGAGGTCTTGGACCCGGATGGTTCTATTCCAAGAAGTGAAGAGAGTCTCACAAGGAATGAGATTTCGTCAAATTCATCATGGGTGAGAACAAGCAAACCTGCCTCAAATCCATCTGAATTCTCAAGTTCCCTCAGAATTCTTCTTGCTATGGTTGTCTTTCCCGTTCCAACATCCCCTATAAGAACCCCAAGCCCCCTTCCCTTTCTTGCAATATGAATCAGTTTGTAAAATGCCCTTATGTGCTCTGGACCTGAATAGAAGAATTCAGGGTCCGGAATATCACCAAATGGTTCTCTTTCAAGCCCGTAAAACGCCTCGTAGTCCATTACTCCTCCTTACAGGAACTGTATATTTTCTTCTCCCACCTTCTTTACCGGAACAGAGAGGACGGGAACGGGCTTTTCTTCCACCTTTGCCTCTTTCTTTTCTTTTCTCAGCCTTTCTTTTACATCCATGTAATCCGGTTTTCTCGTATATATCCACCTCCAGTATTCCTCAGCCTTTTCCTTTCTTCCCTCTTCCTCATAAAGCATGCCGAGTTTATAGTAAAGATTGAGTTTTTCCTCATCGGTAAGAGGAAGGGAAGCAACTTCTTCAAAGAGATTGATCAGTCTTCCTTTTTCCCTATCATGCAGGATATCGTAGATAAGATTTATTGCACGGGTTCTTGCAGGAGATTTTATCTTCATAACCTTTTCAAGCTCTGAGACCGCATGTTTTATCATTCCCTCCTCGCGCAACTTTTCTGCTATCCTGAGCCTCACCTCTCCTTCCCTCTCAGGGTCCTCAGGGAACTGAATGGAGGAGAGCTTGTCAAAAAGACTTTCTTTTGGAACGGAAAGCGAAGCGATGTCAGAATCACCGGGGAACCTTTCCTTCATCCACGCAAGAATTTCTTCTGCCTTTTCAGGATTTCCCTCATCAATGAAACACTCAAAAGCCCTCAGGTAGTTCTGTTTTGCCTCTTCAGGAGAACCTATATCCCATAATAGATTTGCCATCTCAAGAAATGCATTTCCATCAAATTCTCCTTCTTTCACCTCCTTCTTTGCAGGCTTTTTCTCAAAAACACGCTGTGCATCAGGGGGGAGGAGGGGAATGAGTTCTCTTATTTTCTCCTCATCACCGCCCTGTTTTAAGTATTCCTTCAATGCAAGAATTCCATCCTTATAAAGTCCGAGTGTGAAATACGACTTTGCGAGCAGCCAGTACCCTTCCTTACCACCCCCACTCTCCACTGCTCCAAGACCCACAATAACCCCTTTTACCGGATCTCCCCCTGTTATGCGTTCAAGTTCCTGTTCATCCAACGGTCTCTCCCCCTTTCATAACAAGTTCACAGGGGTTTTCCCCAATCCAGTATCCTATCTCTCTTTCATCACGGTATTTCAAAAGAACGAGGTCTGCGTCCTTTCCCTGTTCTATGCTTCCCTTCCTTTCCTGAACACCTGTTGCATACGCTGCATTTATCGTAACTCCTGCAATAACCTCCTCTGGCGTGAGGCGGTAGTGAACCTGTCCTATCCCCATTACGAGAGGAAGAGAAAGGATGGGAGAAGAACCTGGATTGAAATCCGTTCCAACTGCAAGTGGTATCCCCTCCTCCCTCATCCTCTCTACCGGGGGTCTGTCTCCTCCCAGGAAGAAAGAAGTTCCCGGGAGTAACACTATTATTGTACCACATTTTTTTATCAATTTCAACCCCTTTTCTGAAGGATAAACTACATGGTCGCATGAAATTGCTCCAAGTTCACCTGCAAGTTCTGTTCCTCCGGAACTTTTTATCTCATCTGCATGTATTTTTATTCCAAGTCCATGTTTTTTTGCCTCCATCAAAATTTTTCTTGATTCTTCTTTGGTAAATACTCCATCCTCACAGAATACATCGGCAAATTTTGCCTTATCCTTTACCTCAGGAATCATGGAGATTACCTCCTGAATCCACTCCTCCCTTGAGTATTCAGGAGGAAAATCGTGTGCCCCAAGGAAGGTTGGAACAACATTGAATTCTTCCTGAAGTTCACATATAACATCAAGCATTTTGAGTTCATCTTCACGGGTGAGACCATATCCTGTTTTTACCTCAACGGTTGTAACCCCATATGAAAGCATGCGCTTAAGCCTTTCTTTTGCAAGTTTTTTCAGTTCTTCCTTATCCGCCTCCCTTGTCTTCCTCACGGTTGACATTATTCCACCACCAGCCTCCCTTATTTCCATATAACTCTTACCCTTTATCTTCATTTCAAACTCATCCACCCTGGAGCCGGCAAAGACGAGGTGGGTGTGAGGGTCTATAAATCCTGGCATGAGAACCTTCCCCTCCGCCGGAATTATCCTTTTTGCTTCTATCCTTTCGGTTCCCACATACACGATTTTTCCATCCCTCACACCCACCCATCCCGGGTCCATTACACCCAGGTCTATATTCTTTCCCCTTCTTACTCCACCCTGAAGAGTAAGGACCCGTGCAGGACCTATTGCAACATCGGCATCCATATTCCCTTCTCTTTTGCAGTCTGTATTGCTATCTCGTATCCAGCATCTGCATGCCTTACAACGCCACTTCCGGGGTCGTTTGTCAGGACCCTTACAAGTTTCTTCCTCTGTTCCTCTGTTCCATCGGCAACAACCACCATTCCTGCATGGATGGAGTATCCTATTCCAACTCCACCTCCATGATGAACGGATACCCATGTTGCACCGGATGCGGTGTTCAGAAGTGCATTGAGGATGGGCCAGTCTGCTATTGCATCGGAACCGTCCTTCATTGCCTCTGTTTCCCTGTTGGGAGATGCAACGGAGCCGGTATCGTGATGGTCTCTTCCTATAACCACGGGGGCCTCAAGTTCTCCGCGCTTCACCATATCATTCACCATCTCTCCAAACTTTGCCCTGTCTCCGTATGCAAGCCAGCATATCCTTGCAGGAAGCCCCTGGAACCTCACTTTGCGCTGTGCCATCTCAATCCACTTTCTCAGGTGTTCATCCTCAGGGAATGTTTCAAGGAGTTTCCTGTCGGTCCTGTATATGTCTTCGGGATTTCCTGAAAGTGCAGCCCATCTGAAGGGACCGCTTCCGCGTGAGAAGAGAGGTCTTATGTACTTTGGAACATATCCAGGGATGTCAAATGCATTCTCAATCCCCGCCTCCTTTGCACGCTGACGCAGGTTGTTTCCATATTCAAACGCCCTTGCACCTCTTTTTTGCATCTCAAGGATTGCCTCAACATGGATTGCCATGGAATCATAGGCACGCTTGAGATACTCGTCAGGGTCGCGCTTTCTCAGGTCTGCTGCCTCCTCAACCGAGAGACCCTTTGGTATGTATCCATTGAGGGGGTCGTGTGCTGCGGTCTGGTCTGTTACAACATCAGGAATTATGTCTCTCTTTACAAGTTCTGGAAGAACATCAGCAGCATTTGCAAGCAGCCCTATGGATAGAGGTTTTCCTTCCTTCAATGCCTCGTCCTTCATCCTCAATGCCTCATCCAGATTATCCGTCCATGTATCAAGGTATTCTGTTTTCAGCCTTCTGTCTATTGCACGCCTGTCAACCTCAACTATTATCGCAACACCATCGTTCATGGTGAAGGCGAGGGGCTGTGCACCACCCATTTCTCCCAGTCCTGCTGAGAGAATCCACTTTCCCCTGAGTGACCCCCCAAACTCCTCCCTTGCTAAAGAGGCAACGGTTTCGTATGTTCCCTGAAGAATTCCCTGCGTTCCTATGTATATCCAGCTTCCTGCTGTCATCTGACCGTACATGGTCAATCCCATGGACTCAAGGCGCAGGAACTCCTCAAGTGTTGCCCACTTTGGAACAAGAAGTGAGTTTGCAATCAGGACCCTGGGAGCCCAGGGATGGGTCTTGAAGACTGCAACTGGCTTTCCTGATTGAACAAGCAGTGTATCGTCGTCATCCATCTGCTTGAGAGTTTCCACTATCTTCCAGAAGCATTCCCAGTTCCTTGCTGCCTTCCCGGTTCCTCCGTAAACAACGAGGTTTTCCGGGTCCTTTGCAACCTCGGGGTCAAGGTTGTTCATGAGCATCCTTAGGGGGGCCTCAAGCTGCCATGATTTGCATGAAAGGGTTTTTCCTCTTGGTGCTTTTACAGGTGTGTATCCCATCTCCTCCTTCCCCTTTTATGAGATTTCCCTCCCATTCAGATAGATTGTGTATTGATTGTTTCCTGTGAATACAACCTTTATCTCGTTTCCGTGTGCATCGGATATAAGGAGTTCTCCTGAATTTATAACAAACTCACCAAGAGCATAGGAAACCTCAAGTGCCCGGGTTGTTTCAACGGTAAAGTCAAATTCCTTTTCGTTAAAGAACCCGTATTCTCCGCTGAATGTCATGGTTCCGGTCACATCCTGGATGCTTCCCGGGGTCCAGTCCTCGTTATCGGGGGTGAAGGCAAGGGTTATATCCCAGTGCATTCCCACATTTCCACTGTCGGATTCAACATACATCCACTCGTCCACATCCACACTGTATGCATTTTCTTCCCTGAATGCCGATATATCTCCCTTGTACTTCATACTCACACCCAGCATTTCCAGAACAAAGTATCCCTCAGGGTCATTATCGTTTTTTATCTGCACATGCCAGGTAAACGGATCGTCGTCAGTTCCCTCGTCGTCGTGGATAACAGTCCCTTCAATTCTGGTTTTGATTGTGTCGTTGAGAAAAAGGGTATCTATGGTTACCGTGTCAATCATATAGTGGAAGCGACCGCTTACAGTAACCCCATCAAGGTCGTTGTCTGTAAGGTCTCCCTCGGTCCACATGGTGTCTCCCTTGACTCCCTCAGGGGTGTATGCATCGGGGAAGAAGAAACAGGGGGCCATCACAGAGATTCCAGTAACAGCAGTCTGTGCTGCATCCTGGGCTTCCTCATCGGTCAGTTCCTCCCCTCCCCCGCATCCCGCAATAAGAAGGAAAGCCAGTAAAAATGGAAGCAGGCGCTTCATAAAAACCTCCTTGTTTTTTAAAACTATACAATCCAGTAAAGGAAAAGTCAAGTTTAGAGTTCTGGAGGGGATGTTATGGTATGGAGGAGTCTTTTTGCCCTTTCATCTTCACTTATTTCCACACATCTGGTAAGATTTTCTATTGCCTTTGGAAGGTCATGCAGCCTGAAGTATGCCTTACCCAGATAATAATAGACGGCAGGGTCTCCAGGAGAGTGCTGCTTGATTTTTTCCAGGTGTTCAACCGCCTTCCGGTACTCTCCAAGCGCTACATATGCAACCCCTGCATGATAATGTGCAATCATGGACTCCGGATTTTTGGAAAGGAGCTTTTCATAATTTTCAACCGCCTCCCTGAGTTTTCCTTCGTGATAGAAGGCAAGTCCAAGCCAGTAATACGCCATTGCAAATTCTTCATTCAATTCTATGCATTTTCTCAGTGCATCCCTTGCCTTTCCTGCGTGTCCTGCACGGTAGTATGCCACCCCCAGGGAATAGTATGTGTCCGCAAAATCGGGTTTGAGTTCTATGGACCTCTCAAAGCATCTTATTGCATCCTCAAGCCTTCCCATTAGATAGTAAACATCTCCCAGGTTTTTGAGATAGTATGGGTCTTCACCACCTGCCTTTATGGCTCCTTCCAGTGCCTCGGCAGCGCACCTCATCTTTCCTTTTAGCCTCATCTCGCGATAAATCCTTTCAAAATATTCGGGTGTATCCTCACGCTGAAGAACCCCACAGTAAGGGCAGAAGAGATATTCCTCCTTTATTTCCTTCCCACAGTGTTTACACTTCATTTATACCTCCATCCTTTTAACTATTTCCTCTGCAAACTCACTTGTTTTTACAGGTTCCACGCCTTCCATGTGCCTTGCAAGGTCGTAGGTTACCTTCCTGTCAAGGATGGTTTTTTCAAGTGCATTTACTATAAGGGATGAAACCTCTTCCCACCCAATGTATTCAAACATCATAACACCTGAAAGAATAAGGGATGAGGGATTCACCACATCCTTCCCTGCATACTTCGGTGCGGTTCCGTGAGTTGCCTCAAAAAGTGCTGTGTAGTCTCCTATATTTGCACCTGGAGCCATTCCAAGTCCACCAACCTGTGCTGCTGCGGCATCGGAAAGATAATCACCGTTGAGATTTGGAAGCACAATCACATCGTATTCACGCGTTCTTGTCAGAATTTGCTGCAGCATGTTGTCTGCTATTCTGTCCTTCACCACTATTTTTCCAGGAGGGGCTTCTCCTTCCAGTTCGCTTTCAAGCACAACATAATCCCGGAATTCCTCCTTTGCAACCTCATAACACCAGTCCCTGAACGCCCCTTCTGTGTACTTCATTATATTCCCTTTGTGGACTATGGTTATGCTCTTTCTCTTTCTCTCAATCGCATACTTTAATGCCTTCCTCATTAACCGCTTTGTTGCAAATTCGCTTATGGGCTTTATTCCTATGCCTGAATCCTCCCTTATGCTGTAGCCCATATCTTTCAGGAACTCTATCACCTTCTTTGCCTCCGGAGAACCCATGGGCCACTCTATCCCTGCATATACATCCTCTGTATTTTCCCTGAACACAACAATGTCCATGTATTCCGGGTGAACCACAGGGCTTGGAACACCCCTTATCCACTTTACCGGTCTCACACATGCATAAAGGTCAAGAACCTGTCTTAAGGTAACATTGAGGCTTCGGTATCCTCCTCCCACAGGGGTGGTGAGGGGACCCTTTATTGCAACTATATGTTCCCTTATTGCATTAACCGTTTCCTCAGGAAGCAGTTCTCCCTTTACTTTCACCCCCTTCTCTCCCGCATATATTTCCAGCCACTCAATCTTTCTTTTTCCTTTATATGCCCTCTCAACGGCTGCATTGAAAACCCTCATCGCAGCGCGTGTTATATCAGGACCAACACCATCCCCTTCTATATAGGGAATTACAGGATTATCAGGAACAACAAGTTTTCCATCCTTTACCCTTATTTTTTCTCCCATCTTACTCCTCCAGCCTGAAATCTCCGTATTTTTTGATATGCTCCTCAATTCCTCCATCTTCCAGAATACGTAGCATGAAAGGAGGAATGGGGGAGGCAGGTATTTCTTCTCCCTTTGTGAGGTTCCTTACTATTCCCTTTTCCACATCAATCTCCACTTCATCCCCTTCATCAATTCTGTCTGTATCGCATGTTATCACAGGAAGACCTATGTTTATTGCATTCCGGTAGAATATCCGCGCAAAGGACTTTGCAAGAATGCATGAAACACCACTTATCTTTATGACCCTTGGTGCATACTCTCTTGAAGACCCGAGCCCGAAGTTCTTTCCTGCTGCTATGATATCACCCGGCTTTACCTTTCTGGGAAACTCAGGGTCGGCATCCTCCATCACATGTCTGGCAAGTTCCTGGATATTTGAGCGAAGATGGAAGTATCTTCCAGGTGTTATGTGATCGGTGGATATGTTGTCCCCGAACTTCCATACCCTTCCCTTTATCCTCATAGATACCTCCTCGGGTCTGTTATTTTCCCTTCCAGTGCAGTGGCAGCAGCGGTTGCAGGAGATGCAAGAAATATCTCTCCCTCTGGATTTCCCATCCTTCCCTTGAAGTTTCTGTTCTGGGTGGAGAGGACCCTTTCTTTATCCCCAAGAACACCCTGATGGATGCCAACACAGGGGCCACATCCAGGAGATATCACTGCGCCCCCTGCGCGGACGAATATCTCAATAAGTCCCTCTTTAAGAGCATCAAGGTATACCTTTCTTGACGCCGGAACCACTATGAGCCTTGTCCTCACCTCCCTTCCACGCAGTATCTGTGCTGCAATTCTCAAATCCTCAAGCCTCCCATTGGTGCATGTGCCTATGTAAACCTGATCTATCTCTATTCCTTCCGCTTCCTTTATGCTTTTCACATTATCCACTGTATGGGGGAATGCAACAACAGGTTCAAGTGATGATGCGTCTATGGTGTAAGTTTTTTCATATTCCGCATCTGCATCAGGTTTTATTTCACGATATTTTTCCTCTCTCCCCATGCTTTTCAGATATTCCCTTGTCTTTTCGTCAGTGGCTATAAGACCTGTCTTTGCACCTGCCTCAACCGCCATGTTTGTAAGGGTAAATCTTGCCTCCATGGAGAGTTTTTCAATGGCCTCTCCCTCAAACTCCATTGCCTTATAGGTTGCTCCATCCGCTCCTATCATACCTATTATGTGCAGGATGAGGTCTTTGGAGTAAACTCCGGGGGGAAGGGTTCCCTGAACCACAAACCTCAGGGTTTCGGGAACCCTGAACCATTGTTTTCCAAGCGCCATACCAAGTGCAACATCGGTTGAGCCCATTCCGGTTGCAAAGGCTCCAAGTGCGCCTGCTGTGCATGTGTGAGAATCCGCACCTATTATCACATCACCGGGAGATGCGTATTCTTCAACCACCACCTCATGACATACCCCATATCCCACATCCGAAAGAATGCAGCCCGTTTTTTTTGAAAATTCCCTCAGTTTTATATGCATGTTTGAGAGTTCCCTTCTCGGAGAAGGAGAGGCGTGGTCGATGAATAGAATCACTTTTCCCGAATCAAAGACCCTCACCATATTGAGTTTTTCCAGTTCCTCAATGGAGAGAGGACCTGTTCCATCCTGAACGAAGGCAAGGTCGATAGGGGAGACCACAATTTCTCCTGCTCTGACATCCCTTTTCAGTTTTTCCGAGAATATCTTTTCGGTTATCGTCTTTCCCATTATCCACTCCTTTTTTCTATGGGTATGTACTCCCTGTCTATGGGACCACTGTAAATTGCCCTTGGTCTGAATATACGGTTCGCCTGGAGGTATTCAAGGACATGCGCACTCCAACCCACAACCCTTGCCATTGCAAAGATTGGGGTAAAGAGGTCGCGAGGTATTCCCAGGAAGTGGTAAACTATCCCCGAATAGAAATCAACATTGGGGAATATTCCCTTCTTCCCCACCTCGCGTATCATCACCTCCTCTATTTTATCTCCTATTTCAAAATATCTCATATCGTTGTTCTTCTCAGAGAGACTCTTTGCGTATTCTTTCAGGATCCTTGCCCTCGGGTCGTAACTCTTGTAAACCCTGTGCCCAAATCCCATTATCTTCCGGTGGTGGGCGAGGGCGTCAAGGACATACTCCTCAGCCTTATCCACACTCCCTATTTCATCGAGCATGTAAAGCACCCTCTCATTTGCACCACCATGGAGAGGTCCCTTTAATGTGCCTATTGCAGATACAATGGCAGAGTATATGTCAGAAAGAGTGGAAGCCGTTACCATTGCTGCAAAAGTGGAGGCATTCATTCCATGGTCTGCGTGGAGGATCAGACACACGTCAAATATCTTCTCCTCATCCTCCGGTCTTCTCTCTCCATGGAGCATGTAGAGGAAGTTTGCAGCATGAGGAAGATCTGGATTATGGGGAATCACGTTCTTTCCTTCTCTTATTCTCGCCCATGCGGCTATAATCCCTGGAATCTTCGCTATGATTCTCAGTGCCTTTCTTATATTTGCTCCCCTTGAATCCTTATCCTTATCAGGACAGAAATGCCCGAGGAAGGATACCGACGTTCTCAGAACTTCCATTGGATGGGAGTCTCTGGGAAGGGAGTTTAAAATGTCCAGGAGATTTTCCGGTAATTCACGGTGTTCAACCAGGTCCATTTTGAAGTTTTCAAGCTCGTCCTGGGTTGGAAGGTCTGAAAAGAGAAGCAAATATGCAGTCTCTTCAAATGTGGAGTTTTTTGCAAGAACCTCGATGGGAATCCCCCGATAGATGAGCTTTCCTTCTTCTCCATCAATTGCGCTTATTCCACTTATGGCTGCGATAACACCCTCAAGACCGGGAGAATACTTGTGCTCTGTGGTGGTGGTTGTTAAAAATCCCATCTTTTCCTCCTTTTTTGAAGGTTATTTTTTCTACATAGGTCAGGAATCCCGTAACCTCAAAAATATTCATTGGATTTGCATGCCCAATGCTCACGGAGCGCATGGATAACCTCCCACAATAATTATACCATTTTTTCCCTAAAAATTCAATACAAAAATCAATTCTCTGTGTAAAGGGTGTGAGGTGTATGCCAGGATGTACGAGTTTGTTCATGGTATGTGTTGATGAGAAAGGAAGAGCACGGGACAGATTCTCCCGGCACACAATTTCCTGAAAAACAATTTGACAGAATGCTGTTCCGTGCTTATATTTTGAGAAAAGGAGGAGATGATGAGGGTTGAAGAAATAATTGGAAAAATTGCAGAGAGGGTTCCCCTTTTCGGTGAGTATTACCGGAAGGAGGCAATAAGGGAAATGGAGAGAGAATTGAGGGAAAAAGTTGTTTCAGAGATTGAGGCGTTTGAGAGAAAACTCATGGAACTTGCAAAGGGGAAGCCTTTTTCGGAACTTGGGAAGATAAATGAGATATCCAAAAGGATTCTGCACCTCAAGGACAGTATAAGATACGCACCCTACGGATACACCGGATTTTTTGCAAAGAAAGGAACAGGGGAGGAAGAACTGGAGAAACTGCTTGAAAAGGACCTGGAACTCCTTAACTGGGCATGCGGTCTCCACGAACTGGAAGAAACCGTGGAAATGGAAGAGGCAATAGAGAGAGGATGGAAAATACTTGATGAAAGAAAGGGGGTAATACATGGCAGTATTTCTTGAAGTCGTTGAATGGCTTGATGATGAGGGAAATGAGATAGTTCACAGGGTTCCTGAGCAGGGGTCGGGGGAGATGGCGGTGGGAAGCCAGATAGTGGTAAGGGAAAACCAGAGTGCGGTTATCTTCAGGGATGGAAGGGCTCTTGATGTCTTTGGTCCTGGAAGGCATACCTTAACCACCATGAACATCCCTCTCCTCAAAAACCTCCTTGGACTTGCATTTGATGGAAAGAGTCCATTCAGGGTCGAGGTTTACTTTGTTAACCGGAAGGTCTTCACGGATGCAAAGTGGGGAACAACCGAACCCATACCCTTCAGAGACAGGGAACTTGATATGCTGCGAATAAGGGCTCACGGGATTTACAGTTACAGGGTGGATGACCCTCAACTCTTTGTCAACACAATTGTCGGGACACAGCGATTGCTTGAAAGGAAGGATATAGAGGAATTCTTCAGAAATGTGATAATTTCAAGGCTCACAGACTTTCTGGGTGAGAATTATACCTCAATCTTTGACCTTCCTGCAAACTACGATGAACTCTCAATGGGTGCAAAGGCGAGAATCTCTGACGACTTCAGAAAATACGGGGTTGAACTTGTTGACTTTTACATAAAGTCCATAACCCCTCCACCCGAGGTTGAGAAGATGATGGATGAGAGGAGCGGAATGAGGGCTGTTGGTGACCTGGGAGACTTCACGCGCTTTCAGGCAGCGAAGGCAATGAGAGAGGCAGCACAGCAGGAGGGGGGAGCGGCAGGAGCAGGTGTTGGAATGGGTGCAGGAATAGGGATGGGCATGATGATTCCGGGAATGTTGAAGGAGAGCATGCAGGAGAGCAAGGAAAAGTGTCCGCACTGCGGAAGCCCTGTCCCATCCGGTGCAAATTTCTGCCCATCCTGTGGAAGGAGGCTTGGAGGGGCATTCTGTCCTCAGTGTGGAAAACCCGTTCCACCTGATGCAAACTTCTGCCCTAACTGTGGAACAAAACTGAAATGAGGGTGAAATGCCCCGGATGCGGGGCAGAACTTGAGATACTTTCCCAGGAAAGGACGGTAAAATGTGATTTCTGTGGAAGGTCTTTCCTTTACGACCCGAAGGGGCTTGTTCTTACAGAGGTTATTCTTCCGGTTATAGAAAAAGGGGTTGCGGAAAAGGTTCTTGGGGAGAAAGTGGAAACGAGATACTATCCCTTCTATCGTTTCTCAAAGGGTGAAAGAACCGTTTATGTTCCCGGACATGATGAACCTGCATTGAGAAGTTTTATCCCTCAGGGGGACAGGGTATCTCCTGAATTTCCATTACCTCCACCAGAAAAGGGACTGGAAGAGGCTCAGTCTCTTTCCGGCATGAAGGAGTTTGATTCATGCCTCATAGTTTACTCTCCCTTTTACCTCTCATCCTCCGGTATCCTGATGGATGGAGTTACAGGAAGAATGTTCTATGAAAAAGTTGATGAAAAAAGAGAGGATACCCGTGAACATTATGCGTTTCTTGGTCTGGGAGTGCTCACCCTGGTTGTTCCCTTCCCCTTTAATCTTATCACCATTCCCTTTTATTTCCTGTGGAGGAGGATATGGCGCTCATAGGGTTCAGGTGCCCGAACTGTGGAGGTGAGATTGATGTAAGGGAAGGGGTCAAAAATATTGTATGCTCATACTGTGGTTCAGGTTTTGTTCTTTCCAGACTTACCGGTGCACCGAGGTATTATGCAAGGCCTCAAAAAATAGAAAAGTTGTGGATTCGTTCTCTCTGTGGGGATGAAATACTCGATATGGACCTTATTTTCGTTCCGGTGGTGGAGGTTGAATCAGAGATATTTGGTTTTGTATGGGGATACAGGATTGAGAAGAGGGAACTCTCCGGAGTTCGTGGTGTGTATGAGGAACCCCCTTTATTCTTGCCTGCCTTTGAGACCTTGAAAAAGAGGGTAAACTTCCTGAGAAGGGAGAGGATATTTCCAACGGGAAACTTTCCACCCGGGCTTGAAAGAATAGACCTGGAGGGAGTGAGGTTTCTTGAATACGATGATGAGGAAGTTCACAGATACGGAAAGGTGATGGACATTCCATTCCCTCCTGAGTACTACAGGAAGGAGGGAATAGAGAAAATGAAGAGAAAAATCCTGAGACTTTACCGGGATTATACATCCATCAAATACCACCTTGTTCCTGTTCTTCCCCGAATATCCATATTTTACTATCCTCTTGTGTTTGTGAGGTATAAGAAAGGCATTTTAACCATAGATGCGGTGAAGAAGAAGGTGCTTTTGAGGGTGGAGAGGAAAGAGAAGAAAAGAGAGTTTTCCATGGTTCCTCTTTTCCTTGGTGTTCTTGCTCTTATATCTGCAATGTCCAGAGTTGCAGGGCTGATAATGCTTGGTGTATTCTTTTTACTCCTGAAGCCATGGAGATAAAACTTGTTCCTTTAAGGTGTCCGGCATGTTATGAGAAAATCCCTGCCGGGGAGAGGGAGAATGTTTACTTCTGCCCTTCCTGTGGGAAGGGATTTGAGGTGGAGAAGGGAGAGTGGAGGGAGATGGAGGTTGTTTATGCTTCCTCCCGGGAAAAGCCCTTTGTCTATCTTCCTTTCTGGTGGATTGAGTATTCTATAAAGGCAAAAGAGAAGAGAGAGGAGGTTGAGGCATTCTTCAAGGAGACCGCCCCCTTTCTTTTCAATGCTTTAAAAGAGAAAAAAGTAAAGGTCTGGATTCCTGCATTTGGAACCACAAACCGTTATCTTCTCCTTGACGATATAGGTCTTCACTTCACCCTTTCTCCTCCTGAAATAAAACCCGGAAATCTCCATCCCATGAAGTATGGAAAGTATCCATTGAAAGAGGCTGTTGAGATAGGAAAACTCATCCTTGCAGGAATCTGTGGCGATTTTACGGTTTTTGAAAGGCGTCTTGATGTTGAATTTTTAAATGGAAAAATAGTCGGAATTCCATTTGCAAGGGAGAAGGGAATTTTAAGGGAGTTGCTCACCGGGAAGCGAATGTTTGCTGATGCAGTTGAAGGAGTTTCTCTGTGAATCTGTAAAGGGCATAGGTGAATGGAAATCCAATCTTGCGTGAGAATTTCCGGACCTTTCTCTTAATCTTCCTCTTCTTTCTCTCAAACATTGCCAGTAAAAGTTCCCTTGTCTCTTCGGACTCCTTTTCAGGCAAAATATGGTTGAGGTAGTAAAATGCAAGTTTTTGAAAGGGATTGTCGGTTTTTTCCCTTTTCAAACATTCTATTTTCCCCTGCTCAAGCAAAAGGAAGGGAAGAAGATGACCCCTGAAATTCTCCGGGAATTTTTCCTGATTGATAAATTTCACTGCATCTTTTATGAATCCTGAAAAGAGAAGAATAAGGAATGTTTCGGGCTCGTGGTGCCCGTAGATTTCAAGAGACAGGGAATCTGCTTTGAATGCGTGTTCCCTTGCCTTTTCCTTCATCCCCCTCAGCATATAGATTCTTGCAAGTGCACCGTGAACCAGGTATTTTCCGTAGGGGAATGATGTTTCCGTAAATGCTCTGAGTGCCTCCTCAAGATACCTTTCACTCTTTTCGTAGTCTTTCCAGACATGATATATCTGCCCGAGCCTGAGATAGCACCATCCCTGGGTTCTTCTGTTCTCTCCTGCGGTTCTCAGTGAGTTTGTGAAATACCGGTATGCAAGTTTCAGTCTTCCTTCTTTAAAGTGAATCCATCCTAAGTTGAAGTAATGGACATCAATATCAGGAGTTTTCTTTCTCCTGGCAAGTTCAAGTGTCCTGCGGTAGTATCTCAGGGCTTCTCTGTGTCTTCCAAGATTGTCGTAGTATATTCCCAGGTGGTTATAGAGTGAGAGGCGGAACTCTCCTTTTTTATCCAGTTTTTCAGCCATTTCGAGTGATTTTCTCATTTCGTCATATCTGAGCCAGAGGTCGTAAATCTCGGCAAGCAGGAGATGGGTCTTTATTTTAAATCTTCCCCTTGCTTTCTTAGCCACATTTTTTGCAATTTTCTCTGCCTCTGCATATTTTCCCGATTCAAACAGATAAAATGCCTCCATGTAGTCCTTGAGTGTCTTTGCTTTCACCTTCTTTTTAATCTCCTCTGCCTCATCCACCAGCCCCTTTTCCAGAAATTCCTCATAGGCAGAAAGATAGTTCTCCTCTGCCTTTCTTCTCATTCCTGCAAGTTCGTAGTGGTAGGCGATTTCATAGGGGGTGTATCCATGCTTTTCAAGGGCAGAGGCAATCCTGTGGTGAAGTTCCTTTCTTCTACGGTGAAGAAGGGAGTGGTAAATGGTCTCCCTTACCAGGGCGTGCTTGAAAAAGTATATCTCCTCCTCTTTGAGAATAAACCCTTCCCGATTGAGTGCCTCAAGTTTTTTCCACCAGGTGGATGGGAGAACATGAATTATCTTCTCCCTTTTCACCTCATTCCCCATGCAGGAGAGATATTCCAGTATCCTTTTTGAAATCCGGTCAAACCTGTCAAATCTTGAAAGGATGGAGGAGAATACGGAATCAGGTAGATTTTCCTTCTTTTCCTTTATTTCCCATTTTTCATCCTTCACTTCAACCATTCCCCTCTCCTTCATGTCAAGCAGAACCTGCTCTATGAAGAATGGAACACCTCCGGTATTTTCCATGATGTAATCAACCAGAGAGGATGAGGGTTTTCCTCCGAGAATCCCGCATGAGAATTTTTCTGTCTCATCCCTCCCAAAGGGAGAAATTTCCATCACCTCCATTCCCAGTTTTTCCGGAATTTCCGTGTTTTCCTTTCTTGAGGATGCAATCACCGGGATTTCAAACCCTTTGATAAGATGTTCCAGGAATTTCAGGGAGACTGCATCAGCCCACTGGAGGTCATCAATGAGCAGGGCAAAGGGAAGGATACCGGAGAGCATGGAGGAAAAATCCCTGAGTGCATCCTCAAGGAGCATTCCCGGATTTTTTCCCTCAAAAAAACCTATAAGTCCTGAATAAGAGGCGGAAAGACCGGGTGGGAGGGATTCAATAAGGGAGCGGAGGAGAGAAAATGGTATACGATTTGGTGAGGAAAAGGACAGGAGCACCCTGTATCCATTTCCCTTTGCCATTTCTCCTGCCTCAAAAAGAAGGCGTGTTTTTCCAAGCCCCGGTTCTCCCATAAGCACAATTTTTTTCTTTTCCCTTATTGCCTTTTCAATAAATCTCAATTCCCTTTCCCTTCCAACAAGTGGATAAAGAATGAGTTGAATTCCCGTTTCTTTTTTGCCCGAGAGTTTGTAAATTCTCACGGGTTTCTTTTTCCCTTTAAGGGATATTTCTCCTTTCTTTTCAAAATTCCAGTTTGCCTTTATCTGATTGAGATTCTCTTCGGGGATTAAGATTTCTCCCCTTCCTGCACATGAAAGCCTTGCAGCGGTATTCACGGCGTCTCCAAGGAATGTGTATTCCCTGAATTTCTTTCCTCCAGCAACTCCACTGTAAACAAGACCCTGAGATATTCCAATGCACCATCTTCCCTCAGGAAGGATACCGGAGAGGGTATGGGCAACCTCCACTGCCTGGTCCATCTCCCTTCCGCTTGCATGAGGAAATCCGAAGAGGAAAAGTCCCATTATTCCCTTCGTATATGGAATCCATTTGGTAAGCCATACCGTGGGGAGTTTTTCCGATATTTTTCCTGCAATCTCCAGGAATTCTTTTTTATCTCCGGGGAGAAAATTCAGGAAAAGGGCAACCGCCGGGCGATGGGATGGAGAGATGGAAGGTAGTTTTTTATCCTTTCCTGTAAATGGTTTTCCCTCAGCGGGTTCCTCAACCACTATAACCCCCCTCTCGGTCTCATCCTCCAGTTTCATCAATCTTTCCACCCCCTCTCCCCATGGAACCACATCCACCTCTCCCTGGGTGAGGGGGACCTCAAGAATCTCAAACCCGGTTTTTATTCCTATGAACCTGGATTCCGTTCCCAGGGATTTGAGGATGTCAAGTTCTGTCAGGTATTTTCCTGCAAGTTCTATTTCTTTTTTCTTTATATCCGGAGGAAGGACTGCAAAGTATGCATCTCCTGCAAGTTTTATTATTCTTCCTCCGAGTTCTCCTATCCTTTCCTCCGCCGAGGTGAAGAATCCGTTTAAAAATGTGGTTAATTCTTCAGTTCCCTCTGTCCCTTTTTCTGCGAGTCTTTCAGAAAGAGGAGTGAATCCTTTTATATCCTGAAGGATGAGCCATCCAGCATTCATTACCCTATAAAAATAAAAATAGCGGGGGCGGGATTTGAACCCGCGACCTTTGGGTTATGAGCCCAACGAGCTACCAGGCTGCTCCACCCCGCGCCAGTATAAATATAATAATGGAATGAAAATTTGTCAAGTCCCCGATTCCTTTTGAAAGGGAATTGAATTTTGAAAGAGAGGATGTATAATTTTTTTATGGAGATTTCGGTTATCATACCCACATGGAATAGAAAGAATCTTCTTAAAAGATTACTCCTTTCCCTTGAAGAGGTAAGGGAGAAAATTGAGGTTATTGTGGTTGACAATGCCTCAACGGATGGAACACAGAAGATGCTTGAAAGAGAATTTCCATGGGTGAAGATAGTTCCCCTCTCAAGGAATATGGGATATGCTCCTGCTGTGAACAGGGGAGCAGAGATTGCAAAAGGAAATTTTCTTTTGTTTATGAACAACGATACTGTTGTGGAAAAGGGAAGCATTGAGAGGTTTCTGAGGATTAAAAAAGAGGGTGATTTCTTTTCTCCACTTGTTCTCAGAATGGATGGAAAGATCGATTCCTGTGGAGACTGTTTTCCTCCGGATGGAAGACCCTACAAGAGATTCCATGGAAAGGTCCCTGAGAGATTAAAAATGGAGAGGATATTTTCAGCCCCGGGTTCTTCCTTTTTTGTAAAGAAGGATGCCTTTTTTGAAGCAGGTAAGTTTGACCCCGATTTCTTTGCATACTTTGAGGATGTTGACCTTTCTTTCAGATTGAATTTAATGGGATATAAGGGATATTTGCTGCCTGAGGTTGTTATATACCATCTTGAGGGAGGGACAGCAGGAAAGGGGGATACATCCTTAAAGACAAGATGGCTTGCAAGAAACAGAATCTTCCTCATTTACAAAAATCTTCCACTTTCCCTCCTTCTTCGATACCTTCCCTGGATTGCAGGTGGAACGCTCAGGAGTTTTCTTTATCATATCTTTATCTCCGGAAAATTTCCCTATGCGTTTCTCGGAACCCTGGAGGGAATTTTAAAACTGTGGAAGAAAAGAAAGGACAGAAAATGGGTGCAGGAAAGAAGGAAGGTAAGTGTGGAGGAGATAAGGAAATGGATAGAAAATTGCCGTGCACGGCGATAATAGTTTCTTACAATCACAGGGATACGCTGAGAAAGGCAGTCTTATCCGCCCTTGAGAACGGATGTGAGGTTGTTGTGGTGGATAACGCCTCAAAGGATGGCTCTCCCGAAAGCATTATGGACCTTCCATGCAGGATTATAAGAAACAGAAAAAATAAAGGTTTTTCCCATGCCTGCAATCAGGGAGCAGAACTTGCCGGGACACCCTATATTCTCTTTTTAAATCCGGATTGCGTTCTTGAAAAGGATGTGGTGGAGAAGATGATAAGGGTTGATGCCGATGCGGTTATCCCGGTGATTTACAATGAAGATGGTCTGGAATCAATGGGGCTTGCACCATCCAGAGCAGGAATGGGATTTCATGTGCTCTCTCCGGGAAAGGAGGTTTTTGGGGGAAGCGGTGCATGTTTTCTTATAAAAAAAGATGTCTTTATTTCCCTTGGGGGATTTGATGAGGACTTTTTTGCCTACTACGAGGACCTGGACTTCTTCTGGAGATTCAACGCATCCGGATTCACCGCCCGCCTCTGTCCTGATGCAAGGGTATGGCACAGGAAAAAGAAAAGGAAAAACATATATTTTCTTCACAGAAACAAATGGCTTTTCATTCTGAAGAACTGGAGAGTTTTCTTTATCCTTGCAAACCTCCCTTTCATAATTTTTTATGACTTTCTCTCCCTGGGATGGGCTTTCCTGAAAGGAGAAGGATTTGAGGCATTGAGAGCAAGAAGGGATGCATTTATCATGGGATTGAAGGTGTTGAAAAAGAGAAAACCTTCAGGAATTCGGGAGGAGTATTTTACATGGAGAAAACCATGGGAGACAGGATAAGGGTGGGAATGGATGGAACCCTTCTCCGTAGGTCCGGGGGTCCTGCAACCTACATAAGAAACATTGTGCGGGAACTTGAAGAGAGAGAGGATGTGGAGGTGGTTCTCTTTGATTATCCAGGAATTCCAAGACCCCTGAGGGAACATGTGCTTATTCCCTCTCTCTCGGTAAGGTGCGATATCTTCCATCATGTAAAAAGCATTGCATCCCCTTTCTTTTCTGTTCCTCAGGTGGTTACCCTTCATGATTTTATCCCCCTTGATTTTCCTGGGACAGAGTCCTTTCCTGCAAGAATTTACTGGAAGTTTCATATTCCCCTTGCACTTGAATATGCAAAAAAGATAATAGTTCCTTCCCGATGGGTTGAGAAAAGGGCGGTTGAGTATGGGGTGGAGAGGGAAAAGATAAGGGTTATATACCACGGGGTGGAGGAGAGATTTTTTAAAGGAAGTGAGATGGAGATAAGAAGGTTATTTTCCCTTCCTCAGGAGTTTGTTCTGTATGTTGGAACTGTGAAGCCGAGAAAAAATATTGAAAGATTATCGAGGGTGTGTGAGAGATTAAAGATACCATTCGTTGTTGCAGGAAGAAAGGGGTATATGGGAGAGAAGATATTAAATAGTATAAATGCAATTTACCTCGGGCATGTTCCTGATATTGTTCTTCCCTCTCTGTACCGTGCCTGCACTGTTTTTGTTTATGTTTCCCTTGCGGAGGGGTTCGGGCTCCCGGTCCTTGAGGCAATGGCAGCAGGCGCTCCCGTTATTACTTCCAGAAATTCACCCATGGAGGAGTTTTCTCAGGGAGCGTGTATTTATGTGAATCCTGAAGACGAAGAAGAAATGGAGGAGAAACTCAGAGAATTGCTGAAAGACGCCCATTTAAGGAAGTTGCTCGGAGAAAGAGGAAGAAGGATTGCAAGAGAATTCACCTGGAAAAGGGTAGGTGAGGAGACGGTAAGGGTTTACAAGGAGGTGGTTTAGGGAACCATTCTTCTTCCCATTGCGTCTTTTCTTCCAGGTGAGTTGTCAAATACCTCTATAATGTGAAAAATAATGGTGATAAACTTTTTGGGAAATTCCCCATGGAAGTAAGAGTGTATGAGGTTCACATATTCCACAGCATTTCTTTCCCACTCGGTAAGGTTCGGGTCGTTTGGGTCAAGTAACTGGGCTATGGTTCTTATCTCATAACTCGGAATGTCAAGAAACACAACCGTGGCAACAGGATTCTCCATCAGATTGAGAAAGGTATGGGTCTCAAATTCCGGGGTTGTATAAAGTTCAAGGGATGTCTGCCTTTTTTTATCAAGCAAATCAGGGTTCTTATAAAGGTCCTGCAGGATTTTTATTTTCTCCTCAAAGGGAGAGTTCATTGTATCCTGGAGGAGTTTTATTTTCTCAGGCAATATATCCTTTCTTGGAAGAAATCCCATTCCTTTCACTGCGTTATTCAGGGTGAATTCCGAATCAAGCCTTCCTGCTCCATAGGTTGCAACCATTCCGGAGTGAGGTCCGTGAAGGGATGGTGGCTTGCGCTGTTTTATGTTTTCAAGGTCCCGGAGCCTTGACTTTGTATTCCACTCCATGAACTCAGGAGGAAGTTCCCTTATTGTGTACCATTTCCATTTCCCATCAATCCTTGCCTTTATTTTATCCTCCCATATTTTTGATGCATCCACTGTTTGCTGCCTTACGTAGCCTCTTTTCCAGTAATTTTTCCTTCTCCCTGAATGTTCCATCTCTCCTCCAAAAAGGGATGTTTTTCCAAAGAGAAGAGAAAGTGCCGTAAGTTTAAGAAATGTCCTTCTTGTTATCTTCCTCATCCTCTATTTCCTTAATGGAACGCTTGAACTCCCTTATGCCCTTTCCAAGAGCCCTCCCTATCTCAGGGAGTTTTTTTGCTCCAAAAAGGAGGAGGATAACAAGGAAAATGAGTATTAGTTCACCCCATCCTATCCCGAACATAATTAAAGTTTACAGGAAAAAAGAAAAAAGTCAATATGCGATTTTCCTCAAAAACGAATGTTTGATGGGTCATGGATTTCGCAACCTTGACATGTGCATGATTTACTATTATCATCCAGACGATGGAAAAAGAGCTGGACCAGGTAAGGGCGAGGAAAGAAAAACTTGAGAAATTGAAAGGGATGGGGGTTAATCCCTATCCTTATTCTTTTAAAAGAACCGCATATTCAACCGAAATAAAGGAAAACTACGAAGAATTTGAGGATAAAAAAGTTAAAGTATGCGGGAGGATAAAAACAAGAAGATTGCATGGGAAGGCAGGATTTGTTCATATTGAGGATGATAAAGGAGAGATTCAAATTTACTTCAAATACGATACCCTCCGGGAAAAGTATTCCATTGTGAAGCTGCTTGACCTTGGAGATTTTATAGGGGTTGAGGGAAAGGTTTTCAGGACAAAGACAGGGGAGATAACGGTATGGGCGGAGGAGATTACCCTCCTCTCAAAGGCACTCCATCCACCTCCTGAGAAATGGCATGGAATTAAGGACGTTGAGACAAGATACAGACAGCGTTACCTTGATCTTATGTCAAATAAAGAAATAAGGGGGCTTTTCAGACGCAGGGCGGAGATAATAAAAGGGATAAGAGAATTTCTTGATGAAAGAGGGTTTGTTGAGGTTGAAACCCCAATTCTTCAACCAGTTTACGGAGGGGCATTTGCAACCCCATTTACAACTTACTACATAAAATTGAAAAAGAACTTTTATTTAAGAATATCAGATGAACTCTACCTGAAGAGGCTCATTATAGGAGGTTATGAGAGGGTTTATGAGATAGGAAAAAATTTCAGAAATGAAGGAATTGACCGGACCCACAATCCGGAATTTACTGCAATGGAAGTCTATCAGGCATATGCGGACTACAGGGACATGATGGAACTGTTTGAGGATATGGTTATTTATCTTGCAAGGAAAATCTATGGAAAAGAGGAAATTCAATACGATGGAAAGACCATTTCTCTGAAAAAACCGTGGAGGAGAATTTCCTACTTTGAGGCACTGAAAAAATACACGGGGGAGGAGTGGAGAGGGCTTTCTTTTGAGGAGACAAAAAAACTTGCAGAAAAACTTGGACTTGAGGTTGAGGAGAAGAGAATAAAGGGGAAGATACTTGAGAGCGTTTTTGAAAGGTTTGTTGAACCTGAACTCATTGAGCCAGCCTTTGTTGTGGATTATCCTGCTGATATAACCCCCCTTGCAAAGAATAAAAGAGATGACCCCGGACTTGTTGAGAGATTTGAGGCGTTTATCGGAGGGGTGGAGGTTGCAAATGCCTACAGTGAATTGAATGACCCTGAGGAGCAGGAAAGGAGATTTGAGGAGCAGCTGAAACTGAAGGAAAGAGAGGAATACGACAGGGATTTTGTGAGGGCACTTTACTACGGAATGCCTCCCACAGGAGGGCTCGGGGTGGGAATAGACAGGCTTGTCATGATTTTACTGAATGCATCATCCATAAGAGAAGTCATACTCTTTCCCCAGTTGCGTGAGGAATGAGATTTGAGAGATTCATAGCAGGAAGGTATCTTTTCGGGAGAAAGGGGAACTTTTTCAGGTACCTTTTTCTCATTATCTCCATAGGAGGGGTTACCCTGGGGGTATGTGCCCTTGTCGTTGTTCTTTCTGTTATGAACGGAATGGAAGAAGACCTGAAGGAGAAAATCCTGGGGATGAATGCACACGTGATAGTTGCAAAGTTTTACGGAGAAGAGGTTTATGACTGGGAGGTGCTTGCCGATACTCTGAAGAAGACATTTCCCGAGATAACCGGAATTGCACCTTTTATTTACACAAAAATTTTGATAAGGCATGGAAGGAAGGTGGATGGGGTGGTCCTGAGAGGAATAGATGAGCACTTTAAGGAGATCTCCAATCTTCATGAAAAGGTGGTGGGTGGGAGTTTTTCCCTGGGTAAGAGGAAAATACTGCTTGGGGAAACGCTTGCAGGAAGACTCTTTGCGCATGTTGGAGATACCATTGAGCTTTCAACCCCATTTGGGAGAAAAACCCCTTTTGGAATGCTTCCAAAGACCGGGAGATTTATTGTTGCTGGAATATTTGATGCAGGGATGTATGAATACAATGCAAACATGGTCATAATGGGACTTGAGGATGCAAAAAGATTTCTGGAAATGAAGGGAATAACCGGGCTTGAGATAACCATAAAAAATATATACGATGCACCTGAAGTTTCAAAAAGAATATCTCAGTTTCTCGGTTATCCATTTCTTGTCACAAACTGGGTTGAGATGAACAGAACCCTCTTTGCTGCACTCAGGCTTGAGAAGGTAACGATGTTTATAATTCTTACGCTTATCGTGGTTGTTGCAGCGTTCAACATAGTTGGAACCCTTATCATGATAGTGATGGAAAAGACAAGGGAGATAGGAATACTCAGGGCACTTGGTGCAACCCGTGCAGCAATCCAGCGCATATTTATATGGGAAGGGTTGATGGTAGGGATTTATGGAACGGTTCTGGGGAATATCCTGGGATACATCCTGTGTTTTCTCTTGAAGAAGTACAAATTTATATCTCTTCCATCCGATGTTTACTTCCTGGACTATCTCCCTGTGAGGATGGAACTCATGGATTTTATACTCGTATCTGCCTGTGCCATTATCCTCTCCTTCCTTGCTACTCTTTATCCTGCAAGAAAAGCGAGTTCTCTTGACCCTGTGGAGGCGATAAGATATGAGTGAGGTCCTGAGATGTGAGAATCTTCATAAAGTTTTTATAACCGGGGATGAGAAAATCCATGTTCTGAGGGGGATAGACCTTGTGGTTGAAAAAGGGGAGTGTGTTTCCATCATGGGCCCCTCAGGGGTGGGAAAGAGCACCCTTTTACACATTCTCGGGGGGCTTGAAAGACCAACTGAAGGAAATGTATGGGTTGATGGGGAGGAGATTTATAAGAAAAGCGATCGGGAAATATCGGAGATAAGAAACAAAAAAATAGGTTTTGTATTCCAGTTCCATCATCTCCTTTCAGGTTTCACAGCACTTGAAAATGTGATGATACCGATGTTCATGAAGGGGGTAAATACTGAGGATGCAAAAAAGAAGGCGCTTTCTCTTCTTTCAGAAGTTGGAATGCTTGAGAGAAAGGACCATATTCCCTCAAAACTTTCAGGGGGAGAGCGTCAGAGGATTGCAATAGCAAGGGCACTTGCAAATGACCCTTTGATTCTCTTTCTTGATGAGCCCACGGGAAACCTGGACGAGGAACATGCAAGGGAGGTGCTTGAACTCATAGAGTCCCTTATTGAAAGAAGAAAACTCACAGTCCTTCTGGTTACTCATAACGAAAGGGTTGCAAAGATAGGGAAAAGGATGTATAATCTTATCGGAGGCAAACTGGAGGAGAGGAATGCTATGTGATATGTGTGGAAAAAACGAGGCAATTTTTGAATATCGGGAACTGGATGAGAACAACAAGATGCGGGTACTCCATTTATGTGCGGAGTGTGCCGCAAAAAAGGGTCTTTCCTCCCCTCTCATGATAAAAAAGGACGAGCCAGTGGATATTGCCAGGTGTGGAACATGCGGTCTTTCCTACGAGGAATTCAAGAAAAAGGGAAAATTTGGATGTGCGGATTGTTACAGTGCATTCAGGGCCAAACTCTATCCCCTTCTAAGGAGGATTCATGGAAGTGACCATCATACCGGGAAGATTCTCATAAGGGATGAGCGCATGCTCACCCTCAAGAGAAATATAAGGGAACTCAGAAAGGAGCTTAAAAAGGCACTTGAAGAGGAGGAGTACGAGAAGGCGGCAAAAATCAGGGATGAGATTTCCCACTACGAGGAGGAGTTGAAGAAACTATGAGCATTCAGCCAATGGTTGAAAAGCTACCCTACTGGCTGAGGGAGGAGGGGGAATACTCCGAAATAGTTATCTCCACGCGTGTCAGGCTTGCGAGGAACCTCTCGGATACCCCTTTTGTTCAGCGTGCAAGTGAAGAGGAATTATCGGAGGTGATGGAAAGGGCACGTGAGGCGTTTCTGAGACTTGAGCGTTTTGAAAACTTTTTTTATATGGATGCGCTTGACCCCATAGAAAGGCAGTTTCTGGTTGAAAGAAGGCTGATGAGTCCTGAATTTGCAAAAAATGGAAAAAACAGAGGGCTTGCAGTTGGAGAGGATGAGAAGTTCGGAATAATGGTCAATGAGGAGGACCACTTCAGGATATTCTCCATAGTTCCCGGATTCAATCCTGAGGAGGCGCATGAGATAGTTGATGATATAGACAATTTTCTTTCCAGGGAACTTGAGATAGCGTTTGACAACGATTTTGGATATCTCACTGCCTGTCCCACCAATGTTGGAACGGGAATGAGAATCTCGGTGCTCGTCCATCTTCCCGCCCTTGTCCTCACAAAGGAAATGGACAAGGTTATAAGGAGCCTCTCACAGACAGGATACTTTGTCAGAGGATTGTGGGGTGAGGGAAGCAGAATCCAGGGAAACATATTTCAGATTTCAAACCAGAGAACACTCGGGGTGAAGGAGGAGGATATTATAGAGAACATGAAGAGGATGGTTAAGGAAGTGATGGACTACGAACTCAACGCAAGAGAGATACTCATAAAAAATGCAAGGAGCCAGATAGAGGACAAGATATGGAGGGCATGGGGAATTTTGAAATATGCACGCATGCTCTCCTCTGAAGAGGTTATAAACCTTTCTTCTGCTGTAAGACTTGGAATAGGTCTTGGGTTTATAACCGAGATTTCGGTTCTCCATCTTACAAGACTGCTTGTTCTTTCCCTTCCAGCACATCTGCAGCTCCTGGTGGGAAGGGAAATGGAGGCAGAGGAGAGGGACATAAAAAGGGCGGAGTTTGTCAGAAAAACCCTGGGAGGAAAAAATGATGGATAGTCACTATACAGAAAGGGTTCAGAAAATCCTTTACAAGGCAAGGGAGCTTGCCCACAGGTTTCACCACGACCACATAGGTCCCGAGCATCTGTTGCTTGCAATGCTAAAACTTGGAGAGGGAATTGCAATAAAGGTGATGAAGGGTCTGGGAATTGACATAAAGGAAATGGCGGAGATCGTGGAGGAAAACATAGGGGAGGGGGAGGGCACGGTTGTATCAGGTGAGATTCCCCTTGATGAGCAGGCACACAATGTTCTGAAATATGCGCTTGAGGAAGCAACCCAGATGAATACTCCTTATATAGGAACAGAGCATTTGCTGCTCGGTCTTTTGAGGGAGAGCGAATCCCTTGCATCTCAAATTCTCCAGAATTTTGGACTTGATGTGGATCTGGTGAGACAGGAGGTTGAAAATCTTATGTCCGGAATGAAACCGAGAACAAGAAAGCATCCGAAAAAATCAAAGACCCCTGCACTTGACTTTTACTGCAGGGACCTCACACAGCTTGCAAGGGATGGCAAGCTTGACCCGATAATAGGAAGGGACAGGGAGATAGAGAGGGTTATACAGATTCTTTCAAGAAGGAAGAAAAACAATCCTGTGCTCATAGGAGAACCAGGGGTTGGAAAGACCGCAATCGTCGAGGGGCTTGCCCAGCGTATAGTTGAGGGTAAGGTTCCCGATCTTCTTTTAAACAAAAGGGTTCTTTCCCTTGACCTTGCCGCGGTTGTTGCAGGGACCAAATACAGGGGACAGTTTGAGGAGAGACTTAAGGCAATCCTCAATGAGATAAAAAACTCTCAGGATGTAATTCTCTTCATAGACGAACTTCACACAATAGTTGGGGCAGGAGCGGCGGAGGGAGCCATAGATGCATCAAACATACTGAAGCCAGCACTTGCAAGGGGAGAGATTCAGTGCATAGGTGCAACCACCATGGAGGAATACAGAAAATACATAGAAAAGGACGGTGCGCTTGAGAGAAGATTCCAGATAATAATCGTTGACCCACCCACGGTTAAAGAAACCATAGACATTCTCAAGGGACTGAGGGAGAAATATGAGGAACATCACAGGGTTAAATATACCGATGAGGCACTCCTGGCGGCAGCCACTCTTGCCGACAGATACATAACGGAAAGACACCTTCCTGACAAGGCAATAGATGTGATAGATGAGGCAGGTGCGAGGGTTAAACTCATGAAATCTCCCCCTCCACCCGACCTTGAGGAGTATGAAAAGGAGCTTGAAAAAATAAGGAAAGAGATGGACGAGGCAATAAAGGAACAGGATTATGAAAAGGCAGCGGAATTGAGGGATAGAAGGAATGAGATACAGAGAAAGATAGAGGCGAGAAAAAGAGAGTGGAGGAAGAAAAAGGAAGAGATGGTGGGAATAGTTACGGAGGAGGATATAAGAAAGGTAATATCCATGTGGACCGGAATTCCCATTGCAAAACTTGAAGAGAAGGAGCAGACAAAACTCCTGAAGATGGAAGAGGAATTGAAAAAGCGCATTGTTGGACAGGATGAGGCAATAATTGCAATATCAAAGGCAATAAGAAGGTCGAGAACGGGTCTCAAGGACCCGAGGCGCCCCATTGGCTCCTTTATATTCCTGGGGCCAACCGGGGTTGGAAAGACAGAACTCGCGAGAAGGCTTGCAGAGTTTCTCTTCGATTCCGAAAGCGCACTCATAAGGATAGACATGAGTGAGTACATGGAGAAATTCAATGTTTCAAGACTCATAGGAGCACCTCCTGGATATGTGGGATATGAGGAGGGAGGACAGCTGACGGAGAAGGTGAGGAGAAGACCGTATTCTGTTGTTCTCTTTGATGAGATAGAAAAGGCTCATCCTGATGTGTTCAACATACTCCTCCAGATTCTTGAGGATGGACAGCTCACCGATGCATTTGGAAGGAAGGTGAATTTCAAGAATACCGTGATAATAATGACCTCAAATATAGGAACAAGGGAGATAATAAAGGGCAGGACCCTTGGATTTCATGCAACCGAGGAGGAAATAGACTACGAGAGAATGAAAGAGAAATTGCTGGAGGAGGTAAAAAGGACATTCAATCCAGAGTTTCTCAACCGTATAGATGAGATAATAGTCTTCAGACCTCTCGGAAGAAAGGAGATAATGCAGATAATAGACATACTGTTTGGGGATGTGAGGGAGAGGGTTAAGGAGAAGGGACTTGATATAGTCCTCACGCTTGAGGCAAAGGAATTCCTGATGGAAAAGGGATACAATCCGGATTATGGAGCAAGACCCCTGAGGAGGACCATCCAGCGCTATCTTGAAGACCCCCTTGCAGAAAGACTGCTTGAGGGAGGAATAAAAGAGGGGTCCACCATTGTTGTTGAGAGGGGAGACGACGAACTTGTATTCACAGTGAAGGAACCGGTTGCGGTTGAATGATATTCCTGCTTTCGGGCTTCATTTCATACCACGCACCTGAGGACAGTTGCTGTATATGGATGATGGATATGCTCCTTGCATTTCCCAGGATGCAGGAGGAGTCTCTTTATTATTCCGGTATCCATGGAATAAGATACACTGCAGGATGCCTTGACCTTTACAAGTGGTATCACGATTTTGGAATAAGGGGGAAAACAGAGGTATGGAAGAATGTCTTTCTTGAATGGAGAATGCGTGATTACCGGAATTACCAGGATACCGTGAACTATTTGCTCTTCTCTCTTGAGAAAAGCCGGTTTTTCATATACACCACTGCTTCCTATCTGAAAAGAAAGGACGAACTTGGAGTGGGATGGAGGAACCGGCAGGTTGAGGTAAGAGTCGGTATTCCCCACATATTTCACAATTTTGCATACGACCGGACACCGGAACGTGACAGGGACTCAATGAGATACTACAGCCCGATGCCAGTTGGAATACACATTAGGACTTTAATTCCCCATGGGTTTATCCGTGCCTTTTCTGAAGGGGACTGGATTCCAGAAATGCAGTACCGGATGGGCAATACATATTACAGGGAAAGTTATTTCAGGGGAGAGGCAGGAATTGAACTCCCCTTCGCTGGCTGTTTTTTCTATGGATATTTATGGAAGGGGGATAAATTTTATGTTTCTGAGTGCTTCATCGTTCCCTATCTCTTTTTTAAGATAAAGGACCACAGGATAAGAGTGGAGTATGGATGGGAAAGGAAGATATCGGAGGATACGACCTCCTACAAAAGGCTCCATCATGGGGTTTCAATATACGGGACATGGAGAATCTTCTTCTATGGATTCCAGCGCACATGGAGAAGAAGGTGGGTTAATGGAGAGGAAAAACCTGATATCTATGGAGATGTCAGAACCAGGTTCCTTGTGGGAATAAGATTCAGGATGCGGGGTGGAGGATACTTTGAACTTGTTGAGGGACTGAGACCGAATCCGGATAAAATCCAGCATGTTCACTATCACACCTATCTCAAATTCATATATTCCTTTTAAAAATGGCACGCTTCAAACTCATTGCACCTTATAAACCCACGGGAGACCAGCCAAAGGCAATTGAGGAACTTGTGAGGGGAATTAAGGAAGGGAAAAAATTCCAGACCCTCCTTGGGGTTACCGGGAGCGGAAAGACATTTACCGTTGCAAATGTTATAGAAAGAGTTGGACTTCCAGTCCTTGTCATATCCCACAACAAGACCCTTGCAGCCCAGCTTTACGGGGAACTCAGGGCATTCTTCCCGGAAAATGCTGTTGAATACTTCATTTCTTACTATGACTATTACCAGCCTGAGGCATACATTCCGGAAACGGACACATACATAGAAAAGGATGCCACCATAAATGAGGATATTGAAAGACTGAGGTTGAGGGCTGCAACTGCACTCATGGAAAGAGAGGATGTTGTGGTGGTTGCATCTGTTTCCTGTATTTATGCCTTAGGTTCCCCTGAGGACTTCCTCTCTCTGCTTGTCAAAATAGAGGAGGGTGAGGAGGTTGAGAGAACAGCATTCATGCGTCAGCTTGTATCAATCCAGTATCAGAGAAACGATGTTGAATTCAAGCCAGGTGTCTTCAGGGTGAGGGGGGAGGTGATTGATGTCTTCCCTCCATACTCCGCAAGACCCGTGAGGATTGAGTTCTTCGGGGATGAGGTTGAGGGAATATGGGAGTTTGATGCAGTTACCGGAAAAAAACTTACAAGGAAGAAAAAGGCGGTTTTCTATCCGGCAAAGCACTTTGTTATTCCTGAGGAAAGACTGAAGAGGGCAATAAAGGAGATAGAAAAGGAACTTGCCCAGAGGGTTCTTGAATTGAGAAGGATGGGAAAGGAACTTGAGGCACAGAGGCTTGAGACAAGAACGAGATATGACCTTGAACTCTTGAAGGAGGTTGGATACTGCCCGGGGATAGAGAACTATTCGAGGCATTTATCAGGGAGAAGACCTGGAGAGAGACCCTGGTGTCTGCTCGATTACTTTCCTGAGGATTTCCTTGTGATAATAGACGAGTCCCATGTAACAATTCCCCAGTTGAGGGGAATGTACCATGGGGACCGTTCCAGAAAGGAAACCCTTGTTGAATACGGGTTCAGACTGCCATCCGCACTTGACAACAGACCCTTAAAATTTGAGGAATTTTTAAGGCTTGTTCCAAGATGTATATTTGTTTCTGCAACCCCTGGAGACTGGGAGATTGAGCAGTCAGGTGGTGAGGTGGTGGAGCAGATAGTGAGACCAACAGGGCTGCTTGACCCTGAGATTGTCGTTAAACCAACTGAAAACCAGATAGATGACCTGGTTAATGAGATAAGGAAAAGGGTTGAGAAAAGGGAGAGGGTTCTTGTTACGACTCTTACAAAGAGAATGGCGGAGGACCTTGCGGATTATCTTCTCTCCATTGGAATAAGGGTAAGATATTTGCATTCAGAAATAGAGGCACTTGACAGGGTTGATATTCTGAGGGGATTGAGGCTTGGGGATTTTGATGTTCTTGTGGGGATAAACCTCCTCAGGGAGGGGCTTGACCTTCCCGAGGTTTCCCTTGTTGCAATACTTGATGCGGATAAGGAGGGCTTCCTCCGTTCGGAGCGTTCGCTTATTCAGATTGCAGGAAGGGCGGCAAGGAATATAAACGGAAAGGTAATTCTCTACGCGGACCGGATAACAGAGGCTATGGAGAAGGCAATAAAAGAGACTGAAAGAAGAAGAAAGATTCAGGAGGAGTATAACAGAAAGCACGGGATAACACCTCAGACCATAAAGAAGTCAAGGGAGGAGATATTGAAAACCACTGCGGTTGCGGATGAGAAGGAGAAAATAGAGGAGGAAGAGATAGAGATTCATTCCGAAATTGAGCGTCTTGAGCGTGTGGAGGAACTTACCAGACTCATGAGGAAGTATGCGGATGCAATGGAGTTTGAAAAGGCAGCAAGGATAAGGGACCTCATAAGGAGGATAATGAATGAACAGGTTAGAGAAAGAAAGGGTCTTGCCTCTTCTAAAAAAGGCACTTGAGGAGGATGTTGGAAGTGGGGATATAACAACCCTTGCAATAGTCCCTGAGGATTTGAAAGTGAAAGGAGAGTTTGTGGTGAAGGAGGAGGGAGTGCTTTCAGGAATTGAAATTCCTGGATGGGTTTTTGAACTGCTTGACCCGGGGGTGGAATACAGGATACTGAAAAAGGATGGTGAGAGAATAAAAAAAAGAGAGATTATTGCAGAGGTTCTGGGTAATGCAAGAGCGCTTTTAACCGGAGAAAGGGTTGCGCTGAATTTCTTACAGCGTCTTTCCGGAATTGCAACACTCACCCGGAAATTTGTTGATGCGGTTGAGGGGACGGGAGTGAAAATCCTTGATACCAGAAAGACAACACCCTTGTTGAGATATCTTGAGAAATATGCTGTGAGATGTGGTGGGGGAGAGAATCACAGGTTTGGTCTTTATGATGCGGTTCTCATAAAGGACAATCACAAGAGAATAGCGGGAGGGGTAAAGGAGGCACTCTCACGAATAAAGGGAGAGATTGAGGTGGAGAACCTGGAGGAATTAAAGGAAGCCCTTGATGCAGGGGCAACATGGATAATGCTTGACAATTTTATCCTTGAGGAGATAAAAAAGGCGGTTGAAATAGCAAAGGGGAAGGCAAAACTGGAAGTCTCGGGTGGTGTGAATCTTGAGAGTGTAAAGGAAATAGCAAAGACGGGTATAGATTACATCTCCGTTGGAAAAATAACACATTCGGCTCCCTCTCTTGATATTTCGTTTGAGGTAAGGATATGAAACTCTCCATTGCAATTCCTGAAGTTGTAAAACAGAAAAAAGTGCTGGAGAAATGGCATCTTTTAATACAGAATTCTTATAACTCCATAAATGTCAGGGGTTGACAATTGGGGATAAATAAGATATGGTAAAGGCACCGATGAACAAAGATAGGAAGAACCTTTTTAAGATTCTCCTTATTATAGACGCAGGGATTATAGCCCTGGGTCTTATATTATGTATGGTTCTTCCGCAAAGATACACTGCGGAGGCGATTTTTGTAAGAGTGGGAGTGGAAATGGAGCAAAATCCTCTCCTTGCCACACTTCTTACCACTCCGGCTGCAGTGCCTGCTGTTGCTGTTCTCGATATTTCCAATATCGTCAGTACACGGTGGGTTCTTGACCGGATAATAGACAGACACAACCTTATGGAATACTATCACAAGGAAAAAAGAGAAGAAATGTATGAATTGCTGAAGAAAAAGATAAAAGTCAAGGTGAAACCAGACGGTATGGTTATTCTTACTTACAGGGACAGGGATCCTCAAAAGGCATATGAAATCTGCAATGAGGTTGTGCATGTTCTGGATGAATTCCATCGGGAGGTGAGATTTTCCTATTACTCCAGTTATCTTGCATTTTTAGAAAAGGCAAGGAAAGATCTGGAGAAAGAAATAAAGATTGTGGAGGATTCAATCTCCCGGTTTTTGAAAACATACAATGTGTGGCTTGACGAAACAGGAGTAAAAAAACTCTATGAACTTCTTCCAGAGGAACTCAGGGAAGAAATTGTGAAAAAAGAGCTGGAGTATCGAGTAACAAGGTTTAAAACAGGAAAGGATAGCCCTCTCTCCAGGAAATTAAAAGAAGAAACCGAACTTTTGTACCAGCAATGGGAGGAGCTGGTCAAAAGAGGGATTGAAAAAGAGAAAAACATAATTTTCCCCTCCCTTAGGGAGGTCCCCGGGCTTTACATCACTTTTTCACGTCTTCTTGCAGAAATGGAAATAAAGAACGAGGTTTACGGTTTTTTAATGAAGGAATATTATCAGGCCCAGACAAAGAGGAATAAAGAGAGAACCTTTATTGAGGTTATTGACCCTCCCCGAGTTCCGGAAAGTCCATCTTTTCCAAATAAGAAACTTTTCATGCTTGCCTTCCTTCTATTTGCAATCTTCTTTGATGTTCTTTATCTTGAATTTACAAGGAAGTAAGCCATGGATGTGAGAGAAAAGGTAAAAGGGATACTTGAGACCATTCCCAATGAGTTTCCAAGGAGAAGTTATGTTGTTGAGCTTGAAAGTGCAGAATTGACGTCCATGTGTCCATTCACTGAAATACCCGATTTTTACAGGGTAAAGATTGTTTATGTTCCCGATGAAAAACTGGTGGAACTTAAAAGTTTAAAACTCTATCTTCAGGCATTCAGAAATTTGAGGGTAATACATGAAACTCTGCTTAACATTATTTTTGAGGATTTAAAGGACCTTCTTTCTCCAAAATACCTCATGGTGGAATTAAAAGTAAATATAAGAGGAGGGATTGAAACGGTTGTGAGGAGGGAGGAGGGTGAGCGTCCCGATTGATTTTCCCTGGGTGTGGGTTTACTGGATTATTTCCCTTACATTTGTTACCTGGATGAGTGCATGGGTGGTTAAAAGATTCAGAGATTATGGTTTTGCAGTTCTTACAGGGTTTTATGTGGTTTATCTTGCAGCCTCTCAGGTCCTTGCATCAAGAATAGTGGCATTTGATCTCGGGTTTTACAAATTCTTTGCTCCATCCGCAGTTTTTATCTATCCCTTTATAGCCCAGGTAATAGACATGATAAATGAAACATATGGAAGAAGACATGCCCAGGGTGCAATACTTATAGCCTTGCTCACACAGATTTTGCTGGTGGTTTTCATAGTTATGACAAATACCCTTAAGCCCGCTCCTTTTTTCCAGTATGAAGCGGCATGGAGAGATATATTTTCCTTGAGCGTAAGAATTACACTTGCAAGCTGGATTTCTTTTTACATATGCCAGAATCTTGATGCATATGTATTTTCATATCTCAAGAAAAGATTTGAAAACATCCCATTAATAAGAAGCCTTGCAAGTGACGTTATAGACCTCACCGTTGATAGCGCAATATTTGTATTTCTTGCCTTCTACGGAAGAATGCCTGTATTACCCATTATCCTGGGGCAGATAGTGAGTAAGAACATAATAGGGATACTGGACACCCCGTGGTTTTTGTGGTATAGAAGACTTATAAGTTAAAATATTTCACGCGTTGCATTCTGCAAAAATCTATGTAAAATTTTCATAGTTTTATAATAAAACCGATTGTATTTCAACAGGTTATAAACTGGCATTTTTTTTGCACATATTCTATTTAAAGCAAACGTGTTATCCCACATCTCACCTTTCACAAGGAGGTGGTACATGCGGAAGTTTGTGTTTTTGCTTCTTCTGAGCTGTGTGGTGTTCGCCCAGAATGAGACGCAGATTCACTGGCCTTCCGATAACTCTTTCTTCCCGGGAAGTGTGTATGTAGAATGTACCTCCTGGACATCCGGGGTTTCTGATCTGGATACTGCCTACGCGAGACTTGAGAGAACACTGTGGACAGGTCCCTGGACAGGTGGAATTTCGGATGATGGAGCGTTTGATGACTGGATAGAGCAATGGCATGCTATTCTGGAAGACCCCAATGCTCCCTCTCTGAGTGATGGTGAACACTATTTTGTTCTTGCCTATGGAGTGGATGATGGAGGAGCTCCTACAGATACGGATACGGTGGAGATAATACTTGATAAGACGCCTCCTGTTGTCACCATTACCTTCCCCAATACGGGATTTGTGCATGACACGCAGAATATCTACGGTATAGCCACGGACAACCTTGCAGGTATTGCAGCCGTGGATATTTATATCTACCGCGGAGGGACCACCCTTATAGAATCAGGCTCTGCTACACTTTCAGGCACATCCACCTATAAGCTCTTCTCCTATGAGTGGGATGTCCCTGCTGGAGATGCAGAAGGTACCACATATCTTATAAGGGCTATTGCCTACGATAATTCCCGATTTTACGAACCCGATTACACCACCGGGCTTTCCGATACCCACGATATCTGGGTGAAAAAAGATAGTGAGGCTCCCTCCTCTATAACCCTGGAAAGTCCCGGGCATGGTGGATGGGTTGGAAGGAATGCCTATCTTAAAGGTACCGTAACAGATGCACTCGCAGGTGTGGACTCAATGGATGTGGAGATATACGAAGCAAGCACCTGGACACTTATCTCTACCGGAAAAGCACAGATGTCCGGTCCATACACCTCACGCACATGGGAATACCGGTTCACCGTTCCTTTCTATGCAGAAGGAACAGAACTTGCAATTGTGGTGGATGCCTACGATCGTTCTTATACCGATACAGTGTATACTACCGGAAACTCCCTGTCAGAACAGTTCACGGTGTATCTTGATACCACCCCACCTGTCTCCCGAATTCTGGACCCGGAAGATGAGGAAAGGGTATATGGAACAATAACGGTGAGTGGAATTGCATATGATCAGACTCCGGGAAGCGGTGTTGATTCTGTTCAGATAAAAATAGATGCCGGAACATGGCAACTTGTAACATTAAATCCTGACAGCACCTATCTCACATGGACTTATACACTGAATACCACTCTCCTTTCTGACGGACCCCATACTCTAACCACCAGAGCGTTTGATAAAACAAGCCCTCCAAATATTGAAACTCCCTCAGAAACCATCACCATATACGTGGACAACAGTGCTCCTGTGTGGACATCTCTTGTCTGTGCAGATCCAGACAACATCTATAAAAACGGTGAATGGATAACTCTGGTTGCAACTCTTGATGATACAGGATACACGATAACGGCGGATTTCTCAACCATTGATGACCAGTATGTAACCGGAAGTGAGATAGTGACCGATAACGGAGATAACACCTATACCATCCAGTACATGATTTCTACAGAAAATACCACTCCTAACGGAACCTACACCATAACCGTAACCGCAACTGACTTTGCAGGAAGAAGCACCTCATCTGCTATAGACCTTGTGCTTGATAACTCCGGTCCCCGGGTTACCTTCCTTGACCTTGATGATGGTGATAACATCATAAATGCAGGTGATACCCTGCGGGCAACGATAACCGACAATGAAAATAACCTGGAAGAGGCAGAGTACTTCGTTGATGCGATAGATGCGTATGGAAATGGAATACCACTGGTTGCAGAGGATGGTGCATTTGATGAGTTAACAGAGGATGTAAAGGCATTTCTGGATATCTCTTCTCTTGAGGATGGATATCACAAGGTTTATGTTCATGGAAAGGATACGGCAGGTGTATGGGGTCCCATGTCTTCCTTACAGTTCCTGGTTGACAGGACCCCACCTGTTCTCAGTGCTCTTGAGGTTGTTTATCCTGATGCTCAGTCTGCTGTAAGGGATGGGCAGCCAGTAAAGGTGAAAGTTATGGTGGAAGATGAGTATGCAGGAGTTGATTCTGTATGGGGAGACTTTTCTGCTCTCGGTGCAGGAGTTCTGAGACTCGAAGACCCTGACGGAGACCACGTGTATGAGGTTGAGTTTGTGGTGAATGCCGGTGGAAGTGGTGATTTTACGTTTACGGTTTATGCAGTTGATATTGTGCCTAATGAGGATTCTGTCTCTGGCAGTGTCACGGTGGACAATACTTTACCTGTTATAACCTCTGTTGAGGTTTTACCCGATTCCATTCTCAGGGATGGTGAGAATGTTCTGGTGAGGGTGGTTGCTGATGCATCAGGGTATGATGTGCATGTGGACTTTTCGCAGGTTGATGACAGATATATTTCTGGCTCTGAGACTGTGGCGGATTCTGGCTCTGGTGTTTATAGAGTGAGTTATACCATCTCGGAGGATAATGAGGTTGCTGATGGTGCATATCCTCTTTATGTGAGTGTGTATGATGCGGTTGGAAACGGTGCATTTGATACAGTTTATGTAACCCTGGACAATTCCGGTCCTGTGGTTGACAGTCTTACACTTCTTGTGGATTATCTGCATGACTATATCATCAATGTGAATGATACGGTTTATGCTGAGGTTTCGGACGACAGGGGAGTTGTGGGTGCTGAATTCTTTGTGGACAATACCGGTTATGATGGCGATGGTATTTCCATGACGGTTGCTCCTTATGCCGGGACATCGGCTGTTGCGAAAGGATATCTTGACATATCTTCCCTCACGGATGGGGTTCACAGGATTTATGTACATGCTCTGGATACTGCCGGTGTGTGGGGTGCGTACAGGTCATTTGAGTTCATAGTTGATAGGGAGCCCCCTGAGTTTGTGAATCTTGAGGTTGTTTATCCTGATGGACAGTACTCCGTGAAGGATGGAGACCAGGTGAAGATAAAGGTTGAGGTGAGGGATAGAACAACGAGAGTTGATACTGTATGGGTTGATGCGACAGCACTTGGAGGAATCTTTGCACTCACAGATGCAAATGGTGATAACGTTTACGAGGTTGAGATTGCGGTAAATACTGGTGGTGCAACTGGAGATGTTTCCTTCACTGTTTATGCATCCGACCCTGCTCCAAATACCGGAAGTATCACGGGAACAGTGCTGGTTGACAATACTGCCCCTGTGTTTATCTCCTCCACAAGACCCGATAATGAAACCGGGATATACAGAAATGGGGATCGGATAACAATAATCACACGGTGGGATGGCGCTGATTACACAATAAAGGCAGACTTTTCTGGAATAGATGCAAACTATGTCGCCGGAAGTGAACAGGTAACTAACAATGGAGACTCAACCTATACCATTGTTTACCAGATAAGCGAGGATAACAACCTCCCCAACTCTGATTCCATTGTGATTCCGATAACCGCTACAGACGATGCAGGAAACACAACCACGGATTACTCCTATCATGTTGCTCTGAACAACATGCTTCCCGTGACATTCGTGTATCCTGAGGTAAACACTATCTATAAAGGCGATGTGTTGCTTGAGGTTGTTGCTCCTGAGGGAACCTATGAGGTTGAGTTCATGGTTTATGATACAATCCTGCATGCACTCGGAGTTGATTCAATCCGTGAGGATGGATTTACATGGATATGGAATACAGAGGACTTTGAGGATAGAGGAGACTGGAAGGTTCTTGCTTTTGCATACAACCGCACCGGGCTTCTCATAGGAACAGACACAATCACAGTTGGAGTGGACAACACCATCCCGGCATTCTCGCTTGAAATAATGCCCCTGCCTGAGAAGGGAGATACACTAAATGGTGAGATTTACAGACCGGATGTTATTGTCAAGGGATGGGTGCACGATAATCTCTCAGGTGTTGGAACTGTAAAGATGAAAATTACAAATGAAGATGGAGAACTCGTAAATACTGGAAATTACGAGGTTTCTGGAGATACAGCCTTCTCCTTCAGGATCACACTTGAGGAAGGTGTGAACATCCTCACGTTTGAATTCCAGGATAAGGTTGAGAATACAACGACCCATACCTGCACACTCACCTATGTTGTTCCTGAGGTGACAGAACTCGTTGGACCTGAGGGAGGAACGGTTGAACTTGCCGATGGAACCAGGGTTGAAATTCCAGAGGGGGCACTGAATGAGAGGGTGATGATAACGATAAAGAAGGTATGGGATGCACCTCCCGTGAATGGAGATATAGAACTCATAGGGACCGCACATCTCTTTGGACCTGAGGGGCTTGTATTCAGGAAGCCTGTCACCATTGTTCTTCCCTACACCCATCTTGACCTGGATAAGAACCAGGATGGTATCCCCGACCTTCCCGAGGACTCCCTGGTCCCGTTCTACTATGATGGCACAAGGTGGCTCAGGGTTGGAGATGCGAATATTGAAACGGAGGCAAACCGGGTGATGTTCACGGTCAACCACTTCACCCTGTTTGACCTGGGTGTTGACAGAAGAGACCTTGGAGCCGTTGCCTCAAGAGACAGCATGAGTTACTTCTTCACCCGCAATCCCCTGAAACTTGGCGATGGAACGAGCCTTGTATTCTTTGCTCCCTCGGATGGAACAATCACTGTAAGAATTTACGACCTTGCAGGAGACCTGGTTGCGATACTGGTTAAGGATATGAGCATATCCAGGGGTGAACACACGATAAAGTGGGATGGAAGAAGCCAGACGGGAAGGTTCCTGGGGAGTGGAATATACATATACAGAATAGACTATACCCATGGAGATATAACCGAGGTATACAGGGGAACACTCGGTGTTATAAAATAAGGGAGGGAAAAATGTTTGTGGCAATACTTTTAGCATATCCTGTTTATCAGCCCATAGATGCAAGGGCATGCGGGATGGGAGGAGCATTCACAGCGATAGCAGATAACGCCTTTTCCTACTACTGGAATCCTGGAGCGATGGTGTTTGGAAATACCGGATGCATGTTTTACTACCAGTCCTACATGGATGTTCCCAATCTCAACATTGCTGCCCTTGCCTTTCTTACGGGAAGAAGGAATATGAGGTTTGGAGGTGGATGGATAAGGACAGGAACGAAGTTTGAAAGTGGGGACGACTATGATTTGATAAATGAGGCTGCAGCATCCGACAACATGTTTTCCATTGCGTTTGCAGGAAAGATAGGAAGATATATAGGAGTTGGAGCGGTTCTGCACAGGTATCTTTTCTCAACCTTTGATGGGAGTGCTGGAGGAATTGGCTTTGACCTTGGATTTGCCTACAGAAGGAGACCCATTGCGTTTGGTGTGATGACGAGAAACGTCCTTTCATCCTCTGGAGATGAATACTATCCCACCTTTTATCGGGGTGGGTTTGCATTCCTGCTCCTTCCAAAGGTGAAGGTCAAAAGGGTGGTGAGAGGAGATAAGGTTAGGGTGGTTAAGGAGTTTTATGGATACAGGGTTGCCCTCTCCTTTGATGCCGAGTGGAGACCGTGGGCTATTAAGGAGACTGAGGAAGGGTGGAAGGAAGGAGTGCTGCACTGGTACACAGGGATTGAATATGCTCCTCTTGACATGTTTGGTCTGAGGCTTGGATACTCCGACCTTGAAAAGTTCTCCTTTGGATTTACCTTCGGATACCGGAACTTCATCTTTGACTTCTCCTACAATCTCGGCGAGAACGAAAACGGAATAGGGCGGATGATGCGCACCTCTCTCACGATGAGGATGTAAAAATAAAGGGGGGCGCGGAGCCCCCCTTTTTTCTTGACATTTCCCTCCCTTTTTTTTAACTTAAAACCGTGACATTTCAGGAACTTGTTTTGAAACTTCACGAATACTGGAAAAAGAAGGGATGTGTTATATTCAACCCCTATCCTGGAGAGGTGGGGGCAGGGACATTTAATCCCGCAACCTTCCTCATGGTTCTTGGAGAGCGTCCCTGGAGGGTTGCGTATGTGGAGATTTCCAAAAGACCGAAGGATGGAAGGTATGCTGAGAATCCCAACAGACTCCAGCAGTTCCATCAGTATCAGGTAATAATAAAGCCCGCTCCCCCTGACTCCCAGGAAATCTATCTTGATTCTTTAAGATACATAGGAATAAATCCTGAAAAGCATGACATAAGATTTGTTCACGATGACTGGGAGTCACCAACCCTTGGTGCATGGGGTCTGGGATGGGAGGTATGGCTTGATGGAATGGAAATAACCCAGTTTACGTACTTCCAGCAGACAGGAGGATTTGATCTGAACCCGATTTCCCTTGAGATAACCTACGGGCTTGAGAGAATAGCAATGTTCCTTCAGGGGGTTGATAATGTTTTTGATATAAAGTGGTCGGAGAATGTTACCTGGGGAGATATTTTCAAAAGGTATGAGTATGAATTCTCCGTTTACAACTTTGAGGAGGCGGATACAGAGTTCCTTTTAAAATACTTTGAACAGTGTGAAAGGGAATGCATGAGGTTGCTTGAAAAAGGACTTGTCTTCCCTGCTTATGACATGGTTATAAAGGCATCCCATACCTTTAATCTGCTTGACGCAAGAAGGGCAATAAGTCCAAAGGAGAGGCAGAACTATATACTCAGGATAAGAAGGCTTGCAAGAAAGGTGGCAAAGGTATGGCTCGAGGGCTCCTAATAGAGATAGGAACAGAAGAGATACCCGCAACCTATCTTAAAGAGGCTGCAGAGGGGTTTAAAAACTCCATGCTTTCCCTTTTCCGGGAAAGAAATCTTTCCCATGGGGAGGTGAAACTCTACTTTACTCCCAGAAGGATTGCACTTGGGGTGGAGGAACTTGAGGAGCGGGAGCCGGACAGGAAAGAGGAGGTAAAGGGACCTCCGGAGAAAATTGCATATAAAGACGGTGAACCCACTCAGGCACTGCTTGGATTCTGCAAATCCCAGGGTGTTTCTCCCGAGGAAGTTTATGTGAAGGAGACGGAAAAGGGAAGGTTTGTTTTTGTAAAGAAGAAAATAGAAGGGGAACCTGCGGGTGAGATAATAAGGAAAAATCTTCCCTCAATCCTGAGGTCCATTCCATTCCCGAAAAGAATGAGATGGGAGACCTCCGGATTTGAGTTTGCAAGACCAATAAGGTGGTTGGTAGTTATTTTTGGAGAAGAGGTCATACCTGTTGAGGTTGCGGGGGTGAAGGCGGGGAATAAATCAAGGGGACACAGGTTTCTGGGGAAGGAGGTTGAGGTTACTCCTGAAAATTATGAGAAGATGCTTGAGCAGGAGAGGGTTATTCCTGATTTTGAGAAGAGAAAGAAAATAATTCTTGAGGAGATGAAAAGACTTGCAGAGGAAGAAGGGGGAAGGGTGAGGGAGGATGAGGAACTGCTCAATGAGGTTGCGTGCATGGTGGAGTATCCAAAGGTTATAAAGGGAAGGTTTGATGGGGAGTTTCTATCCCTGCCTTCCGATGTTGTGATTACTGCAATGAAGGCGCATCAGAGGTATTTTGCAGTGGAAAGGAATGGAGAACTTCTGCCTGTTTTTCTTGCAGTGATTGATACCGAGCCATCGGAGGAGATTGTTAAGGGAAATGAAAGGGTATTGAAGGCGCGTCTTGAGGATGCGAGGTTTTACTGGGAGGAGGATTTAAGGATTCCATTGAAGGAAAGAATAAAGGAACTTTCGGGGGTTGTTTGGCAGGAGGGGCTCGGGACGCTTGAGGACAGAGTAAAGAGGCTTGAGAAAATTTCCCTCAGGTTGCATGATATACTGGGGATGGGAAAGAGGGAGGTAATAGAGGAAGGGGTTATGCTCTGCAAGGTTGATTTGGTTTCATCCATGATAAGGGATGGAAAGGAGTTCACCTCCCTTGAAGGACTCATAGGTGCAGAGTATGCAAAAAATCAGGGATATCCCCCTGATGTTGCAAGAATAATTTATGAACACTACCTTCCCAGGTTTTCAGGAGATAAATTGCCCGAAAGTCCTGAATCAGTCGTGGTTGCCATTGCAGAAAGGCTGGAGCTCATTGCAGGAGCCTTTGTTGTTGATGCTGTTCCAACAGGTTCAAAGGACCCTCTGGGAATAAGAAGGGCTGCAAACACACTTTACGACATTCTCTTTGGAAAGGAAATCCATCTCTCCCTTGAGGAAATATTCAAATTTACCCTTTCCCTATTTGGAAAGGAGGAGCTGCTTCCCTCTGTTCTCTCCTTCATGCAGCAGCGTCTTGAGCGATATCTTGAGGAGAGGGGAATAAGATACGATGTTGTGGATGCCGTTGTTTCGGTTTACTATGATGACCCCGTTGAGGCGAAGAAGAAGGTGGATGCATTGAGGGAAATGATGGGAACACCCGATTTTACGGAACTCATTATAGGACAGAAAAGGGTTGCAAATATTTTGAAGGGGGTGGGGGAGAGAGGAGAGGTAAAACCGGAACTCTTTAAGGAGGAGATGGAGCGGGTTCTTTACGAGCGTGCGAGGGAATGCGAACCTGAGTTGTTAAACGCGGTTAAGGCACATGATTATAAAAGGGCACTTGAGATATTGCTTTCTCTCAAGCCACATATAGATAAATTCTTTGACGATGTTCTTGTGATGTGTGAGGATGAGGGTTTGAGAGAGAACAGGCTCAATCTGCTTCATTATGTAAGGAGTCTCTTTCTTAAGGTTGGAGACCTTTCAAAGGTGGTGGAATGATAAGGGAGATAAGTATAGAGACAAGAAGGAGGGAGGAGTTCAGGGACATAACCGCCGAGGTTCAGCGGGTTGTTGATGAGAGCGGGGTTGAGGAGGGAACATGCCTTGTTTATGTTCCCCACACCACGGCAGGGGTTACAATAAATGAAAATGCGGACCCATCGGTGAAGAAGGATATTATAACAATCCTTGCAAAACTTGTTCCCTATCATGCAAACTATTCACACCTTGAGGGGAATGCAGATGCTCATATAAAGTCGGTTCTTGTTGGGCAGAGTGTTACGATACCTGTTTCGGGCGGAAGGTTAATGCTTGGAACCTGGCAGGGCATTTTCTTCTGCGAGTTTGATGGCCCGAGAAGAAGAAGGGTGATTGTGAGGGTGTGGGGTTGAGAAAAAAGGAGAGATTTGTAATATATATTGAGAAACGAAAAGGAGGTGAGGATGGTTAAGGATAGAAAAATGGCATTGATAGAAGAAATAAAGAAGATAGAACGTGAGTTATATGTGAAGAAAAGCGAACTTGCTTCGCTTGAAGTGATGGAAAACGGAGAGAGCGGAGAAACGGAAGATTTAAAGATGGTGTTTGAAAAAATAATAAAAAACATAGGAAAATATTCCTGTGGAGGAAATAGTGTGGAAGATATAAGAAGAATGAGGAGAGAATGAGACTGGTCGTGGATAGCAATGTTTTTGTTAGTGCTCTTGACCCGAAAGATATATTTCATTCCCTATGTCGTCGTGTGTTTGAAAAAATACTTGAAAATAAGCTTAAGGTGTATTCACCTTCTCTTGTGCTTGTTGAGGTAACCTGTGCTATTAGAAGGAGGACAAAGAGAGGAATTTCTGTAGTGGATCCCTCAAGACTAAGATTACAGTTAATTTTCTGTTACCTCCATCACCTTCGGTTTTTTCCCCAGGTATTCTGCAGCGGTCATAACTCTTCCCTTTCCCTCTTCCCATACCTCTTTTGTCCTCTCCATGTATCTTTTCTCCCTTGGAAGGTGATGGTCATAGATTATGCAGGGAGTTGTGGTTTCCCTTAAAATCCTCAATGCATTCTCCACAGCCCTTTTTAGATTTATCCTGTTTAGCATGTATCCAAACATGTAGGTCATTGGACCATCAAGAACAAGAATATCTGGGTTTTCCTTTATTATCCAGGCTGCGTGGTCCTCAATTATGGGACCATTCATGTCGCTTGTATGCAGCAATTTTTTCCCTCTGTACTTTATCACCGTTGCAAAAATCCATCCCACTCTTGAAAATTCAATTCCATGAAAGAGGGGGGAGGTGAAATAAATTTCCGTATCCCCGAAGGTGAATGTCCTCCCTTCGGGAAAGAATACCTTCAATCCTTTCTCCTCCGCCTCAGGTATCCATCTATACTCCCTCCATTCCTCAACCCTTTTCCTGAACCATTCCCTTCCCTTTTTTATAAGTTCTCTTTTTCTCTCTGCATAATCCCCGAAGTCTTTTTCTTTTGCGAGTTTCAGTTCCTTCATGGGGTCGGGATACTCCTTTCCGGGATTTTTATCAGGCTTCAAAGGCTTTTTCAAAACCCTTTCCCAGAGTCCCTCAAAAAACTCAACCGCTCTCTTTCTCTGCGATGCATTTATGTACTCATTTGGATTTTTCACAAAAAGAATTTTTCCCCGGTAAACCTCAAATTCCCTGTAAAGATAATGGTCGTGATGATAATGAGAAATGATGATAATATCCGCCCTCTCAACCGCCTCAATGATTTTCCTTTTCCCCTCTTCCTTCCACTTCTCTTTATCTTCCTTACTCGCAGGAAATCCAGGCTGCATTGCCGCAATCCCCGGGTCTATCACAATTCTCACATCCGGGGTCTCAACCTCCACACACATGCTCTTTGCACCAAGAGAATCAAACCAGACAGGATAAAACTTCAGGGTTTTAAAATTCCTGTCCTGGAAACCCGGCGGGTAATGTCCTTCATTTTTTACCTTCTTCCATTTCATATTCGGATATGAGTTTCAGCATTGTAAACCCACCGATGATAACCCCGATGTGTCCGGTGAAGAACCTCCATAAAAGAACATAAACACCGAGCAGTTCCTGGGGACATATCTCGGAAAAGAGTTTAAATCCTCCCATCTCCGCTATTCCACTTGCTCCGGGAGTAGGTGCAAAGTTCAGGGCATAGGTTAAAATCATCTGATACACCATTCCTTTAAAAAAGTTCACCTCAACCCCAAGACCACGGAGTAAGGTGGGTGTTCCAAGGAAATAGAAAAAGAGGGTTAACAATGTTCCAAGCAGTGCAAGCCCGAGGGCCCCGGGTCTTTTCCTGTATTCCCTGACGAAGGCATCCCTGAACTCCTCTGCCCCTTTCAGTAACTTCCCCCTGAATATCTTTTTTATTACCTGTGGTAAGAATATGGAAAAAATCATCAGGAGAAATATCCCTCCGTAGATAACAACAAGATACCTGGTGAGAACCCTGAAAAATGTGGTTTCCATTGCCCTTGTTTGTGTGAACATTATGGGGAGAACAAATGGAAGTATAATACCAGAAAGAATTCCCCTCATGAAGATAAGGGCAAGTCCCTCTCCATAGTCAATTCCCTCCCTCTTCATCACGAATATCTGAAAAGGAAGACCCCCTGACTGGAATGGGGTTACTGCTCCCAGGAAGTATCCTCCAAAAAGAAAATACACGCATCCATTCCATGAGAGGTCCTTTCCAAGTCCCCTTGCTATCCACCTTATCCTGAAGATATCAAAGTAATACCTCAAACCCGCACAGGCAACAGAAATCAACATCCATAAAGGAGACATCTTCTTCAATGCCTCAAATGTTTCCTTTCTTATTGAGCGGAAGATGATGAACATCATGGTGAGTATGGTGATTATGAGGAATATCCTTATACCTCTTCTAATCTTTCCTCTTATGTCCTGCATCATTAACTCCCACGAGTTTAAGGGTTACAATTCCTCCTGCAATGGTGCTCGTGTAAAACGTGAAGAACCTCCAGAGAAGGGTATAGACCCCGAGCATGTGAAAGGGACAGAATCGTGAAAAGAGTGCAAGAAATGCTCCCTCTGCTGCTCCTGATGCACCGGGAGTTGGAAAGAAGAAGGTTACCATCACAACAAATATCTGGAGCAAAAAAACCGTGAATATGGGAGCCTTTATCCCGAGTCCCAGGAGAATCAAAGGGGCAATGGAGAAGTAAAAAAGATAACCAAGGAAGTTAAAAATGAAGGCAATGCCAAGTTCCTTCCTGCTTTGTGTGATAAAGAAGAAAAGGGATCTTCTTAACTCGTCAACCTCCTCTGCAAGTTTTTTAAAAAGTTTTTTCCCAAAGGGAATTTTTAAAAATATGGTTTTGATAGCCTGAGGTTTGAAAAGGAGAAGGAAAAGAAAAAAGAGGACAAAGGCATAGGCAAAAAAGGCATAGGAGGAGATAATACTTATTTCCTTTATTTCCCTCCCTGCAAGGGGAAGAAGGAAGGGGAAGAAAATCAAGAGGAAAACACCAAAAAGGAAGGAACGCATGAGAACTATTGATGCCCCCTTGCCTATGCTCAATCCTTCACGGGTTAGAAGATATATCTGAAGCGGAAATCCTCCTGTCTGGAATGGAGTTACGGCTGCAAGAAAGTGCCCTCCAAGGATGACCTCAAGTGAACGTTTTAAGGGAACACTCTTACCCGATATTCCCTTTCCCAGGACTGAAATCTTGAAACTGTCAAAGAGAACATAAAGAATCCAGAAAATGAATGCAATGGCAACGAAGAAAACATGCATCTTTTTCAATCCCTCTATGGTTTCTTTTTTCCCGGTTACCGCCATTATGACCACTGCGGTTAGAATGGATAAAAATAAAAAGGCACGAAGCCCCCTTATGATTTTATCTCTCTCAACCATTCTCCCACTTCCCTTACAACCTCAGGATGATAAACCAGCATGTGACCCGCATCCTTTACCCTGAGGATTCTTTTCCTTCTGGAGCCTATTCTCTCCCATACATACTCCGCACTTTCGGGCTCCACCATGGGGTCATCTTCACTTATTACAATGAACACCGGGACCTCAACCTTTTCAAGCATTGGAAGTGCAAGTTTTCTCACCCTCAGAAATTCATAAACTGCCCCTGCAGGGATTTTCTTACCCTGTATATCCACGGGAACCTTTTTGAAAATCCTTGCAAGAAATGAAAGGGAAACTCTTTTATCCCTTAGAAAGACAGGAGGAGAGAGCATTGCAAGTCCTGATAGGGGAACTTTAAGGGAGGCAATTATCCCCAGGAAAGAACCGAGAGAAAATCCAATCACCGCATCTCCAGGCTCCACCACTTCCTCAACGGTTCTCATCCAGTCCTCTGCATGTGCAGATAAAAGTTCATCCTCCGCCCCTCCATGGCCGGGAAGAAGGGGGGATACCGGATTCCATTCGGGTATTGCCTTTTTTATCTCCTCCATCTCCTCAGGGGTTCCTGAAAAGCCGTGAATGAGAACAGCCTTCATGCCTTCCTTATCCTTATTCTTCCCTTTGTATCCTCCACTATACCATCTATGGATGCGTGGACCCTTGCACCAATTCCCTGTTTGAATTCCACAAGGAGAGTTCCCTTTTTCACCCTCTCTCCCTGACGCACAACAACCTGCCCTGGTTTCCCTGACCCGTGAATTTTGGGAATAATCACTTCCCTCGGTGATATTTCTATGTCAAGAAATGGTGCCCTCACGTTGAATTTTGATAAACCGATTCTTTCAAGCAGTCTGGAAAGGGGAACCCTCCTTCCCTTTTTCTCCACATCCACCCTTCCACCCTTTTTCTTCTCCGGCCTTATCCCTTCATCCACCAGGTGTGCCTTTAAAGAAGAAATAATGGTCTTTGGTGACAGGTCAACCGGACATGAGAAGAATTCACATAAAGAGCACTCACAGCAGTAAAATACATCCCTTATTGTCTCTCCCTTTATGAGATTGTATCCCACACTCCTCATTATCCTGTGGGGCTCTATGGGATGCCCGAGGAGGTGTCTCGGACACAGATCGGTGCATCTTGTGCACTGGGTGCAGAACTGGGTTATCTTGAATACCGCAGTTTCCGGTCTTTCCCTTTTTCTCACAAGATAATGGTTTTTGGAAAGTATAACAAATCCTGCGGTTGTCTTTTTAACAGGCTCGTCCTCATCAACGATTTTTCCTGTCATTGGTCCTCCCTCTATAATCGCATATCTTTTTGGAATGGGTCTTGCAAGGCATATTATTTCTTTTGCAGGGGTCCCAACCGGAACCTTTAATGTAAGGGGTTTTTCAACATCACCAACCACACTCACCCACTTTTCATAAACAGGAATCCCGTCCACTGCCCTTTTTATATTGTAAAGGGTCTCAACATTCTGGACCACAACATCAACATCAGGTGGAATTCCTCCGGGAGGAATTACCCTTCCTGTTATCTCGTAAACCAGTTCAACCTCATCCCCTGCAGGATAGAAATTGGATAATGGATATATTTCAATCCCTGGGGTGATATGGGGTTTTAATTTCTTGATAATACTTTCATACCTCGCCTTTATTGCAATGTATCCCTTATTTGCCCCAACCGCCTCCATTGCAAGTTTTAACCCCTCAACAACCTCCTCTGGATGATATCTCATGAGTTCCTTGTCCTTCCATAAAAGGGGTTCACATTCTGCACCGTTTGCAATTACAATCTCGGCGGGGGAGGAGAGTTTTATGTGCGTGGGAAATCCTGCCCCTCCTGCTCCAACAACTCCTGCCTCTTTAACCTTTTCAGCTATTTCCCGTTTCATCTATTTTAACCCCTCTTTCCTCAAGCCTCTTTTTTATCTCATCAAAGGTTTCCACCGCATTTTTGAATGCAAGACGGTTCATCTCAATTGAATCTATGATACCGACAACCGCAGCCTCTATGGATATATTTTCATTTCCGCATGCAAGCCTTGCTGCCCTTCCAAAGCTCACAAGGACAAGTTCTCCCGGTCCTGCTCCAAGAGGGTCTGCCGCAACCACAATTGATTTTGTCTCTTCCTTTTCTATATCAACCGGCTGGACCAGGAGAAACCTTAAATTTTTGAGATTTTCAACCTTCTTTGTTGCCCATACGGTTCCGACGACCTTTCCTATGAACATGGGTCTATTATAATAAAAATCCCTTGATTTACAAGACCAATTGTGGCATAAAAAAGATATGGGAATAATAGGGGTAATAGGAGGTTCTCAGGTTTCATCCGAGATTTACCGCCTCGCATACGAGGTGGGGAGGGAGATAGGGAAGAGGGGGCACATACTTGTAAACGGAGGACTTTCCGGGGTTATGGAGGCATCGGCAAAGGGGGCTAAAGAAGAGGGGGGACTGGTTGTGGGAATTTTACCGGGGCATTCAAAAGAGAGCGCAAATCCATGGGTTGATATTCCCGTTGTCACCGGAATGGGAGAGGCAAGGAATGTTATAATTGTGAGAACCGCAGACGTTCTCATTGCCATAGATGGAAGATACGGAACCCTTTCTGAAATTGCCTTTGCCCTTGTCTTTGGAAAACCCGTGATAGGACTCAGAACCTGGGAATGCGACTTTCCCATCATAAGAGTTGAAACACCGGGCCAGGCAGTGGAAGAGGCGGAGAAATTTTTAAAGTGATTTAAGTAATAAATACAAACATGGAACATTGATGAAATTTTGAGGATGGTTAAGGGGCTTCAGGTATCGAATGCAAATGGAGTTGCAATACCTGCAAACTGGCCCCAGAACGAACTTGTTGGGGATGAGGTGATAATACCGCCTGCAACCGATGAAAAAATCTCATCCGGTTGTCATTTCCATATTCTTCCCTCTAAGATTATCTCATTTTTCTTAATCCAGGGATATACGGGGTGTATAATAAAAAAAGCATGAGGCTATTTTTACCCTCAGTGCCTCTGCATCCCTGAATTCAGGGTTTAATCTTCTCTAATAACCACAGGGCCTTCCGGATATATCTCTCTTACCCTTTCCCATGTGATTTCAGGACTTCCGTATATCCTTCTTTTTCTTCCTTCTTCCTCAAACTCAAGAACCACCATTTCCTGAGGGTATCTGAAGAATAAGGATAAAAACTGGGTGAGGGTTGTTTCTTTTTTCGCCCGCAGTGTATCATGCTCCATTGGAAAATCTGTTCTTTTACCTTTTTCAGGAGAAAACCATAAATCCCAATTTTTGCAACTTGACTTTATCCTGAATTTTCTTAAAATAAATCCCGATGGAACTTCCCTCGAGATATGACCCTAAGCCTGTTGAGGAGCGGTGGTACAGGATATGGGAGGAGAAGGGGGTTTTCCGGGCGGACGCCTCCTCAGGAAAACCACCTTATACCATAGTTTTACCTCCACCCAATATTACAGGAATCCTCACCCTTGGTCATGTTCTCAACATGACCATTCAGGATATTCTCATCCGTTCAAAACGCATGCAGGGGTATGAAGCCCTCTGGTTGCCCGGGACAGACCATGCAGGAATTGCCACACAGAACAAGGTTGAGGAAAAGCTGAGGAAGGAGGGCAAGACCAGATATGACCTGGGAAGGGAAAAGTTCCTTGAAGAGGTGTGGAAGTGGAAGGAGGAGTACCATGGAAGAATAGTTTATCAGATGAGAAGACTTGGACTCTCCTGTGACTGGTCCCGTGAAAGATTTACAATGGACGAGGGATTTTCAAATGCGGTTCTTGAAGTATTTGTGAGACTTTATGAAAAGGGATTGATTTACAGGGATGAGTACATAGTTAACTACTGTCCCAGGTGCAGGACCGTTCTTTCCAACGACGAGGTTGAGCATAAAGAGATAGAAGGGAAACTCTGGTATATAAAGTATCCCCTGAAGGATGGAGGATACATAACCGTTGCAACGACAAGACCTGAGACAATGCTTGGTGATACTGCCGTTGCGGTCCATCCCGATGATGAAAGATACAGGGAATTTCAGGGAAAAACTGTAATACTTCCATTTGTTGAAAGAGAAATTCCGGTAATTGCAGACCCTGCGGTTGACCCTGAATTTGGAACGGGAGCGGTTAAGGTGACCCCTGGACACGACCCCAACGACTTTGAGATAGGTAAGAAGCACGGGCTTCCCATAGTTAAGATATTTGACGAGAAGGGATTTGTTAATGAGAATGGAGGAAAATTCTGCGGGCTTGAGAGATTTGAGGCAAGGAACAAGATAGTTGAAGAACTTGAAAGCATGGGATTGCTTGAAAAGATTGAGCCTCATACTCACTCGGTTGGACACTGCTATCGCTGTGGAACGATTATAGAACCATGGGTATCTCCCCAGTGGTTTGTCCGGATGAAACCCCTTGCAGAGCCTGCAAGGAAGGTTGTGGAGGAGGATGTTATAAAGTTTCACCTTCCAAGGTGGAAGAAGGTTTACTTCCACTGGATAGACAACATCCGGGACTGGGTTATTTCCCGGCAGCTGTGGTGGGGTCACAGGATACCTGCATATCACTGTGAGGAATGTGGTGAGATAACGGTATCAAAGGAAAAGCCGGAGAAATGCAAACACTGTGGGAGCACAAAAATTAAACAGGATGAGGACGTTCTGGATACCTGGTTTTCTTCCTGGCTCTGGCCCTTTGCAACCATGGGCTGGCCTGAGGAGACCGGGGACTTAAAGAAATTCTATCCCACAACGACACTTGTAACAGGATGGGACATAATATTTCTGTGGGTTGCCAGAATGATAATGGCAGGACTTGAGTTCATGGGTAAAATCCCGTTTGAGCATGTTTACTTCACCGGAATGGTTCGTGATCATCTGAGAAGAAAACTCTCAAAATCCCTCGGGAATTCTCCTGATCCCATAGACCTCATAGAGGAGTATGGGGCTGATGCTTTGAGAATGGGAATGATGCTCATAACTCCTGAGGGACAGGATGTTCTTTATTCAAAGGAAAGGATTGAGATAGGAAGGAATTTTGCAAATAAGATATGGAATGCCTCAAGGTTCATCCTGATGAACCTGGATGAGGATGATAGGGGGACCATTGAGGGAATAAGCCTTGAGCTACCAGACCGCTGGATAATCTCAAGGGTGATGGATACCATAAAGACAATTACGGACGCACTTGATAACTTCAGGATTAACGAGGCTGCAAAGACCATTTACGACAGGTTCTGGCATGAGTTCTGTGACTGGTACCTTGAAGAGATTAAGGTCAGACTTTACGGTAAGGATGAGTATAAAAAGAAGGTTGCAAAGTCCGTTGCACTCTGGGCACTTGAGAATTATCTTAAACTGCTCCATCCATTCATGCCCTTCATTACCGAGGAGATATGGAACAGATTACCCGGCGAGAGGGACCTCCTGTGCACTTCTTCCTGGCCAAGTTGGGAGAAGAACCTTATAGAAAAAGAGATTGAGGAGAAAATGCAGTTTCTAATGGAGTTCGTGGAAAAGGTGAGAAATGTGCGGGGAGAGTTCAGGATACCTCCGAAACAGAAAATAAGGGTTATTCTCAGGGGTGATGGGGATAAAATAAAACTCATCAAGGATGAGTTTGAATGGATTTCCTTCCTTGCAGGGATTGAGGAGATAAAGGAGGGGGAAAGAGAGCCACTTTCTGCATCTGTGGTTCTTCATGGAGTGGAGGCGTATGTTCCCTTAAAGGATATAATAGATGTGGAGCGCGAGAGAAAAAGGGTGGAAAAAGAAAAAGAGCAGGTGGAGCATAAGATAAAATCTCTCAGAGCAAGGCTTTCAAATGCAGAGTTTCTTGAAAAAGCCCCCGTGAAGGTGGTGGAGGAGACCGAGGAAAAACTGAAAAAACTTGAGGAAAAATACAGAATACTTGAAAGAATAATCTCTGATCTTTCCCTTGACAAAGAGATAAAAAATGAGTAAAATTTATAAAAAGGGGGTAAGAAAATGATAGGACTTGTGTTTATCTTTCTCTTTGGAGAACTGGAGAAATCCACGGCGCTCATAAATGTGCCGACTGCATATGTGGGTGAGAGAGGATTGGAATTCAGAATGTTCGGGAATCTTGAAATACTCGGTGAGAATAAAGTCCATCCCTTTGATTATCAGTTCGTGCTCGGATACCATAACCCTCCTTTTGAGGCATATCTCACCATGTACACTCTCACAACCTATTCCCTGGATGTGAAATATCAGTTCTCAAAGAACATTGCGTTTGGCGTGGACCATATAACCTACAATCCATGGATATCACCTGTGGGAATGGGAAAGTCTGTTGGCTTCGTTGACGATGTTCAGTATGAAAAGGTCGGAGGAAGACCTCCGGAACTCTTTTCCTTATACGGTGTATACACGAGAAAACTCTTTCCTTTCTTTGAGGTTTCTGTCGGACTTGGAAGAGGGAAGTTTGTTGGATATGGTCCTTTGAGCCATTATTTCAATTCAGACATCCTTTTTGCCTCCACACAGGAGGAACTGCGAGAGAAAAGTCATCCTGCCTGGGCTTTTGGGCTTTTCTTCGGTGGTAAGATAACCATTCTCCCCACCCTTTACTTTGCCTTTGAGTTTGACGGAAGAAATGGAAATGTTGGTGCATTCTGGGATACCCCCCTCTATCAGATTGCCATTGCATTTACAAGACTTGAGCAGTTAAGACCGCCCAAGGCACTTCTCAATCCAAGGTTTATGTTTGGCGGAGGAATTAAGCTGCCAGGATTTGGGCGTGAGAAGAGAATGGGGGTGATCGCTGGAAAGGTGAGTGATGTAAAAACCGGTCAGCCTCTGGTTGCAAAGATTACCATAATAAAAGAGGCAACAAAGAAGAAACTCAAGCCGTTTTACTCCAGTGCAATGGGGGTTTTCAGGGTCAGACTTCCTGAAGGAAGATACATAATCCACTGTGAAGCAGATAACTATGAGCCCAAGAGATACAGGGTGAGAGTAATAAGGGATAAGGTGATAAGATTGAATGTGATGCTCAAACGCAAACTCACGCAGGAAGAACTGCTGGCTGAGAAGTATGCGCGGGAAGGGATAGATTTCTTCAATAAGGGAGAATATGTAAAGGCAAGGGAAAGATTTAAGAAAGCACTTTCATACAATCCCTCCAATGCCCTTGCAACCGAGTATCTGAAAAAGACAGAACTTGCCATAGACAAACTTGTTGAAGACCTGAAGAATAAAGCGATTGCAATGGAAAGGAGGGATCCAAAGGGAGCGATAGAACTCTGGAAAAAGGTTCTCTATTACAGACCGGGGCATAAAGAGGCTCTTGATAGAATAAAGGCACTCCAGGCACTGCTTGCCCCCAAAAAACCGGCTCCCAGGAAGCCTGCGGCAAAACCTTCGAAACCAAAACCCGCCCCAAAGAAGCTCTCCAAGGCCGAGATAAACAAGCTTTACAGGAACGGTGTTGAACTCTACATGAAGGGTAAGTATGCAGAGGCAGTGAAGATATTTGAGGAGGTTCTCAAACACGACCCCAACCATAAGGGAGCCAAGAAATTCCTGAAGAAGGCAAAATCAAAACTCTAAGGTGCTATACAGGGATTCCGGTGTAGATATAGAAAAGGGAGAGGAAGCGGTAAAAAGAATAAAATCTCTTGTTGAAAGGACCCTCTCTTCCAGAGTTATAAAAGGAGTGGGTCCTTTCAGTTCTTTATATGATCTTGGAAAAGAGGTGATAGTTGCATCTGCCGATGGAATAGGAACAAAGATTCTCGTTGCGATAAAGGCAAAAAGGTATAAAAATCTTGGAAAGGATATAGTCAATCACTGTGTTAATGATATCCTGACGTGCGGTGCAAGACCCCTTTTCTTTCTTGACTACTTTGCCACCGGGAGACTCGATGTTTCTGTCCTTGAGGAGATAATATCCGGAATGTCAGAGGCATGCCTTGAAAACGAGTGTTCGCTTGTTGGAGGAGAGACTGCAGAGATGCCAGGGTTTTATCCTGAAGGAATATTTGATGTTGTTGGATTCATAGTGGGAGTGGTGGAGAAGGATAAGATAATGGATGGGAGAGATATAAAACCTGGAGATAAAATCTATGGACTTTCTTCAAGCGGACTCCACACAAATGGATATTCTCTTGCAAGAAAGGTGTTTTTTGAGAAACTTGGATGGGATGTGGAAAGGTTTATTCCTGAACTCGGAAAGACCCTGGCAGATGCCCTGCTTGAGCCTCATCTTTCCTATTATCCTGTTCTTAAAGACAAACTTGATAAGATAAAAGGACTTGCACACATTACAGGTGGAGGATTTGAAGGGAATATAAAAAGAATACTTCCCCCTCAATGCGATGCAGTGATTGATGCAAAATCCTGGGAGGTTCCTCCTCTGTTCAGACTCATCCAGCACCATGGGGATGTTCCTGCGGATGAAATGTACCGGGTATTCAACATGGGAATAGGGATGGTGATGATATCGGATAAGGAACTTCCTTTTCCCGTGATAGGAGAGATTGAAAAGGGAGAGGGGAGGGTGAGAATTGAGAATATTTCATAATCTTCCTCTCAAAATTCTTTCTCTCATAATTGCAGCGGGAATATGGTTCTATGCAAGTACGGATGTAAAGGTTGTGGAAACGGTTGAAATTCCTGTTGAGTTTTCAATGCCCGATGGATTTGTTCTTCTTTCAGTCACCTCCCAGAAACTCCTTGTGGAAATAGAGGGGAAAAAGAGGGAAATAATGTTTTTCCTGAGAAGGAATCCTGTTTACCGGGTGAAGATAGAGAGAGGAATAAAGGATTACATAACCCCTGATAGGGATAACATAAAAATTCCTGGATGGCTGAACATAAAGATAAGAAGGATTATTTCTCCCTCCAGGATTTATATATGGTGTGAACGCGAAAAAGAAAGGTCTGTTAAGGTGTGGACACCTGTGGGAGTGCGTGCGGTTCCTGATATTGTAAAGATAAAGGGGGCAGCATCGGTTGTAAGCAGAATATCCTTTATAAGACCATCCTCAATACCAAAAGAGGATGGATATGCCAAACTCAGACTGCCTGAGGGCGTTGTAGAGAGCATTCCTCCGGAGGTGAAGATAATCCATGAAGGTTCTCGCCATTGAAACCTCCTGTGACGAGACAGGGGTTGCCGTTTACGATGGAAAAAATTTAAGGGATGTTCTTTATTCCCAGCGGGTTCATGCAAGGTTCGGGGGTGTGGTTCCTGAAATAGCATCAAGGGACCACATGAGGAAATTACTTCCCCTCCTTCACGAACTCCTCTCCCCCGATGAACTTCCCGCAATAGATGTCATTGCAGCCACCAGGGGTCCAGGTCTCATCGGGTCCCTCCTTGTGGGTTTTGGATTTGCAAAGTCACTTGCCTATGCTTTGAAAAAGCCATTCATAGGTGTGAATCACCTTGAGGCACATATATTTTCTCTCAAGATAGAACACGAAATGGAAACCCCCTTTGTATGCCTCCTTGTCTCAGGGGGGCATACCATTCTGATGGTGGTGGAGGAATGGGGGAGATATAAAATCCTTGGAGAAACACTTGACGATGCTGCTGGTGAGGCGTTTGATAAGGTCTCAAAACTCATAGGGCTTGGATATCCAGGTGGTCCTGCAATAGAGAAGGCAGCGGAGGAGGGAAACCCACGTGCCTTTCCCTTTCCCACCCCTGACCCTCCCGGATACGATATGAGTTACAGTGGATTGAAGACCGCAGTGCTTTATACCTATCAGAAACTGTCACCCCAGGAAAAAATAGACAAAATTCCCGACCTTGCCGCATCCTTTCAGCATCATGCAGTAGAGCAGTTGATTTTAAAGTTAAAGAAGGCGGTAAAAGAGACAGGGATAAACAGAATAGGATTGACCGGTGGGGTTGCGGCGAATAAACTTTTGAGGGAGTGGGCTCATGAACTTGGAGAGGTATTTTACCCATCCAGAAGATACTGCACGGACAACGCTGCCATGGTTGCACTCACAGCATACTTCTACGCACAGAGAGGTGAATTCCATGAACTTGATGTAAGGGCAGACCCATCACTCTCACTATGAAGGAGTTTGATGATTTTCTTCAGGTTGTGAGGAGGTTAAGGAAGGAGTGTCCCTGGGACAGGGAAAGGACACTCCAGGATATGGGAGAGTATCTGGTGGAGGAGGCATATGAGTTCCTCTCTGCTGTAAGGGAGGGTAAAGTTGAGGAGGTGGAGGAGGAGCTCGGTGATGTTTTGCTTATCTTCCTCATGGCATCGGTTATTCTGGAGGAAAGAGGGAGAAGAATTGAGGATATAATAAGAAAGGTGAAGGAGAAAATGATACAAAGGCATCCACACGTTTTTGGGGAGGATGTTGCAAGGACGGGAGAGGAGGTGCTCAAGAAATGGGAGGACAGAAAGAAGAAGGGATTTTATGTTGAGCGTTCTTTACCTGCATTGCTCAGGTCCTGGAAATTGCAGGAGAAGGCAAAAAGAAAGGGATTTGACTGGGAAAGTGTGGATGGGGTTTACGACAAAATAAAGGAAGAGGTTGAGGAATTGAGGCATGCACAGGAAGACCTGAGGGAGGAGGAATTTGGGGACCTTCTCTTTGTTGTTTCTCATCTCGGGAATTTCTTCAAGATAAATCCTGAGGTTGCCCTTCACCGTGCCTGTGATAAGTTTCAGGAAAGGTTCAGGAGACTGGAGGAGGAGGTGAAAAGGATGGGAAAGAAGATAGAGGAGATGACCCTTCAGGAACTTGATAAAATCTGGGAGCATATAAAGGAGGAGAAATGAGAAGGATATTTTTTATTCTTTTTGTGTTTTTCTTTTTTGTTTCCGTGTTTCTTTATCGTGGACTGCATCATGAGGAAGAGGTAACTCAATTTTCTTTTCCTGAGGGCGAGGTCATATGGTACGGGGTTTATATAAAGGATGTGAAGGTCGGGTATATGGGAGTTCTCATGAGGAGGAAGGGGGAAGGATATGAAATCTACGAGGAAACATACATGCGCATGGCCCCTATGGGAGAGGAGAGGGAGATAAGGTACTGGATAAAGGCATTGACGGATAAAGACCTGTGGATGAAGGAATTTGAGTTTGAACTTTATTCGGAAGGACACAGGTTGAGAACAAGGGGAAAGGTTGAGGGGAATAAACTGATACTGAACATTAGCGGAAGGAAAAAGGAATACAAACTCAGGCATAAAATTCCGGCTACCCTTGAGGCACTGCTGGGAACGGGAAGAACGGGAGAGTTTGAATTCTTTGACCCCACCATGCAGTCCCTTTTCACCATAGAGGTAAAAAAACTCGGTGAGGAGGAGTATAAGGGAATTCCTGCAACGAAATATGAGGTTACACTTGCAGGGGCGAAGTTTTACATGTGGGTGGACAGAAACAACGTTCTTTTGAGACAGGAGTCACCGATTATATGCCTGGAAAGAGAACCTGAGGAGGAGGCAAAGAAACTTTCAAAAGAGGGGCTGAGGCTCTTTAAGTCTTTTGCAATAGCAACAGGAAAGCACATTCCTGATCCCAGGAGCATACACTACCTAAAGGTCGTTCTCAAAAATATAGACCTTGAGGGGCTTTCGGTGGAGGACGCAAGACAGCACCTTAAAGGTGATACCCTGATAATCCAGACCGTAGGTCCAATGCCTTTTAAGGAAATTCCAGATTCAATAAAGAAATTCACCGAACCCACCCCATTCATTCCCTCAGACGACCCAAGGATAAAGAAAAAGGCAGAGGAAATTGTCGGGGATAAGAAGGGGTGGGAGGCGGTCATGAAGTTGATAGACTGGGTTTATGAGAACATAAAGAAGACTCCTACGTTCTCCATTCCCAATGCAATTGATGTGCTTGAGACAGGAGAGGGAGACTGCGGTGAACATGCAGTCCTCTTCTGTGCCTTTGCAAGAAGTCTTGGTATTCCTGCAAAGGTGGATGCAGGGCTTGCCTATGTGGGTGGGGAATTTTACTACCATGCATGGAACAGTGTATGGCTTGGAAGGTGGGTTGCCGTGGACCCCACATTTGGTCAGTACATTGCCGATGCCTCCCACATAAAACTTGAGGAGGGAGACTACTCTGAGCAGGCAAAGATAATGAAGGTTGTTGGCAGGTTAAAGATAGAGGTCCTGGAGTTCAAGTAACTCACAGGTTTTCAGGATTCACAAAGAGGTCAATCCAGGGAAGTTTATAGGTAAACCATATAAAAAGAAGACAGGAAACAAAAAGAAGTAAAAGTATACTGTATCGGGCTGAGCGGGGAAGAATAGTATTCTCTATGGACTTTTCAATATACCCCGTAAAGAGACAGGAAAGATAGGTTATACAGACCGCCCATGCAAGGTCTGCCCACAGGGAGTGAAATCTTCCGCAGAATCCCGGAAGGATGTACCACAGGAGAAACACAACCCATGGAAGCATCACCGCGGTGAGAAAACGGGAATACCAGAAGTTTACCGCAAGAGAATCTTTTCTTTTCACGAAAGGATACTCAATCAATCCCGCAAGAAAAAGATACCCCCAGAAAGCCATCTTCAGATGCTGAAAAACCGATTCATTCACCCCACAGAAGGGAGTAAGAAACCTCCATTCCGTAAGTTCATAACCCATATGCAAAACAGAAAAAACCACAAGAAAAAGAAAAGACTTTAAATAAACATTCATTTTAACCTCCTTTAAGTTTTAGGGTTTCCTTATAATATTAGGATATCCTAATATATTATTAAGAGAAATGAATTTGTCAAGGTGAGATAAGGGTGAGGTTACATCAGGCTTGACATTGTTAATTATTTCACTTATACTCACCCCAAGGAAAGGAGGTGAATATGTTACCGGAATTCAGAAACGAGCCCTTTACATGTTTTACGTGTGAGGAGAATAAAAGGAAGATGGAAGAAGCCCTTAAGCGAGTGCATTCAAGGTTTGGGGAGAGGAACAAACTCTATATAAATGGTGAATGGGTATCCTCTTCCTCCGGGGAGACGTTTAACTCAATAAACCCATCCAACAAGGATGAGGTGGTTGGAGTGTTTGAACGTGCAAATACCGATGATGCAGAGCGTGCAATTCAGGCGGCACTCAAGGCATTTGAGGAATGGAGATTCTATCCTCCTGAGGAGCGCGCAGCCATATTGCTCAAGGCAGCAAAGCGCATGAGGGAAAGGAAGTTTGAGTTTGCAGCATGGATGGTTTACGAAGTAGGAAAGAACTGGGCTGAGGCTGATGCGGACGTTGCAGAGGCGATAGATTACCTTGAGTTCTATGCAAGGGAGATGCTGAGATACTCCGAGCGCCAGCCTCTCACCCCATATCCCGGGGAGATGAACGAGTACTTCTACATTCCTCTTGGTGTGGTTGTCGTGATTCCTCCCTGGAACTTCCCGCTTGCAATAATGCTTGGAATGTCAACCGCTGCAATAGTTACAGGAAATACAGTTGTTTTAAAGCCTGCAAGCGATGCTCCTGCGATAGCCACCAGGTTTGTTGAACTCATGGAAGAGGTTGGGCTTCCCGGGGGAGTTCTCAACCTCATAACGGGTCCGGGTGGAAGGATAGGAGACTATCTCGTTTCCCATCCAAAGACAAGGATGATTGCCTTCACCGGGTCCAGGGAGATAGGATTGAGGATAGTGGAACTTGCAGCAAAAACCTCTCCCGGACAGATATGGATAAAGAGGGTGATTGCGGAGATGGGAGGAAAGGATGCGATAATTGTGGATTCAGAGGCAGAACTTGAGGATGCAGCAGCCGGTGTTATTGCATCTGCATTTGGATATCAGGGACAGAAGTGTTCTGCATGTTCAAGGCTTATTGTGGTTGAGGATGTATATGATAAGTTCCTTGAGATGGTTGTTGAACGTGCAAGAAAGATAGAGATAGGTCCCGCAGATAAGAACTACTTCATGGGACCTGTCATAAATGGGGCTGCGGAGGCAAAGATACTTGAATACATAGAGATAGGTAAGAACGAGGGCAAACTCCTCTGTGGAGGAGAAAAGGCAGAGGGCAATGGCTTCTATATAAAGCCCACCATATTTGCCGATGTCTCTCCTACGGCAAGGATTGCCCAGGAGGAGATATTCGGTCCTGTGCTTTCTGTCATAAAGGCACGCGACTTTGACCACGCAATAGAGATTGCAAATGGAACCCAGTATGGACTCACCGGCTCGGTTTACACCCTCAATCGGAAAAAGATAGAAAAGGCAAAGCGCCTCTTCCATGTTGGAAACCTCTACATAAACCGCAAGTGCACCGGAGCACTGGTTGACGTCCATCCCTTCGGCGGATTTAACATGTCCGGAACAGACTCAAAGGCTGGTGGAAGGGATTACCTGCTTCTCTTCCTGCAGGGCAAGAGCGTATCCGAGAGGCTCTGATGTACGTGAAAATTGACCATACGAAGGTAAAAGGGGACCTGGTCCGCAAGATAGAGGAAATTTCCGGTGTGGATGTGAACCGGTGTTATCAGTGCGGGAAGTGTTCTGCCGGGTGTCCCGGTGCTCCCTTCATGGACCTTCTGCCCAGCCAGGTTATGCATTTGCTCATGACGGGAAGGGTTGACCGCGTGCTTGAGTCCAACACCCACTGGATATGCGCAAGCTGCTTTACCTGCACGGTGAGGTGTCCGAAGGACATAGACCTTGCGGGAGTGATGGAGGCAATAAGGCAGATTGAACTTCGTGAAAGAAAGGACTTCGTGAGGGTGGATAAGCTGCCCGAGCGCCTTAACGCACCAACCATAGCAATGGTTTCAGCATTCAGGAAGTTAACGTCATGATAGGATATTATCCAGGATGCACCTTAAAAACCGTTGCATCCATCTTTGACAGGACCGCACGTGAGGTTTTCAGGGAACTCGGGGTTGAACTCCGTGAACTCAAAAACTGGAACTGCTGCGGGACTGTTTACTCCCTTGCGTCCGACGACGTGATGCATCAACTTGCTCCCGTGAGGAATCTTATAAGGGCGAAGGAGGAGGGATATACAGAACTTCTTACCCTGTGTGCAATGTGCTACAACACCCTCAAGCGTGCGAATGAACTTGTGAGAAGGGACCCTGAAGTTCTTTCAAAGATAAACGACTTCATGTACCTGGAAGAGGTGAAGTACGATGGTTCTGTGGAGGTTATTCACGGATTTGAATTGCTCCGTGAACTTGAAGATAAAATAAAGGAGAAGGTAAAAAATCCTCTTAAGGGATTGAAATTTGCCCCCTACTATGGCTGTTTGCTCCTGAGACCCCGTGAGGTTGCAATAGACGACCCGGAAGACCCGCAATATCTCTCGTACCTTGTGGAATTGCTTGGTGGTGAAGCGATAGATTTTCCTTATGCAACCGAATGCTGTGGCTCCTATCACACGGTTGGTGCAAAGGAACTTGTTTATCAGCGCACCTACGAGATAGTGAATCTGGCAAGGGAACTTGGGGCGGATGCACTGGTCCTTTCCTGTCCTCTGTGTCATTTCAACCTTGATGCAAGGGCAAAGGAGCTTGAGGCTGAGCGCTCAGGTTTTGAGCATATTCCTGTATTTTACTTCACCGAGCTCCTTGCCCATGCATTTGGTTTGAGTGAACTTCAGTTGAAACAAAAGGGGACCCAATGAGGATAGGGGTTTTTATCTGCCACTGTGGAATGAACATTGCAGGGACTGTGGATGTGGAGAGGGTGAGGGAGGAGGTAAAAAAGATACCAGGGGTTGTTTTTGCAACAAACTACATATATATGTGTTCTGAGCCCGGTCAGGCTCTCTTTGAGGAAAAGATAAAGGAAGAAAAACTGGACGGGGCAGTTGTTGCAAACTGTTCCCCAACCCTCCATGAAAGGACCTTCAGGAACGCAGCAGCAAGGGCAGGTCTCAACCCATACAGGGTTGAGATAGCAAACATAAGGGAGCAGTGCTCATGGCCTCATGGGGACTATCCTGAGGCTGCCACTAAGAAAGCGATAAAGATAATAAAGGCAACCGTTGAGAAGGTTAAGAAGAACATGCTTCTCTATCCCCCCAGGATTGATATAAAAAAGAAGGCAATGGTGATTGGTGGGGGGATTGCAGGGATACAGACTGCGCTGGATATTGCCGATGGTGGATATGAGGTTTATCTGGTTGAAAAGACTCCCACCATCGGTGGAAAGATGATAATCCTTTCCGAGACATTCCCTACCCTCGACTGTCCCCAGTGTATAGAAACTCCAAAAATGACAGATGTTTCCCAGCACCCCAAGATTCATCTTCTTGCGTACTCGGAGGTTGAAGGGGTAGAGGGATACATAGGGAACTTCAAGGTGAAGGTGAGGAGGAAGGCATCGTTTGTTGACTGGGACAGGTGCAAGGGGTGCGGGGACTGTGCAGAGGCATGCCCTGTTGAGGTTAAGAATGAGTGGGAAAGGAATCTCACACTGAGAAAGGCAATATACAGGCCCTTTGACCAGGCTGTTCCCGGAGTTTTCACCATAGACAAGCGCGGCATTCCTCCCTGTCGTGCTCGTTGTCCCATACATTTGAATGCTCATGGTTATGTTATGGCTGTTAAGGCTGGTGAGTGGAAGCGTGCGCAGGAGATAGTGAGGAAGGAGAGGGATTTTGTTTTTGCTGCAACTGCTGCGAGGATATGTACTCATCCCTGTGAGGGTGAGTGTAAGCGCAGTGAGGTTGATTCTCCTGTTGCCATAAGGACGATAAAGAGGTTTGTTACTGACTGGGAGTTCAGGGAGTATGGTGGTCCTGAGATTGATACGGAGATAAAGGAGGAAAGGGATAAGAAGGTTGCCATTATTGGGGCTGGTCCTGCTGGTCTTTCCTGTGCCTTTGATTTGAGGAAGCTTGGTTATAAGGTTACTGTTTTTGAAAAGTTGCCCAAGGGTGGTGGAATGTTGCTTACCGGTATTCCTCCTTACAGGTTGCCCAAGGACATACTTGAACGTGAGGTTAAGGTTGTTGAGGGGCTCGTTGAGGTGAGGTATAATACTCCTGTTGATAGGGAGTTATTCAGGGAGATATTGAATGAGTATGATGCTGTGTTTATTGCGACTGGTGCTCATAAGTCCAGGGGTATGGGGATACCTGGTGAGGACCTGGAGGGTGTTTATCATGCGGTTTCTATTCTCAAGAAGATTAATTTTGGTGAGCCTGTGGATCTTGGTAAGAGGGTAATGGTTGTTGGGGGTGGTAATTCTGCGATGGATGCTGCCAGGAGTGCCCTGAGGCTGGGTTGTGAGGTTATGGTTGTTTACAGGCGTTCCAGGGCTGAGATGCCTGCAATACCGGAAGAGGTTGAAGCCGCTATGGAGGAGGGTATTGAGTTTCATTTCCTGAGGAATCCTGTTGAGTTTATAGGCAGGGATGGCAGGCTTGAGCGTGTGAGGTTGATAAAGATGGAGTTAGGAGAGCCTGATGAGAGTGGGAGGCGGAGGCCTGTTCCTGTTCCCGGGAGTGAGTATGAGGTTGAGGTTTCGTCTGTTTTGCTTGCTATTGGTGAGCGACCTGATTTATCCTTTGTTGATGGTATAGAGCTTACTCCGTGGGGCACTGTTAAGGTTGATGAGTTGACCCTGCAGACTTCTAATCCTAAGGTTTTTGCAGGTGGAGATTGTGTTACTGGTCCCAATACTTTTATAGATGCTGTTGCTCATGGTAAGAGGGCTGCTGTTTCCATTCACAGGTTTCTTGAGGGTAAGGACCTGAAAGAGGGGAGGGAAGGAGAACTTCCCTGGAAGAGTGAACTTGCTGGTGATAAGTCTCTTGCTTATAGGAAGGGAAGGATAGTTCAGCCCCATTTACCTGTTGAGGAGAGAATAAAGACTTTTTCTGAGGTTGAGTTGACTCCGGCAGAGGAGGATATAAGGGAGGAGGCCAGGAGGTGTATAAATTGTTCTGTTTGTTCTGAGTGTGGTTTGTGTGTTCTTGCCTGTGAGCCTGAGGCAATAGTTCACGATATGGTTGACAGGATTGAGGAGATTGAGGTTGGTGCAATAGTGGTTGCCACGGGATTTGAATTGATGGATATGAAAAATCTTCCCGAGTATGGTGGTGGAAAGATTCCGGATGTTATTGATGCCCTCACATTTGAAAGGTTGCTTGCCCCTGCGGGACCAACCGCAGGTGTTCCAAAGAGACCTTCTGATGGGAAGGTTCCTGAATCCGTTGTATTTGTTTCATGTGCTGGTTCAAGAGACCCCGCTCATGGCGTGGCTTACTGTTCAAGGATTTGCTGTATGTATCTTGCAAAGCAGGCAATGCTTTACAAGCATGCGGTTCATCACGGTAAGGCTTATGTGTTCTACATTGACATAAGGTCCAATGGAAAGGGATACGAGGAGTTTGTTCAGCGTGCAAAGGAGGATGAGGGGGTTGTTTACATAAGGGGTAAGGTATCAAAGATTTTCCAGAGGGGTGATAAGGTTGTTGTATGGGGTGTGGACACATTAACGGGGGATAGAATAGAGATAGAGGCAGACATGGTTGTTCTTGCCACTGCCATGCTTCCATCCCCTGAGGCAAAGCGTCTTGCTTCAATGTTAAGGCTTCCTGCCGATGAGTATGGCTGGTTCCAGGAGGCGCATCTGAAATTGAGGCCCCTTGAAACTGTAACAGGTGGAATATTCATAGCAGGTGCTGCTGTGTTCCCGAAGGACATAACCGATACTGTTTCACAGGCATCGGGTGCGGCAGGAAAGGTTCTTGCTCTATTCAGCAAACCTGAACTCACCCGTGAGCCAACGATTGCAGAGGTTGATGTTGAGGTGTGTGCGGGATGTGGAAACTGCGAGGCTGCGTGTGCCTATGGTGCAATAGAGGTTGACCCGGTCAAGCGTGTTGCTGTTGTAAATGAGGCAGTATGTGAGGGATGCGGTGCCTGCAGTGCCGCATGTCCCTCCGGTGCCGTCCGCCTCCGCAACCTGAGCAAAGAGCAGATATTTGATATGGTAAGAGTAGCGACAGAGGAGTATTGAGGGGAAAACGAAGGAGGTTTTAAAATGAGAAAAAGAGAATATATTTGCACAAATTGCGGGTATGTGGGGCCTCCTATAAAAATTACCCCTGGAAGTTTTTTGTTAGAAATTGTTTTATGGTGCTTCTTTTTACTCCCCGGGATCCTATATTCTATTTGGAGACTTACAAGCAAGTATGAAGCGTGTCCCAAGTGCAAGAAACCCACCTTGATACCTGTAGATACTCCAAAAGGACAGAAACTGTTACAAGAATTGGAAAGTCAAAAATAAAAAACTTTGCATAACTTAAAGGAGGAAAAGATGGGAATTATAATTCTGTTTGTTATTGTAATTTTATTTTTCGGGATCCTTATCCGCAGGATCGTGTCTCAACGAGAAAGAGAAGAACAGTCTTACACCGAGTCTTCCTCTGTTTCTTCCCGATATTATTCTTTAAGAGAAGTGCTTGAGGAAACAAAAGGTGTAGGAAAAGTTACTCCTACAGAAGATGGAGGTTGGATCTTAAACCCCAAAAGTACATTCCCTCTCACTATATACGGAGTGGATAGAGATGTGGTGGAAGAGTTAAAGCAGAGATTGGATAAAGAAGAATATGAGTCTTGGCATGCGAAAGTGAAAAGTATCATGCCCATATTACTTCGTTCAAACCTTCGGTGTAAGGAGATAGAAGATTACATAAAGGAGTTCAAACCACGGTATATAAAGAAAATAGAAGAATTAAAGAAGTCTTCTCCTGAATGGCAGGAAGCATCTGAAAAAGATCGGGAGGATCTACTCGCAGAATTCCGTATTAAAGCGCTTGAATCTATAGAAGTAAGGCCCCACTGTAATTTAACTATTCTCTTTGAATATGAACCTGAAGACATCACAATTGACGATGCCCTGCTGGATAGATATGGATTCGATGCATTGGACCTTTACTTCCGTTATGTTGACAATCTGGATAGAGTAAGGGTGATACCGATCACACACAGGGAAAGAAAAAAATTTGAAAAACTTGTGGAAGTTGGACTTGCGAGACGGGGATTAGATATACCGATGGAGAAAATTCTGGAAATGCTAAAACTTAAGGAATTGAACGAAATAGTATCGGATTTAGTGGAAAAGCCCTTTACAAGAAAAACAAAAGCAATTGAATTTATACTTGGACTTCCTGATGTGAAAGAAAGGGTGGGGAAAGTAGTGGCTTTTAGAGAACTTTTTGAACTACAACCCCTGCCTTCTGAATTTTCTCATGTTGACGTGGAGAAAGTTAAAAGAATGTGGAGATACTTTCGGGAAGTGGCTTTTTTGATCGCTCATACTTATCTTATGGGAAAACTCACTGCTGCAAATATAAGACAATATGGTGAGACACAGGCATGGGAAATATGTCCTGCTATGGATGCATGTCCTTATTGCCAGAAAATGGTTAAGAAAGTTTATTACGGAAAAGAACCTCCCAAGGTTCCTCTCCACATAGGCTGTCGATGTACGCTTTTACCGAAAATAGAATAACGCAAGAATTTTTCTTTATCCCTTCTCTTTGGGCGGGTATTTGAAGTTTGAGTCTCTGGGCGAGGATTTGGGTAAAGCATAGTAGAGCTAGATACCGGCTTGTTAAGTAAAGTGATAATTATATTCTCTCAACCTCTATCCCTATTAGGAGTATTGGACAATTTGGCTTAAGCTCTTCTATTATCTTCTTACATCTATTATATTGTGGCATAGTAGTATAAGACGGATTTATATGTTTCCTATTCTGTGCTACAATTAAAATACCTAGTTCAGCAAATTGATTATTATAGCCTATTTCAAACTTCACAATGTCTTTAAATTCATTAGGTCTAAATTCTATTTCAATATAAACTCCTTTATTAGATTGATATCTTTTGATAGCGACATCGGCTCGTAAATCTATTTTAGAGGAATATTTTATTTCATTGCCCTCGGTATATGGAACAATACCATTTTTTCTGATAAAGAGCTTTACAAATAAATTTTTCAGTTGTTCACTGAGTTCTATTTGAAACCCTTGGTTTTTGTTATTCCAACTAAACCTATATTGTTTAAGCTCTTTTTCAATTTCCATAAAAGTTGTCTGATAAGCCTCAAGTATTTTCTTCACAATATTCTCGTTAGGATGTACATAAAATTTAACATCATTGATTTTAAATATCATGCTGTTCTACCTCCCGTTTTAACATAGTATTTTAAAATATATGTTGTATTACAGGCATGCACAGCTCTGGATAAACACATTTCGTATCTTCCTCTTATTGCAAGATTAGCCCTTTTGTTTTTAATTGGTTGTGTTTAAATATATAACAAAGATAAGGAAAATTGTCAAGGTTCCGAAGTAGTTGTGTTGTTACTATAAACAAATGTCATACTTTTTTACTATAAAAAATGTCACATTTGAAATAGGTTTGGGAATAGGTTATCCCCTTTGTAAAAGGGGGAGAGATGGAGGTTTTCATGGCTGATGTAAAGAGGTCTTATGTTTTGCGTGACTGGCTTGAGGGGAGGATAAATGGCATTCAGGCTTCTATGCTTTTGGGTGTGAGTTACCGGCATGCTTTGAGGTTGAGGCGGAAGTTTGAGCGTGAGGGTTTAAAGGGGATTTTGAGAAGGAAGAGGGGCAGGAAGGCTGTGAGTGAGGAGATAAAGAGGGAGATATTGATAGAGAATGGCTTCATGAGGTGAGGAAGAAGAAGCGCAAAATTTCGCAGGAGGAGGCAGAGGATGCCAAAGAGGGGTATGCTGGGAGAGATGATACTTCTGAGCATGAGTGGATAGAGGGGCTTGGAAGATGGTGTCTTATATCAGCCATAGACGACGCCTCAGGAGAGGTCCTGT
>JAPDKE010000036.1 GCA_029258725.1 bacterium | reverse complement strand
TATCCCTTATTCCAACTTTTTTCTTTCCCCTCCACCTCAGGGAACTCAGATAAAAATCACGCGGTATTTTTACCTTTATTTTCTTCTTGACCTCTCCCTTCCTCTGGGAATGCATATCCCATACCGTAACCCTCACCGTGTATTCTCCCTCTTTTATTGAATGAACAAGTTTCCCCTCAACCAGTGTATCCCTCACTGTACTCTCATAATCCTCCGCCTCTATGCGCCTCTCTCTGACCATACCTCCGACCTGCTCTTTACCTTTATAAATTGTGAGGGATATCCTGTATCTTGCAACATAGTTTTCCTCCTTTTCAAACGTGAGGGCTGATAGGGGGAAGGAGTAAAATACCTCAATATATGGACGCAGGGACTCGTCCACCACAAGGTTGAACTCTGCTGTGAGATTAAAGGCAAGCACAAACACCATCATCTATAAAGTTAAAGACAATTTTGAGAAAAGTCAAGGGATGACAAACTACTCCACCCTCAAAACAGAATTTGTGTATCCTCCCTCCTCCCTCACCTCAGGATTTGAAGGGTCAAGGACCCACCTGGTTCCATCTATAACAAACTTGTACTGGTAAACCCCTGGAGGGAGTTTTTTAACAAGAGACCATATCCCATCCCCTGCAACCTTATCCCCATGGGTTCCATCATCATACATTCTATCCAGGTTCGGGTCATACTTCCCGTAAACTGTGCCTCCCCATCCATTGAAGTCCCCTGCGAGGGTGACGAACTTCGCGGATGGGGCATAAATCTGGAAGAGAATGCCTCCATCCACAGGATGGGGTGGAGGAATCCTGGGTCTCAAAAGGGAACAGGAGAGAAAAATCAGAAGTAAAAATCTGCCCTTATTTCCCATCTTCTCTCACCCCATTCAAGGAAAGGAGCATTTTCCATAAGGTAGGGACTTCTTTCCCAGCCCTGTTCATCAAGAACCTTCCAGTACCTTATCTCTCCAAGTTCGTCTCTCGGGTCAAATCCGTATCCAATAAGAACAGACGCATGGCTTACCGGTGAGAACCTGAGATAAAGGAAGGGCTGATATATCACGGTGTCTGGATAAAAAACCGTTCTTCCCTCAATTCCGGCAAACCTCCAGTTAAGCCGGTAGATTCCCTCAACCACATAAGAAGAGAATTCAGGATTCCATGCGCCCCTGAGGTTAAAGGAAAACCAGGGGAATTTAATGGAAAATCCTGCTTCATGTATGGTCCTTTTGCCAATCAAAGGCTCTTCAAAGTGGAGGAATTTATCAAAGTGAGGGAAGGAATAGAGGAAGGAGGAACTCAACGAAGGGGAACTCCAGAAGAGATGGAGGGTGTAAGAAAAGGAGAGGTGTTTCTTTTCTATGCCAAGGGAAGGGGCAAGCGAAAAGAGATAAAAGAGAGTATCTTTCATGTATCCCGTGCGGAGTGAAAAAACAGAAAACCTTCCTGTCCCTTCAATAAACTCTGCATCTTTTCTCATCCCCCCTCTCATTCCCCATCTATTCCAGTAGAGTGTTATCTCCTTTCTCTCCTTCTCAAACCTTCCAGAAAGAAGGTTCTTAACCTCAAATCCAAATACAACTTCCTCTGTATCAATCCCACCTGCAAGCATGAGGGAGTATCTTCCATGTTCGGCTCCTCCACCCTCCCATCCCTCACCAAAGGGCTTTCCAAGTTCGTCCTCTTTACCAAATACAAGGAAGGGGTCATGGGTGGAGTAAATGGGATAATTGTAAAATATGAAAAAGGGTCCCGAGGAAATCTTCATCCGGTAAATCTCAAACTCTCCCCGTGTATTTCCATGAATCTGGAATTCTCCTGAGAGTCTCTCAAGTGAAACCATCATGGTGAGCCATGCGTTTCCATAGAACAGGGTATCCCTCACAGATAGAAAGTTCATGTATCCTGAGAAAAACACCCTCCCCTCTCCGGGAATCATCACCCTTCCATCCTCCCTCAGAATGAAAACCGAGTTATCAAATGGACCGCTCTTTACCGGATTGTCCGGGTCAGGAATCCACTTATTATCAACAACAAACTTATACTCGTATCTTCCAGGAGGGATTTCAATCACCGTCTTCCACACACCATCCTCTTCCATCATGGGTGTTTTTGACCATCCGTTGAAGGAGCCCGCAACAAAAACATGTCTTGCACCGGGATCCTCGTATATAAACAGAACCCCTTCTTTGGTCTGTGTAACCATTCCCATCAGAACCAGAACCGCAATATGCATCTCATCCTCCCCGGTGTTTGTATGTATGGGTTGTCTGCAAAGTCTCCATCGTTCAAGAGGTCGTAATCTGTATGCCACCACTCCCCATACTCAAGGAAGACCTCGGTATTCTCCGCACCCCTCCAGGCAATCTGGAGGAAGGTGCTTTCCCATGTCCTCTCTTTATTCTCCCCAACTGCATGGCGCAGGTAAAGTGAGAAATCCAGGGGAAGGTTAACCCCGGCCTCAACACCGAAGAGATACCTTTCATACTCTGTCTGTATGTCCTTAACCTTGAACTGAAACCTCACCTTCCCCTTCCTCCACTCTCCTCCTGTTTCAAAAAACGCATGTCTCCATATTCCATCCTCGTTCTCAATGGTTTCAAGAAATATCTTTGAATGAATTCCCCCTATGAACTCACAGTAAATCTCCTCCATGTGCCACAGGTTTTCATACCTGTCCCATCTTACGGTTATGTTCATCATCCTCCCCGGGACCATAAAAACCCACTCTCCTCTTATCCCCCTCCTTCCATACTCCCTCCCTCCCCATGGAGAAAACCTCCAGGAAAGTTCATCCCTGAAGGTATCATCATATTTATAGAGTGAGGTTTTGAGATAAAATGGACCAAGGCGGGGTATTCTCAACTCAATTTCTCCTGCATCTCCCTCCCCATCCGGATGTTCAAGGCACCGTGCAGCTTCAATTCCCAAAGAAAACTTCCTTTTGAGAAATATTCTTCCATACACAACCCTGTTCCTTCCGGAAAACCAGTCCTTTTCAAGAAATCCTCCACCCGCTGTTAAAATTCCCCCGTGCTTTCTTATCTCTCCAAGACGGTAAACCGCATATTCTGTTACCGAAGAGCGGGAAAGGATGAATGTGCCTGAATAGTTACCCTTCCACAGGTCCAGTCTCAGTCCTCCTGCATGGGGTCCCCAGGATTCGTCCCTTATTCTTTCAGGAGAAACAAGGTAAAGCAGGGGAGATGGAAGGTAATGTCTGTCCTCCCCCTGGAAAAGAGCAAGAGAATAAAAGGAGCCGGAAAATGAAAGGTGCATTCTCCTGAGGTCAAAGTCTGAGGAAAGAAGAGAATATCCCTCAACCCCTGCCCTTCTTCCCCATATTCCAAGTTCAAGGTATCTTCTCTCAAGATAAACCAGCGAATCGTAATCCACTATCCCTTCAAAGTATCCGCCCATGTAAGCAAGCAGGATTACCATCTCCGCTCCCATCCTGCCATTTTAGTTATCCCCAGCCCCGGTGCGAGGTTGAACAGGAAGAAGAACCCGTCCTTTTCTCCTCCTATCCTTATTCCTCCTCCTTTAAGACTTCCTGCAATCCATGCATATCCTTCAAGGTATTTTCCCCCTTTAACTTTTAAGGCTAAATATGGCATTCCATTGAGGTATCCTGCGGAAAAAACAAGAGGGTAAAATACAAAGTCTCCACCTGCCCCATGAGGAAAGGCGAAAAGTGAGAGATTTTTATATGAGAGGGAAATCCCGGGAGAGAAATGATGATAAACCCGGACATCCTCAGGGATTTTTTCTATTTCCAGAGAGTAAAGAATGCCAAAAGAAAGAATTTTTATTTCCTTTTTCAATCCGAGGTTGAGGATGAAGAGCCTGTAGTCAGGGTCAACCAGGTATCCTTTTACTCCCACCCCACCCCATGAAAAGGGAACCAGACCTGCGCTTATTTTTTTATAATTCTCCGCCCCGTATGGATTTTCATAAAAAACAAAAACACCGGGTTCCCATTCGGTGGGAGAGAAAAGTATCTTTTCTGTTTCTCCTGCAAAGAGGAGAAGTGGAGGTTCAAAGAATAAACTCCATGTGAAAAAGGAGAGAAGCTCCATCAAAAAATTTATAGCATAAAATACTCAACAATGTCAACGAGAATCAGAATTTACCTTTAAGCAATCTCAAAATGTCGTTTCTTAAGACAAAGATTATAAGGAGCAACAAAAGAATAACCCCCACCTGTTCAATTATTCTAAGAGCCTTTTCAGGCAATCTTTTTCTTGTTATCACCTCAAACAGGGCAAAAAGGAAGTGAGCACCATCAAGTGGGAGAACAGGAAGGAGATTTACAAATCCAAGGTTTATTGAAATAAATGCCATGAGCCCGAAAACACCGGAGATTCCATACATCATTCCCTTACGTGTCATGACCACTATGGATATGGGACCCCCTATTTCCTCGGCGGGTATCTTTCTTCCAAGATTTGAGAGAACAATCCCTATGGTCTTCACGATGTCCACAAACTTCTCCCCTGCAAGCACAAATGCAAGGGGCAAAGAGACTTTAAGATAAACCGGATGTGACTGTGCAGTTATTCCAAGCAATCCTATCACCTTTATCTCTCCATCCTCCACAATCCTCTGGGTATCGGGAACTGCCGTCAAAACCCTCCTTCCTTTCCCTTTCACCACAATCTCAAGTGTCTCCCCCGGACTTTTTCTTACAAATTCCTGGAGGTCATACCAGGAGGAAATCCTCACTCCATTGATGAACAAAACCGTATCCCCTGACTGAATCCCTGCGTGTTCTGCCGGAGAGGAGGGAGCAATTTCGTCCACAACAGGAAGAAGAAATGGATATATTTTTCCCTTATTTTTTACCCGAAGCGTTTCAACCCTCCCCTTTCTCCACACAAGAACCCGTGAACCCTTTTTTATCCACCTTTCTACCTCCCAGAAGTTATGAGGAACTTTCCCATCCACCTCAACGATGGAATCCCCCGGCATAAAATCACTCGCCTCAACCTTTCCTATTTTTGTCGTTCCCGGTGTTTCAATCCCTTTTATAGAGAAAATCAAAAAATAGATTAGAAAACCAAGCAAAAAGTTTGCAAAGGGACCTGAAAGAACAACCGCCATCCTTGCCCATGGGGATTTTGAATAAAATGAATCCTCATCGTGACGCTCATGGGGGTCCATCCCCTTGAGTTTCACATATCCACCAAATAGAAATGCAGAAATCCGGTACTCGGTTTCCCCCTTCTTCTTTTTCCAGAGAGGAGGTCCCATTCCAACGGAAAAAACAGGAACTCCTATCCTGAATATCCTTGCAACCCACATGTGCCCTGCCTCATGGACAAGAACAAGAATAGAGAGGAATACAATGGCAACCACTATGTACATCTCTTAACCTCCTCCCTTGCCCATCTCTCCGCCTCCTCTATATCCTCAAAAGAGGGATTTTCAATAACCTTATGGAGTTCAACCACCCTCTCAACCACCCTGAATATCCCGGTGAATGAGAGCTTTTCTTCAAGAAAGAGTTTCACCGCCTCTTCATTTGCAGCATTGAGAACAGCAGGGAAGGTTCCTTTTTCTTTTCCAGCACGATACGCAAGGGAAAGGAGAGGAAATCTTTCCATATCAGGTTCTTCAAATGTGAGTTTTCCTGCCTCAACAGGATTGAATGGTTTTACGGGGGCATTTCTCCTTTCAGGATAGGTGAGTGCATACTGAATGGGAAGTTTCATATCAGGCCAGGAAAGATGCGCAAGAAAGCTTCCATCCTTTAACTCCACCATTCCGTGGATTATGGACTGGGGATGTATAACAACCTTTATTCTCTCAACAGGAAAACCAAAAAGAAATGTTGCCTCTATAACCTCAAGCCCTTTGTTCATCAGGGTTGCGGAATCTATGGTTATCTTCTTCCCCATACTCCAGGTTGGATGTCTCAATGCCTCCTCAACCGTTATTCCCTCAAGGCTTTCCCTCTCCCTGAATGGACCTCCAGAGGCGGTGAGATAAATTCTTTCCACTTCTTTCTCCCTCCCTTTTATGCACTGAAACAGCGAGGAATGCTCGGAATCCACGGGAATTATCTCCCCTGAAAATTTTTCCTTTTCAATAACAGGTCCATACGCAACCACTGCCTCCTTATTTGCCATGGCGACTCTTTTCCCGCTTTTCAGGGCAGAAAGGAGTGGGTAAACTGCACACGAACCCACGAGGGCAAGCACAACCACATCAACTCCTGGTAAAGATGCAAGTTCACATGCACCCTCAATCCCGGAAAGAACCCTCCTCCATCTGAGTTTCCCTGCCTCTTTTTCATCCACAAGCCCAATGTACTCAACCCCCCATTCCTCCGCCTGTTTTAGCAGAAGTTCCCGATTCCTTCCTCCATATATTCCAACAAGTTCAAATCCCTCAAGGTTTCTCAAAACCTCAAGGGCATTCTTCCCTATGGAACCTGTTGAACCAAGTATGACAACCTTTTTCATCTTGCAGCAAAGAACCTGAGATAGTAGTAGATTGCAGGGGTTGTGAAGAGGAGTGAATCAAATCTGTCAAGGACACCGCCGTGCCCGGGAATGGTGGATGATGCGTCCTTCAAATTCACATCCCTCTTTATTATTGACTCAACCAGGTCTCCAAGGGGAGCAAGGATGGCAACCAAAAGAGAAAGAACTATGCAGTCCCCGGTGGAGAGGTATGGAGCATAAACATACCGGTATATGAAACTTGCCACCAGGGTGCAGCCCGCACCACCAAAAACCCCCTCCCATGTCTTCTTTGGACTCACCCTTGGTAAAAACTTCCTTTTCCCGAACTTTCTTCCTATGAAAAACGCACCGGTGTCGTTGGTCCAGGTGAGGACAAAGGGAAGGAGGGCAAAGCTTGTTCCGTTTCTTATCTTTATCCCGAATATGTTGTAATATTCATGATGGGTGACAACCTGGGGCATCTGCATTAAGAGAATAAGATGGCTCATCAGCCATCCGGTATAAACCACACCGAAGAGGGTGGTTGAAATATGGGCTATGGGGTCCTTTATCTCCTTCCTCAGGAGTTCCGCAACGCTCACAACAAAAATAAGCGCAGTGGGTGTGATGAAGGTAAAGATGTAACTGTGAAAGTAGGAGTTCAATCCAAGCATCATGGCTGCAATAATTCCAAGGGATTTGTAGGGGGAAAGTCCTCTTTTTTCAAGTATTTTGAAGAACTCGTATGCCATGCAGCCTATCCCGAGTTCAATGAGAGCAAGCCAGTATATTCCCCCTGCCCATGCAATATATATGAGAGAAGGAATGAAAAGACCGGCAGTTACTAATCGGTAGAAGAGCTCAGTCCTCCGAATCTCCTCTCCCTCCGGTTGTAGCTCTCTATTGCCTCCATGAGATGTTTTTTTCTGAAGTCAGGCCATAGGACCTTTGTTATCCAGAGCTCGGAGTATGCTATCTCCCAGAGGAGAAAGTTTGATATTCTCATTTCACCACTTGTTCTTATCACCAGGTCAGGGTCCGGGATATCGGGGGCGTAGAGATACTTCCTGAATTTATCCTCATCAACCTCCTTTACCCCATCCTCAATCATCTTCTTCACCGCATCCACTATCTCCGCCCTTCCACCGTAGTTAAGGGCTATTATGAGATTCAATCCCGTGTTGTTCTTTGTCTTTTCAGTGGCAAACTTTATCTCCTCCTGAACGTAGTCGGGGAGTTCGGAAATCCTGCCTATAAATCTCACCTTCACATTGTAATCCATGAGTTCCTTTATCTCCTTTCTTATAACCTCCTTGAGAAGGAACATCAAGCCCTCAACCTCTTCCCGGGGTCTTGCCCAGTTCTCCTTTGAGAATGTGTAAAGGGTGAGATACTCAACCCCGAGGTCAATACATGCCTTTATCGTCCTCCGCACCGCCTTTACACCCGCCCTGTGCCCGAATATGCGGGGAAGCCCTCTCTTCCTTGCCCACCTCCCATTTCCATCCATTATGATTGCAATATGGCGGGGAATCTTCATTCCATTATCTCTTTTTCTTTGTGTTCGAGCACCTCATCTATCTTCTCTATATACTCATCCGTGAGTTTCTGTATCTCCTTCTCAAGTCTCATTGCATCATCCTCTGAAATCTCTCCGTCTTTTTTGAGTCTCCTCACCTTCTCATTTGCATCCCTTCTTATATTCCTTATTGCAACCCTCCCCTCCTCTGCCATCTTTCTCACGAGTTTGACAAGTTCCTTTCTCCTCTCCTCGGTAAGGGGAGGGATTGGAATCCTTATAACATTTCCGTCGTTTGATGGATTCAGACCAAGGTCGCTTGTCCTTATTGCCTTTTCTATTTCCGGTAAAACACTCTTATCCCACGGATGAACAACAAGCAGATCGGGCTGTGGAACGGTTATGGATGCAACCTGATTTATGGGGACCTTTGTTCCATAGTATTCAACCTTTATACCCTGAAGAATGGATGGAGATGCCCTTCCCGTCCTCACACCCTTTAATTCGTCCTCAACAACTTTCACTGCCTTTTTCATTCTTTCCTTTGCATCCTTCAATATCTCATGCATTTCCACCTCCCTTTATTATGGTTCCTATTGTTTCTCCTTTCACAAGCCGAAGGAGGGCGTCGGGTTCTGTATAGTTATATACAAGTATCGGGAGGTTGTGTTCCATTGCAAGGGAAACAGAGGTTATGTCAAGCACACGGAGTTTGAGCCTCAGATACTCTTCATAGGTAAGTTCGGGGAAGAATTTTGCATTCTCATCCCTTTCAGGGTCCCTGTCATACACCCCTGAAACCTTTGTTCCTTTGATAAAGCAGTCTGCTTCAAGTTCAAGCGCCCTCAAAACAGCCGCTGTATCGGTTGTGAAAAATGGGTTTCCTGAACCACAGGTGAGAATCACCACTTTTTTCTGCTTAAGGCATTCCTTCGCCTTCCGTGGATTATACCTCTCTATCCCATCAACTCCTATTGCAGAAAGAACCTCTGCATCCATTCCTTCCTTCTCCATCACTCCCCGGAGAACAATTCCATTCATCAGGGTTCCGAGCATTCCCAGAAAGTCCGCATCCACCCTGGATATTCCATAATCCTCCCTTCCACCCCTCACCATATTCCCTCCACCCACCATGAGCGCAACCTCAACCCCATCCTCCACAACCTTTTTTACCTCCCCAGCCATCCACCTCACCGCCTCCAGGTCAATCCCCTTCCCCCCACCCGAAAGGGACTCACCGCTTATTTTCAGAAGTATGCGTGAATACTTATTCCTCTCCAAGGCGGAACCTTGCAAACCTTCTTACCGTTATGTTCTCCCCAAACTTTGCTATGTGCTGTTTTATGAAGTCCATCACGGTGATGGATGGGTCCCTTATGTAGGGCTGTTCAAGAAGGACATTCTCCTTGTAGAAGTTTTCAAGTTTGCTCTGGACAATCCTTTCAACTATATGGTCCGGTTTGCCCATCTCCTTTGCCTGAGCTGCGTATATTTCCTTTTCCTTCTCCACGACCTCAGAAGGTATATCCTCCCTCTTCACCGCAATTGGATTGGTTGCTGCTATCTGCATTGCAATCTCACGTGCGAGTTTCTTGAATTCGTCGGTTCTTGCAACAAAGTCGGTTTCACAGTTAAGTTCAACAAGAACCCCAAGCTGTGCACCGGGATGGATGTACGCCTCTATTATCCCCTCCTTCGTCACCCTTCCTATCTTTTTTTCTGCCTTTGCTATTCCCTTCTTCCTCAGAATCTCTATTGCCTTCTCAATGTCTCCGTTGGCCTCCTCAATCGCCTTTTTGCAGTCAAGGAGACCTGCGCCTGTTCTTTCCCTCAATTGTTTTATCAGTTCAACCTGCGACATTTGCCTCCTCCTCTTCTTTTGTTTGTTCATACATCCCCTTACCTTCAAGGATTGCATCGGATATCTTTGATGTTATGAGCTGAATGGACCTTATGGCATCGTCATTTGCAGGGATTGGATAGTCAACGAGTTCGGGGTCTCCATTTGTATCCACCATTGCTATGGAGGTAATTCCAACTATCCGCGCCTCCCTTACCGCATTGTACTCCTTCTTTATATCCACTATGAATATAGCATCCGGTATCTCCTCCATCTCCATTATTCCCGCAAAGTACCTCGCCATTTTGTTTTTTTCTCTTTCCATCTTTATTGCCTCTTTCTTTGTTATTCCGAGCTTCTCAGCCATCCGCTGGTACCTCTCCATCGGGTCCTCAATATCCTCAAACTCCCTGAGTGTTTCCGTGAGTTCCACGAATTTTCTGATGGACTGCCTTATCGTCCGGAAGTTTGTGAGTGTTCCACCGAGCCAGCGTTCAACAACCCAGTATGCGCCACATCTCTCCGCCTGTTCTCTTATTATATCCTGCGCCTGCTTTTTTGTCCCAACAAAGAGGAACTTTCCTCCCCTTGATGCAATGTCCCTTGCAACCTCGCATGCCTCTTTCAATTTGTGGATGGTGGCTCTGAGGTCAATTATGTGAATTCCGTTTCTTTCCATGAAAATATAATCACGCATTTTGGGGTTCCACCTGCTGCGCTTATGTCCGAAGTGGACCCCCGCCTCAAGCAATTCCCTTATGTTTACCAACTCCTCCTCCTTTTTGTGGTTTCTCCTCCACCCCCTTCATCCCGGAAGGGACCCGCAGGACCACCCTTCCAGTCCAGGGGTGTGCGTTTTTGTTTTTATCTCTTGGAGAACTGGAAGCTTCTCCTTGCCTTCCTTCTTCCGTATTTCTTTCTCTCAACCATCCTCGGGTCTCGTGTGAGCATTCCCGCCTTCTTGAGAATGGGCCGGAGTTCAGGGTTGTAGAGAACAAGTGCTCTCGCTATTCCAAGCCTTATCGCTCCTGCCTGCCCGGAAAGTCCGCCTCCCTTTGCCTTCACCTTTACATCAAACTTATCCTTGAGATTCACAAGTTCAAGTGGCTGGAGCGCATGAATTACCAGGTCATCCCGGGTAAGGTAATCCCGAATTGGACGGTTGTTAACGATTACCTTTCCTGTTCCGTCTGGTATAAGTCTCACCCTTGCTACTGCCTCTTTCCTGCGTCCTGTTGCGTCATAGAACTCCATTTAACCTCCTATCTCAAGTCTTTCTGGTTTCTGTGCCTGATGGGGGTGTTCAGGACCCCTGTAAACCTTAAGTTTCTTGAGCATCTTCCTCCCAAGTCTGTTTTTGGGAAGCATCCCCTTAACCGCAAGATAAATAACCCTTTCAGGATGTTTTTCCATCATCCTCCAGAGTGGAATTTCCTTCAATCCTCCAGGATAACCCGAGTGCCTGTAGTAAATCTTCTGTTCCATCTTCTTTCCAGTAACCTTTATCTTCTCAGCATTCACCACTATAACAAAGTCCCCATTGTCCACATGAGGGGTAAAATTGGGCTTATGCTTCCCCCTCAGGATATGAGCAATCCTGGAGGCAAGCCTTCCCAGGGTCTTTCCAGAAGCGTCAACAATCCACCATTTTCTCTCCACATCCTCTTTCCGGAGAGAAACCGTTCTCATTTCACCTCCTATTTTTTCGCCTTTTGAGTTTTTAATTATTATAAAGACTTTTCCTCTTTTGTCAACCCGGCAAATAAAAAATCCCCCTGCCCGGGGTTTCCGGTGCAGGGGGTATTAAGGCCTTATCTCAGGTACACTGCCTTCTCCACCTTCCTTTCCTCACCCGTATCAATCACAATGAAGTATACTCCCGAGGCTTTGTTCTTCGGTGTCCAGGTGAATGTATGCGTTCCGGGCTCCATCACGCTGGATGCACGGTAAACAATCCTTCCGGAAACATCGCAGACCCTCACATTTACTCTTGAAACATGGTTGAGGGTAAACGATGTGGTATATTTCTGGAAGAATATCCTTCCTATCTTTTCTCTGGATACCCTCTTCACTCCTGCCAGGTCAAATGTGTTAAGCTCCGCATATATATCGAGCCCTTTCCATCTTCTTGCATCACCCCATGTGAGTAAGAGAAGGTCCCCACAGGAGGACATGGCACTGTTCCCGAGTGTCCACTGCTCTTCATCTCCAGAAGGTTCATTGTTAACTATAACCTCCGGACCCACTGGAGTTCCATCCGCATAGAATCCTCTTATAACAAAGTCCGGGTCACCGTGGTCTCCTGCTGTTATCCATCCAACGATGAAGTTTCCGAGACTGTCCATCGTAATACCTGCTATACTTCCAAGGGTATAATAGTAATAGAATATGTTATTCCATAGTATCCATGAGGGGATGGAATCCGACGACACCGGGAATGGAGTCCCTATGGGATTTCCATTGTTCTGGTATATCTGAGCGTATATCTTCCAGCATCCCTCAACCCAATCGGCCCACACAACCACAAATCCTGCCCTGCTTCTTGCCACTCTGGGAAGATAGACATCTCCAGTTCTATCTATCACGGTAACATTTGAGCCTATTCTGCTCCCGGTGCTGTCAAAGAGCTGCATGTAAACATCGTAGGTCCCGTCAGCATTCCAGTCGTTCCACACAACAACAAAGTTCCCATCTGGATCCATGGCAACATCAGGATAGCCTGCATTATCTCTCACATCATTCACAACGATTGTATCCGTAAGTGGTATTCCTGCATTGTTGTATCTTCTCAGCATTATGTTGTTGTCGTGCCTCATCCACACCACTGCAAAGTTTCCATCCCTGTCAGCTGAGACACCGTAGATCGGAGCATCAAGGTCTGCTTTGCTTATCTGGAAGTTTGAACCATAAGGAGTTCCATCCAGTCCATACCTCTGACCGTAAAGGAGATAGGAACCATTCCGGTTATCCACCCATACGATAATTGCACTCCCACCACCAACTGCAACATCAGGATTGTATGCCTCACCCGTTGTATCATCCGCCACAAGTATGTTATTTCCAATAAGGTTCCCGAGGGTATCTATGAACTGGGCAAATATATCCCCCCAGGAGGAGTACCTTGTGTCCATCCATGCGATTATTCCACCATTCCTCTCTATACCACATGATGCGCACATCTGTAGCAAGGAACCCTCATTCTTATCAACGGCAAACTCAGGATTGGGGCTTGTTCCATCTGGCTGGAAGAGCCTGGCATATAGGAGAGCAGTTCCGGCATTCCTCTCATCTTCCCAGGCAAATGCATGATGCCCATTGCTTCCGGTTCCCACGAATGCTGAACGCTGAGAATATCCTATATCGGAATTAACCTTCAGATTCCCTCCAATGGGAGCTCCACCTGCATCAAACCTCTGGGCATAAACATCATACTCTCCATTTCTATCGTCTATCCAGCAAACAGCAAATCCCCACCCGGATGCGCCATCTATGGAAACATGAGGCCACAGGGCACAAACCGTTCCTGATGCCCCATCGTTTACTATTTCTTCTGATGCGGTGGGTGTTCCGGATGCATCAAAGTACCTCATGTATACATCGTAGTATGAAGTTCTTGCATCCAGCCATACTATCCAGAACTCGCCGGTCTGAGGGTCCATCCAGACATCGGGGTAGGTCTGAGTATTTGTAAGAACACTGCTCACATCCCCTTCAGTTACAAGAGTATTCGTGTTGTCAATTAAACAGAAATAAACATCATCGGAGGTACTTGCAGAATTGTAGTAATCCCATACCAGCACTATATTTCCAGAGTTGTCCATGGATACCCTCACATGGTCCGATTCCACTCCGGCATAAAGGAAGGAGGAGACTGGATTTCCATTACTGTCAATCCTCCACACCTTTGGATTCTCATTTCCATCGGTATCAAAGGCAACCGCATACTCTCCATTTTCGTTGGCGGCAACATCCAGTTCGTATGCGGTAATTCCACTGTCTATCACTGTGGGAGAAACAAGTTCATTACCCGAACGGTCGTACATCGCTATCCATACCAGTTCCCCATCCTCCCATGCCACGAGAGCCTTTCCATCCGGAGATACAGCAATGCCTGCATCATCTGTGTTTGTTCCTATTTTCACAGGACCCGCTGAAACGCTGCCCGAGGGGTCGAGAATGTAAAGAAAGAGAGAATAAAGTCCTGCTCTTGCATCCTCCATCAAAATGTAGGTGTAGCCTGAAGAATCAACATCCACCATCCGGTTATACTGGGTAAGGAACCCGGTGGAATCATCGTTCACGAGAAAATCGTCCCTTATTGGAGAGCCGAATGTGCTGGAGAGATATGCCCTCTCAACATGCGATGGATGAACATCTACCTCCTCTCCCCATAGAACAAGGTCTCCGAGTGCAAAGAAGAGCACAACCATGGCACCTCCTTTTTGTTTTTCATACCTTTTTACAAATTTTATACCATCCGGTATCTTATATCAATCAATAATGTATCCGGGATTGGGTTATAAAAATTTATAAACATTTTGCATAAATTAAAAACCGGGAGGCAGGATGAAAAAGGATGGATTAAATTTAGGGATGCTCTGGGAGGATATGAGGATGTGAATTTGACGAAAAGATAGAGTTCCATCTCCCTGATGTGGAGGAAGGGATTGTGATAATAAAGATTTATGTAAAATATATGGAAGAAAAGGAGGTTCTTGAACCCGGGAATAACCTGGAAAAACTCTCAAAATTTGTGGAAAGAAAAGGGTGGGGATTTAACCCCACCCCATTTTCTCTACTTTGGAACACTGGAAGAAATGAAAGAAACCTACCTGAGATAGATTGCCTTCCTTACCTCCTTTTCGTTCCCTTTGTCTATAACCACAAAGTACACACCAGAGGGAAGATTCCGGGGTTTCCAGGTAAAGGTATGGGTTCCTGCCTCAAGAATCCCTGAAGTATGATACACAGCCCTTCCTGAGAGGTTGTAAACCGTAACCCTGACCTCAGAGGTCCGGTCCATATGGAAAGATACGGTGTATCTCTCAGAGAAAATCGTTCCTCTTCTTTCCACCACATTCTTTCCGATACCCGCAAGGTCAAAGGTATTGAGTTCGGCATATATATCAATTCCCTTATATCTCCTTGCATCTCCCCATGCAAGAAGAACCTTATTTCCATAAGATGCAATCGCACTGTTTCCGAGAGTCAACTGGGTCTCATCACCCACAGGCTCGTTGTTCACAATAACCTCGGGCCCCATCGGTGTTCCATCGAAATAAAAGCCTCTTACAACAAAGTCAGGGTCTCCCTGGTCTCCCGCAGTTATCCATCCAACCAGGAAGTTTCCGGTTGAGTCAATTGTTACAGCAGAAGGCACACCCACAGTCCAGTACCATAAATTCCAGTAGAATATCATGGATGGTATGGTGTCAGAGGATACCGGGAAGGGTGTCCCGACCGGATTTCCGTTGTTCTGGTATATCTGAGCGTATATCTTCCATCCACCATCAACCATATCTGCCCATACCACAACAAATCCAGCCCTGCTCCTGGCAACTCTTGGAAGATATACATCAGCGGTTCTATTCACCACCGTGATATTCGTCCCTATCCTGTTCCCGGTGCTGTCAAAGAGCTGCATGTAAACATCGGAGGTTCCATCATCATGCCAGTCATTCCACACAACAACAAAGTTCCCGTCCGGATCCATGGCAACATCAGGATAACCTGCATTATCTCTCACATCATTCACAACGATTGTATCCGTAAGTGGTATTCCTGCATTGTTGTATCTTCTCAGCATGATATTGTCGTCATTTCTATGCCATACCGCAGCAAAATTTCCATTTCTGTCAGCAGCCACCCCGTATATAGAAGAAGCAAGTGAAGCGCGGCTTATCTGGAAGTTAGACCCGTAGGGAGTCCCATCCATGCCGTATCTCTGACCATACAGGTAATAGGAACCCGAACGGGTGTCCACCCAGATTATAACCGCTGTCCCTCCATTCACCGTAACATCCGGGCTGTATGCCTCCCCTGTGGTATCATCTGCAACAATAAAGTTCGTGCCAACAGGATTTCCAAGAGTGTCAATGAACTGAGCGAATATATCTCCGTTCCAGGAATACCTTGTGTCCATCCATACTATTATTCCACCTTCATCGTCCAGACCGCATGATGCATACATCTGTAATCTGCTTCCTTTATTTTCATCCACCGGGAATTCCGCATGAGGGCTTGTGCCATCTGGCAGGAAGAAGCGGATGAATGCAATCTCCGTCTCATATCTCTCGTCCTCCCATAAAACTCCCCAGTCTCCGTTCGCTCCCACACCAACAAAGACAGAACTCTGCCCATACCCAATGTCCGAGTTCACCTTGATATTTGTTCCCGAAGGGGTTCCAGTTGCATCATATCTCTGGATATAGACATCCCTGTCTCCATTTCTATCATCTGCCCATCCCACAACAAATCCCCATCCGGATGAGCCATCCAGAGAGACATGAGGCCAGGAATAAGACACGGTGCCTGCTCCACCATCGTTCACCAGAGCCTCAACATCGGTAGGGCTTCCAGAGGAGTCAAAGTGTCTCAGGTATATGTCATAATAAGCGGTTCTTGTATCGAGCCATGCTATCCAGAAATCGCCATTTTCTTCATCCATCCATACATCAGGATAATACTGGGAGCCTGTGCTTACACTGCTTGCTATCCCTTCAGCAACCACTGTTCCGGAGGCATCAACCAGGCAGTAGTAGGTCTCATAACTTCCCAATCCTGAATCATAGTAATACCATACCATAACCACATTTCCACTGTTGTCCATGGATATCCTGAGATTCAGTGCTGAGGCTCCACTGTAAAGAAAGGAAGAGATGGGATTTCCTGATGCGTCAATTCTTACAAATTTCGGGTCACTTCCTGAACTGCTGTCATATGCAACAGCATATTCCCCGAGACCGTTTGAGGCAACATCTAAATAATAACCACTCACTCCTGAATCAATGGGAACCGGAGATAAAACCTCATTTCCCTGGGCGTCATAAATTGCTATCCATATATAGTAGTTATCACTCCAGGCAACAAGCGCCTTCCCATCAGGAGAAACGGCCATTTCCATCTTTTCTGCATAATTTCCGATCTTAATCGGACCCGCAACGGGATTTTCCGAAGAATCAAAGATATAGAGGAAAGGAAATAGATAACCTCCTCTGTAGTCCCCTATAAGAATGAACCTGTTTCCGGAGGAATCTACATCCATACCCTGCGTGGACTGCCAGATAAATCCCGTGGTATCATCATTCACAAGAAAGTCGTCCCTTATCGGCGTTTCAAACGCTCCATAATCCCGCACATCCTTAAGGCATGGGTGAAATCCAGACTTCTCTCCAAAAAAGATTCCAGAAACAACAAAAAGGAAAAACATAACACCTCCCTGGTTTGTGTTTTTTTACTGCTATACAAAATCTGTGCCATCCATCACATTTTTCTTATAACTGCATTTCAGAAATTCCGGCTATAAAAATTTGAAATGGAGGCGGCGGGACTCGAACCCGCGTCCGGAGAAGGGGCCTGAGAGGCCTCTACATGCTTAGTCCCGGTTTTTTACCCCCACAGACTCCCCGGGACCGGATTCTGTGAGGGTTCCCTCCCCTCGGTCTTACCTTCCTCCCGGGGAGAAAGGAGGAAGGGCACCCCGCTCTTATGACGCCCTTCTTCCAGGTAGCGGGGAGACCCGGAAGAGGACGTGGCGGCTCAAATTATGCCGCCAGAGCGTAGTTCGCGTCGGCAGTTGTTTTTTGCCACCTGTTTTACGAGGTTGGTGGCACCTCGGCATGCAGCCTCTCTCACCCTCAACCCCGTCGAATCCAAACGCCCCCGCACTATTTATTATAATAAAATTAAGTGATTTTGCAATAGTGTAAGATCCTCTTATTTGAGAAGCAGAACTTTTATAGCCTTTCTCTTTTCCTTCGTTCTCACCACGAACATGTAAACGCCGGGAGGAAATTCCTCCAGGGATATATGATTCCTACCGGGTTTGAGAGAATATATCTTTACTCTTCTTCCTGTCTCATCATAAAGGATTGCCATTCCCTTTTCTTCTGTCTCCACATTTGCATAAGAAACACATATCATTGTCTTTTCTTTTTCTTTCTCCTTTACCTTCTGGGGGATAAATCCTGAAGAATCAGTTTTGAGAAGGTGCATGTACATTGATGTGCCTGAATATGCAGTACCTCCAATAAAGTATCCACCATCAGGGGTTTGAAAGGCAAAGGCTGCACTGTCATTTCCAATGCTTGGCAGAATTCTGGTCCAGAGCGTATCTCCATTTTCATCCACCGTTAAAAGCCACATTCTGGAAGAATCGCTCCATTGTGCAGTTCCACACACCACAAGATTTCCATTTGAGGTAATCTTTATGGTTTTTCCCACTGCGTTTCCTCCATTTACTCTGTATACCTTCTCCCAGAGAATGCTTCCAGTGGGATCAATCTTTGCAAGGTAAAGATAGGAAGTATCACCCAGTGTATCTACCAGTTTCTTGGTGCCAACCGCTATGAATCCATCCAACACACATTCTATCCCGGTTATTCTCTCATACCACAGGCTATCTCCCCATACAGAATACCATATCGTATCTCCTGCAGTATCAATTCTCACAACAAGAAAATCATGATCTCCTCCTGTGCCACAGATAAGAGCTCCATCAGGAACTTCAATTCCTGCAAATGCATTCTCCCTTCCCCCAAAGTCATAGATCCTGTTCCATATTCTCATGCTGTCCTCGTATTTTTCAAAAAACAGATCCGTTCCGTAACTTCCACAGGCAAGAAACCCTCCATGAAAGGGAATGGAAAAATTATACTCGTAGGGAGAAGATATCTTCTTTTCCCATACCATACTCAGATTCTCATCGTATTTAAGGATGATGGAGACGTTTGACTTGTAAACGTAATATCTATGACCGGTGCATATCACACTGCCATCCTTCTGCACAAAAAGGGAGCGCATCACATCTATAAGGTATTCTGTAAGATAAATTTCGTCATTTACCACGTTTCCAAGGGTATCCAGTTCCACGAGGTAAAAATCATCGTAGTAAGGAAAGCCCCCCGACGAAATTCCACCCACAAGATAGCCATCCTTCCAGAAAGTTCCTGCTTTAGCAGCGGCATAGGGAGACCCTCCTGAATAAAAAGGGGCATGATAAACGTCAAAGGTGATCATTGCAAAAATAACCATAATCCACCCCCTTGTGTTTGTTACCTCTTCTTTTTATCTCAGCATGTAAACCACTCCTCCTCTCACTGCCGGTCCAAGGACACCCATGGGATTGAAGGAAAACTCAAGAGAGTAGTTGTCCTTAAGAAACTCCATTCCCATGGTTATTCCGTTGAATATGTCCATCCCACTCCCGGTTCCTGTTTCTTTGTAAAGATGATTATAACCAAAAGAAAAGGCTAAGAGAGAAGAAACCCTCCAGGAAAGCCCTGCCGCAACTCCATAAGGATAGGAGTACTCAAGGGAGAAAAAGAGCTTTTCCGCGAGATATCCAAGTCCGGCCCTTATCTCATAATGATACTCCTTTTCCTCAACAAAGGGCTTTATGCGGTAACCCATATCTTTTAAAAGAAGCCCGAGAAATACTTCTTTCTCACCCAGGGGAAAAATCCGAATCATACCCGCATCCATGGATATTCCGTATGAGGTAAAATTGCTTACCTTTTCATAGAAAGGTTTCAATCCCACTCCCACATAAAAGTCCGGATTTATCATCCATGAAAAGCCCCCAACCGGAGCAAAGGATGTCCAGGAAAATTTCCCTTCCATATCCGCATCTTCATTGAGTGCGTCCATTTCTCCTGAAAACATCCCTTTTACCCCTATCCCCACGGTCAATCTTCCTGCCGGGAAGGAATACCCTCCCTCAAACCAGTTTATTCCGCAGAAACTAAAGCCCGATGCAACCACCCCCTTATCCCCCATCATTCCCGCAGGATTCCAGAAGAGGGAAGTAACCCCACCGGAAGCAGTTGTGAATGCTGTTCCCATTCCCACAATCCTGGGAGATACGGGTTCAAAGAGTGTGAAAACAGAGAAAAGATATAACATATCCCCTCCTATTCCACGGTTACACTTTTTGCAAGGTTTCTTGGTTTATCAACATCCCTTCCATTGAGAACCGCGATGTGATAGGCAAGCAGTTGCAGGGGAAGTGCAACAAGCATGGGAGAGAGTTCCTCAGGAACTTCTGGTATGTAAAACACATAATCCGCAAGTCTCTTTATCTTCCTGTCTCCCTCGGTTGCTATTGCTATAACCCTTCCTCCCCTTGCCTTAACCTCCTCTATGTTATTTAACATCTTTTCATAAACGGAAGATGCAGGGGCTATTGCAACAACCGGTGTTTTTTTGTCTATCAGCGCTATTGGGCCATGCTTCATCTCTCCTGCTGGATATCCGGTTGCATGTATGTAGGATATCTCCTTCAATTTCAATGCCCCTTCAAGTGCAGAGGGATAGTTTATTCCCCTTCCCAGGAACATGAAGTTTTTTGCCCGGTAAAACCTCTTCGCTATCTTCTTTATCTCCTCCTCACGCTCAAGTATTCTCTCCATCAGTTCAGGTATCTTCTTCACCTCATCAAGCCTTCTCCTCACCTCCTCCTCATCAAGAGTCCACTTGATTCTTGCAAGATAGAGAGAAAAGAGATAAAGAGAGAATAACTGCGCCGTATACGCCTTTGTTGACGCAACCCCGATTTCAGGACCTGCATGGATGTAAATAACCCCATCAGACTCCCTTGCAATTGTGCTTCCAACCACATTAACCACTGAAAGAACCCTCAAAAACTTCGCCTTTGCCTCCCTCAATCCTGCAAGCGTATCCGCCGTCTCCCCTGATTGACTTATCGCAATAACAAGAGTCTCCCCGCTCACAACAGGATTCCTGTACCTGAACTCACTTGATATATCAACCTCCGTATGAACCCTTGCAAGTTCCTCAAGCAGATACTTCCCAACATATCCCGCATGCCACGATGTCCCGCATGCCTGAATTATTATCCTCCCGACATTCACAAAATCCCGTGGCTCAAAGTTAAACGCCTCCCCGAAATCTATCTTCCCATTCTTCAACTTCAACTTTATATTTTTTCTTATAACCTCTGGTTGTTCATGAATTTCCTTTAACATGAAATGGGGATATTCCCCTCTGTCAAGTTCCTCCAGGTCCCATGGGATTGTTGTAATCTCTCTTTCAATTCTTTCGCCTTTCTCATTGAATATCTCAACCTTTTCGCGTGTGAGGACTGCCATGTCTCCGTCTGATAAAATTACCATCTTTCTTGTATGTCCAAGCATTGCAGGAATGTCGGATGCAAGCAGATTCTCATCCTTTCCAAGTCCTATAACAAGCGGGCTTCCCTTTCTCACGGCGACTATCCTATCGGGTTCATCCTCTGATATGACTGCTATTGCATAACTTCCTTCAAGTTCTTGGACTGCCTTCCTCACCGCCTCAAAGAGATTACCCTTCATGTATTTTTCAACAAGGTGTGCTATCACCTCTGTATCCGTGTTTGACTTGAATATGTGCTTTTCCTTTATGAGTTTCTCCTTGAGGGAATAATAATTTTCTATTATCCCATTGTGAACAACCGCAATTTTCCCCTTGCAGTCCACCTGGGGATGTGCATTCTGGTCGCTTGGCTCCCCATGGGTTGCCCACCGGGTATGCCCTATTCCAACATTTCCGGATACCGGTTCTTTATCCAGCAGTTCCTGGAGTTTCATTAATCTTCCGCACGATTTTTTCACCACGAGTTCCCCGTCTGAAATAACCGCAATCCCGGCGGAGTCGTATCCCCGATATTCCAGTTTCCACAATCCTGCCATTAAGACTGATGTCACATCCTTATTTCCTACATATCCAATAATTCCGCACATTCATCCCCCTTTCCTGCATCCATTGCAAGCCTTACAAGATTGGCTGCCTCCTCAGGGGAATCTGCCTCTGCAATGATTCTCACCACCGGTTCTGTTCCTGATTTTCTCACATGTATCCAGGAATCCTCCCACTCAACCCTTATCCCATCGGTTTCGTCCTTCCTTTCGTTCTTAAAGTATCTTCTGAAGTTCTGAAGAAATGCCTTCGCCTCCTCAGGATTTTCATAAACTATTTTTTTCTTCACCATGTAGTATTCAGGCAAATCCCTGACAAGTTGGCTCAAGGATTTCCCATCCTCCGCCATGTACTGCAGGATAAGTGCCATTGCAACCATTCCGTCTCTTGTGAAGTTAACTTCTGGAAGGATAACCCCTCCATTTCCCTCTCCCCCGATTACCGCTCTCTTCTCCTTCATGAGTTTCACAACATTTGCCTCCCCCACCTTCGTCCTGAAGAATGAAACACCCGCTTCCTTTGCTATTTCCTCAACCATTCTGGAGGTTGAAAGATTCACAACCACGGGTCCCTTTTTCTTTTTGAGATAATACTTCACCGCAAGTGCAAGGGTGAATTCTTCCCCAACAGCAATTCCCTCATCTGTAACTATGGATATCCTGTCCCCATCGGCATCGGTTGCAAATCCTGCATGAAGTTTGTTCTTTTTTACTGTTTTCTCAAGTTCTTTAAGATTTTCAGGAACCGGCTCCGGCATCCTCCTGAACTCTCCATCGGGTTCACAAAATACTCTTAAAACCTCGCATCCCGCCTTTTCAAGAAATAGAGGATATTCCTCAAATGTCGCTCCATTCCCTGCATCAAACGCAACCTTTATTCCCCTGACTTTTTCTCTATCCACGAGGGACAAAACCTTCTCAATGTGCCTCTCCTTTGCCTTTTTATCCTCAACGAGTTTGCCAATCTCATTCCACTCAACATATCTGTAATTCTTCCTTTCCACTATCTCCTTAAGTCTCATCCCCTCCTTTGCATCAAGGAAGCATCCTTGGGATGAAATGAACTTGAGTGCATTCCACTCCGGGGGGTTATGACTTCCTGTTATTGCTATTCCTCCGGAGGCTCCAAGTTCTTTTACCGAGAGAATTATTGATGGGGTAGGTGCTATTCCCAGGTCAACAACCTCACATCCAACAGATAAAAGGGCAGAGATAACCGCATGCTTGAGCATCTCTCCTGATGGTCTTGTGTCCCTTCCAACAACAATCTTCCCTTTCTTACAGTAACTTCCAAAGGATGCTGCAAATGAAAAAACAGCCTCAGGAGTGAGGTCCACTCCGGGTCTTCCTCTTACGCCTGAAACTCCAACCATCATCCTACCCTGACCTCCTTTTTTTCGTGGATGAGTTTTCTTATTTTTTCCTTCAACTCCTCAATCCCCTCCCCGGTTTTTGCAGAGATGAACATGCATCCGGGGTAAAGGTGGGAGAGTCTCTCCATTATACCCCTGTCCCAGAGAAGGTCAATCTTGTTGAAAACGATGATGTACGGCTTATCCCTGCAACCAAGGTTTTCCATTATTCTTTCGGTTTCTTTTATATGTCTTTCAAATTCAGGATGGGAAACATCAACCACCCAGAGTCTCAGGTCTGCCTCAACTGCCTCCTCAAGGGTTGCATGGAATGAGGCAACAAGCTGGGGAGGGATGTTCCTTATGAATCCAACGGTATCTGTAACCAGGAATTTCTCCCCTGTTGGGAGAACAACGAGTCTCGTTGTCGGGTCAAGGGTTGCAAAGAGTTTGTCATCAACGTAAACATCGGCATGAGATAGTGCATTCATAAGTGTGGACTTTCCAGCGTTTGTGTATCCAACAAGGGCAACCCTGAACAGTCCCTTTCTTCTCTTCCTCTGAATCTCCCTGCTTTTCTCTATCCTTTTGAGTTCCCCGGTTAACTTCTTTATCCTTTCCTTTATCCTTCTTCTGTCAACCTCAAGTTTCTTCTCTCCGGGTCCCCTCGTCCCTATTCCTCCTCCAAGCCTTGAGAGTTCCTCCCCCCTTCCATATATTCTCGGGAGTTTGAACTTTAACTGTGCAAGTTCAACCTCTATCTTTGCGGTCCTTGTTTTTGCATGCTGTGCAAATATGTCAAGGATTACATCCCTTCTGTCTATTATCTTCACACCAATGAGTTTTTCCAGGTTCCTTACCTGGGCAGGGGTGAGGGGGTCATCAAACACAACCGTATCTATTTCGTGTTTCTCCACAAGTTCTTTTATCTCCTCTGCCTTTCCCTTTCCAATAAAATATGCAGGGTCTGGTCTATCCCTTTTCTGGACAATGGTCTCCACCACCTCCCCCCCTGCCGTCTTAACAAGGGAAGCAAGTTCTTCAAGGGAGTGTAACTTCTCTTCCCTTCCCTTTCTTCTCAGGAGTCCAACCAGCAATACCCTTTCCTTTGCCATGGCATTTAAATATTAACAAACTTCAAGGGGTTATTCAAGCCTGTTGACAGAGAATGGAAAGAAGATTATAATTTTAAAAAGGCACCCAGAAAAATTCTGGTTTAGGAAAAATAAAAGGGGGTGAGCTATGTGTTTATTTCTTCTTTTACTTGAAACTCTGGTTTTTGAAGAGCATCCTCTGAGAAAATATGTGGTTCCCCAACTTCCCACCCTCTCTGTGAGAGAATACTGGTATATCCTGGATGATAACGACCCTGACTATTATGCCGGAAGAATAATGCCCGGGGATACAGTCGGAGTATGGTTTTATCCCATGGGAGAGGAGTTTATAAAGGGTGCCTCCTATTACATTGCGTATCCAAACACGGCAACTGTTGAGGTATTTGTTGCACTCCTTAAATTCACACCCGGAGCCGATGTTACCTATGACTACTCCAATGTTTCAGGAGGAACACCCGGTCCCTCTCCCCTTGCAAGGTTTGTTTTCGGTCCTTATGAGACCACTGCACTTCAGGGAGCAGGATGGATATACATTGACTTTCTGGATATCGTGGGAGATACACAGGCTCTTGATATGAAGGACAGTGTTTTTATGGTTGGATATATACCGGTGGTGGCAGGAGAGAACCTCTGCGATCCGCCAATTGCAGGTGATGCTTCTGGACCTCCTGAACATTCGCTGGTATTCCTCCAGAATCCTGGTTCCAGTGGCAATCCTTCTGGATGGTACTATTACTATTCCGGTGGTTGTTTTATGATAAGAACATGTGTCATGACATCGGAAAACTTTCCTCCACAGGTATCTGTGGAGCATCGCTCTGACACCTACCTCACCTCTTCAATTCCTGTCTCCGCGTTCATTCAGGATTACGGAGCCCCTCCAGAATCCTCCGGGGTTGCGTGGGCAAGGCTTTACTGGATGATAGATTATGATTCTCTCACACTGGATTCCACAGAAATGGTGCTTGTAAGTGGTGATTCAGCAGCTGGGACGTATGAGGGAATCATTCCTGGAGGAAATGTTGGGGATACCATAACCTACTGGGTATGTGCAGAGGATATTCAGGGTGAAAGGGACCCTGAACTCTACATTACCCGCCGGGAATTTGTGATAAGAGAACCGTCTCCGGATGCTGATGTCCTTGTTGTTATAGACGACCCTTCATATGGAACACAGACCCCTGATGCCATTTCCACTGTTTATCCAGACCATGACCCCTGGTATCCTGATGAGTATCATGGTGTTCCTGATTCCTCGGTTATTTTCCACTATCCCACCCTTGTGTGGATATCCTATGGAGGTGGTGGAATAGAAAAGGAGGAGAGTCTTCTGAGAAAGTATCTGGATAATGGCAGAAACCTATTCTACTCTGACCAGGATGGAGCATATCCTTTTGTCAGGACCCACGATGATACGCTCCTTTCTCCTGGAAATTTCCTTTATGATTATCTTCACCTCACAGAGGTGTGGGATGACTTCATAAATGCGAACACGCTGGAGGTAAAGGGTGTTTCCGGGGATACAATAAGCAGTCCATGGGCTACCGAATCCCTTGTGCTTGGTTCTTCTTCCATCCTTTACGGAGGAATGTTCATCACCGATGGAAATCCTGCGGAGATATTCACATATCCCACGGGTGAGGCATGTGGTATGAGGTATGAGGACCCGGTAAAGGGTTATAAAATAGTTTTCCTGTTCTGGCCCTTCTGGTGGATAGAGGATGAAGAAGAACAGAATATCCTTGTTACACGCGTCCTTTCTTATCTCGGGCACACAGTTCCACCCATGGTCAATCTCATTCCCCATCCAACAACCATGGCTCCCCTGCCCCATACGATAACAGCAGGGGTGAAATCTTATGTGGGCTCAATTGACAGCGTGATTCTCACATGGGTTGCAGGAGGAGATACCCTGAGGGCCCGGATGACAAATACTGGAGGAGAGATATATTCAGGAGAAATTGACGGGATAACCCCCTCCTGGAGTAAGCCCATCGTGTATACGGTTACTGCATATGGAAGCAATGGGGATGTATCTAGCAAAGAGGGAAGTTACTTTTATCTTGCTCCAACCACAAACATCCTTTATGTAAATGACTCCTACTATCCTGAGTACTTTGACTATTCATTTTCTCTTGAGAATCTGGGATATGCACATGATTACTATGAAGTGGCTCTTTATGGAGAACCTGACAGCACCATTTTCCGCAAATCCAACTACAGTCTCATCATCTGGAATGCAGATATGGGATGGGAAACCATACTCAAACGTGCATCTTCTGAAAATCTCCTTTCTTCCTTCCTGGAGGAAGGAGGTAAACTCATACTCACCTCGGATGAGATAATGGGTGTATGGGCTAACTGGACAGATGAAACCTTCGGTCCTGGAGACTTCGTTTACGATTACCTCGGAATAACCTATCTCCACAACAATATCGGAATGGACACCATCATACCTGCGGACGACCCCTGGGGTCTTTCATCCGGGAATCTCGTATGGAGCCCGTGGTGGTATGATTATACCGATGGGGTGGAAATAGATACATCTCGGGCGTCCGAGATATACTACAATGGGAACGGATACGTTGTTGGTGTTGGAAAAGAAGGAAATGAAGGATATAGAGCCATTTTCTACACATTTGCCGTGAGTTATCTCGACTCCTCATCCGTGGATACCCTTCTTTCAAGAACCGTTGACTTCCTGTACGGTGTTTCCAGAAAAAAAGCCTTCTTCCTTACCCCGGGTGTTATTGCAGGAAAGGAAGGGAATATAAGGTTTGAAATACCTGAAAGAACGTATGTGAGACTGAAACTCTATAATATCGCAGGAAGGCTTGTATCCACCCTTATTGATAGAAAGGTTGAGGCAGGGGTGCATGAGGTAAGGGTGAAAAATCTCGTTCCGGGAATTTACATCTACCGGCTTGAGGCAGGAAGATACAGAGGAACCGGAAAACTTGTGGTGGTGAGGTAAAAATAAAGGGGGAGGTTTCCCTCCCCCTGTTTTATCTCACCTTAACAATTTTCAGGGATTTTTCGCCGTATTTCAGGAAGTATATGCCGGAAGGAAGACCGGTGAGATTCAGTGTCCTTTCTCCAACATCAACTCTTCTCTCTCTTCCAGCAACATCATAAATCACAGCATTTCTGTTTTTGATTGCAAAGGGAAGCCTCAGGACATCACCACACACCACGGTACATATCTCTTCTCTTCTCACACCCATTCTTGGAGCATTGTAAACCACGGCAATCTCAGGGGAGGAGAAAAAGAGGGGCTTTATAAACATCGTATCAGAGGTATTAACGCCTATCCTCTGGAATATATCATCCATCCTTATGTTCCCCTGGTCAACTCTCTCAACAGGAACAGCAGTCCCTTTATATATCCCGCTTGATGTATCGGTTTCAAGAAGGGTAACCACAACACCTCCGGGATAGCAACTTGACCTTATGAGAACGGGAACAACCTCCCTCATGTGAAGGTCGCTATCATCTCCGGAGAAAAGAAGGTAAAGTGTGTCTCCCTGCCCTACAGAATCGCATGGGGTTGTGTAATCTGAATAATAGTTCCCGAAGGAAGAACAGTAGGAGGGACCTGAAGGAAGTCCGGAGATGAAGTCGTCTGCAAAAGGAATAAAATCTGCGGGTCCATAAATAAGAGACTGGATGGAAGAAGAATCCGTATAGAACCAGTAGTTGTTCTCAAGGTTGAAGGGAATAAGGGAGTTGTTGTAAAATTCGGTATCCGCCTGATAGGTATTGAATAAAAGGTCCGAGTAAGAGATTTCAACCGTGTCCCAATTTGAGGCTGCCGTCGCCACCCCTCCATTATCAATCACAAACAGGCTTTCTGCTGTTATTTTTGAACTGTCCGAGTGAAATCCGGTTATGTTTCCTGCAAAGATGCAGTGGTTAAACGCAAGGTCGCTTCCATAGGCGGAGATTAATCTGCCGGCCGGTGTGGCGTTCCTGTTTGAGTAAAAGACTGTCTGTTTGAAGACCCCGGAAGTTTTTGAGAAGTCAATTATCATTCCACCCCAGGTTTTGCAATCCGAAATCTCTCCACCAAAGACCGTGATAAACGAACTGTCGAGGACCATAACTTCCGTATATTCACGCCAGTTATTCGTAATTTTTGTATGTTTGAGGAAAAGGGAAGCATTCCGGGCGTATATTGCACCAACATTATTCTGGATTATGGTATTTACAAGTGTAATCTCTTTACCGGATGGGGTATTCATCGCATAGATTCCATAAGAGTCATTGTTCTCTATTATACAGTCTTCAATCCAGGGAGAGGAAGCATCAGCAAAAATTCCAGAACCCCTCGAGAACCCCTTTCTGAACAGATAATCACAGGCGTCCTTTATCGTGAACCCTTTAATCCATATGGATGTTGCACCGTTATCACACACAATCACATGGGTTGCAGGGGTGTCAGACTGATATGCTGAGAGAGTGCATTTTTCTGCCCCATTCTCACTCATGAGCACTAAGGAGTCTTTCAGAAACAGCCCCTGTGGAATTCCATTGACATCGGGATTTATCGCAAGATGATAGGTTCCATCCCTCAGAATAACCGTATCTATCCCGGGAACCGTCGCAAGGTAATCTATCGCCGTCTGCAGAGTCTCCCCTTCAACTCCGGTGGTATCCACCCACAGGGTAAGGGAAAACAGGAATAACATACACACCTCCCTGTTAATTCTCTTTTTTAAAGTCTATCTTTCTATCCTGTGTTGTCAACCTTTTATTTTATAACCACAGTCCTGTATATTTCCTCAGCATCTCCTGCTCTGCACTTTACAAAGTAAACGCCGGGAGTCCCATTCCATGAAACCTTCCCTTTTCCTTCACATTGGTCATCCAATAAAACAGAAATCCTCCTTCCTGAAACGTCGTAAATTTCTATCTTTACCTTTTTTCTTCCCCTGATATTGTAAAAAACCTGAATGGAGGAACAAAGAGAAATAACCCTGAAAATCTCCGGTGCCCTCCTTCCAAGTCCTCCCGTGCCTGTGAATTCAATAATGTAAAGCCCATCTGCATCATCGGCAACGTAGATAAATCCTTTATAAACACAAACCCTGTAAGCATACTCCCCTGTATCGTAATAACCAACCTCGTACGGATTTGATGGGTCAGACACGTTAATTATCCTGACACCCGCACCCCCATCCGCAACATAGGCAAGAGTATCATAAACATAGACTCCGTGAGCCCATCCGGGGGTATCATAATAACCAACTTCATATGGGTTTGTGGGTTCGGATACATTTATTATCCTGAGTCCTTCCCAGCCATCAGCCACATAAACAAGAGTGTCACAGACATAGATTCCTCTGCTATTTCCAGGGGTAGGATAATAACCAATCTGATATGGATGTTTAGGGTTAGAGATATCTATTATCCTGAGGCCTGCACTATCATCTGCAATGTAGGCAAGTGTATCAACGACATAAACATCCCAGACATATCCTGGAGGGTCATAATAACCGATTTCATAAGGACTGGTGGGATTGGATATGCTTATTATTCTTAACCCTCCTCTCCAGTCTGCAACATAGGCAAGGGTATCAGCAACATAAACTTCGAGAGCCCAGTCCGGCGTATTGTAACAACCAGCCTCATATAGATTCTCCAGGTCAGAGACATCTATTATCCTTAAGGATGTATATCCATCCGCAACATATGCAAGCGTCTCCGAAACATAAACACCAAAGGACATCCCTGGAGTATTGTAATAACCAACCTCATAGGGAGTTGTGGGGTTGGAAACATTTATTATCCTGAGTCCTGCATACCAGTCCGCAACATAGGCAAAACCCTTAATAACATGGACATCCCAGGCCTTGTCGGCCGTTTCGTAATATCCAATTTCATACGGATTTGCAGGATCAGAGACCTTTAATATCCTGAACCCTTCCCCTCCATCTGCAATATATGCGAGACTACCTGCAATACAGACATCGCACACATATCCAGGCATATAGTAATAACTGATTACATGAGGATTGGCAGGATCAGCCACATTTATTATTGAAAGCCCTATGTCTATACATCCAGCGTATACAAAAGTATCATGGACACAGACACCCCATACAGGTCCATAAGGATTACAGACACCAATTCCATAAGGGTTTGTTGGATCAGAGATATTTATTATTCTGAGACCGCCTCCCATATCCCCAACATATGCAAGGGTATCAACCACATGGATATCCCATGCCCATCCATGGGTATCATAAAAACCAACTTCATAAGGATTGGCTGGATTATCCACATTTATTATCCGGAGCCCTTCTTTGTCATCTGCCACGTAGACAAAAGTGTCAACCACATAAATATCCTTTGCTTTCCCCGGGGTATCGTAATATCCAATCTCATAAGGACTGGTGGGGTCGGAGATATCTATTATTCTGAGCCCTGCATCCCCATCCGCAACATAGGCAAGGGTATCAACAACCCAGATACCCTGAGCACTGCCAGGGGTATTGTAATAGCCAACTTCGTGAAGGCAAGAAGGGTCAGAAACATCTATTATCCTGAGACCTTTCTCATTTGCGGCCACACAGGCAAGTCCACCATCTACCCATATATCATGGACAACTCCGGGAAGCCTTAATCTCCCAACCTCCTCAGGAACATACGGATTCTTTACATTGATAATTTTCAGATATCTACCATCCCCAATATAGGCGAGGGTATCACTTATATAAACTGCATAATCAGGCCCCCTGAACCATCCCCCCACAAGTCTTGTATTGAGAGAGTCGCCCTCCAGAGTAAGAGAGAATAAAAGACAGACCATACCTCCTCCTTCGTTTTTTAAATTATAAAAAACAAAAAATCCTCTGTCAATCCACAAAATCGGAGGCTTGACACACAGATTTTGCCCCTTTACAATATCCATGATGAACAGAAGGGAATTTCTCAAACTGCTTGGAACCTCCCTTCTCTTTCCCCTTGTCCTTGAGGCAAGAGGGGCGGAGGGAGTAAGGGAGGCGGAGAACTGGGAGAAACTGGAAGGGAAAAAGGTAAGATGCCTCAACTGTCCCCATCACTGCGTTCTCTCCCCTGGAGAGAGAGGATTTTGCAGGGTCAGGGAAAACAGGAACGGAAAACTCTACACCCTTGTTTATGGAAACCCGTGTGCAGTTCACATAGACCCGATTGAGAAAAAACCCCTCTTTCACTTCCTTCCAGGAACAACCGCACTCTCCATAGCAACCGCAGGATGCAACTTCAGGTGCAAGTACTGCCAGAACTGGAGAATATCCCAGTACCCACCTGAGGAGACCGAAAACTATGAATTTTCACCCCGGGATGTTGTGAATTTAACCCTGAGCCGCATGGTCCCTTACGACTGCTATACCATTGCATACACCTACACGGAACCCTCTGTTTTCTACGAATACATGTACGACACATGCGTTCTTGCAGAGGAGTACGGGATTAAGAATATTTATCATTCAAATGGATTTCTGGAAGAAAAGCCATTGAGAAAACTCACAAAGGTTCTTCACGGGGCAAACATTGACCTCAAATTCTTTACCGATGAACTTTACAGGAAAATATCAAGCGGAAGGCTCGAGCCCGTTCTAAGAACCTTAAAAATTCTGAAAGAGGAAGGGGTTCACCTTGAGATAACAAATCTTGTTGTCCCCACCCTGAACGATAAGGATGATATGATTAAGAAAATGTGTGGATGGATTATTGAGAATCTGGGAGATGAGGTCCCCGTGCATTTCTCCCGCTTTTTCCCCACCCACCGTTTGAGAAACCTTCCCCCCACCCCTCTTGAAACTGTTGAGCATGCAAGGGAGATTGCAAAAAAAGAGGGACTGAAGTTTGTGTATCTTGGGAATGTTCCGGCAGGGCATGAGGGGGAGAATACATACTGTCCCGGATGCGGGAAGTTGCTTATAAGAAGATTGAGGTATCTTGTCACTGAAAACCATATCAAAAACGGTAAATGTCCATACTGCGGTGAGAAAATTTACGGAGTATGGGAGAGATAGACTGGAAAAGACTTTATCCCGGGATTCCCTTTAAAAAATGTTCAATATGTGGAAAAGAGACCCTTGTTTCCTATCCCCTGGGTATATGTGAGGAATGCATAAGGGAGTGGAGGGAAGGGGTTTCATCAAGGATAGAGGAAGTACACCGGAGGATAATCCCGGGAGGGAAGTGCAATTTATGCGTAAACCGGTGCGGGGTTGTGCCCGGGGCATGTAGGGTTGTTGATAGAAAACGCGTCTCTCTTGAATGGTATTATGACCCATTACCCACAAACTGCGTGGCTGCATTTGTATGCGGTGAGACGCACGGAAAGAACCTCGCCGTGTTTTACACCTCCTGCACCTTTGACTGCCTTTTCTGTCAGAACTGGCACTTCAGGATAACCCGGGGTAAAAAATACTCAGCAGATGAACTGCTCGCCCTGGTGGATGAGGATACAAGATGCATATGCTTCTTTGGTGGAGACCCTGCATCGGTTATTGAGCATACGATTGAGGTGGGAGAAAAGGCAAAGGTAAAGGTATGCTGGGAAACCAACGGGTCTGAGAATCCTGAAATAATGAAAAGGGTTGCGGAACTCGCATTGAAAACAGGTGGAATTGTCAAAATAGACCTGAAGGCACTTGATAAAAACCTCCATCTTGCCCTCACCGGGTCCTCAAACGAATTCACCCTTGAAAATGTAAAGAATCTGGGAAGGATAAAAAGAGAATTGCCTTTGCTTGTTGTGAGCACACTTCTTGTTCCGGGATATGTGGGTCCATGGGAGGTTGAAAGGATTGCAGCCCTTTTATCCTCCATAAATCCTGACATTCCCCTTTCATTGCTTGCCTTTTACCCTGCATTCCGGATGAATGACCTTCCATGCACCTCAGGACGGCATGCATTTGAGGCAAAGGAGAGGGCGGAGAAATATTTAAAAAATGTTCATATAGGAAATGTTCACCTCCTCTGGTGATTATTTTTCCCAGAGTTCTTTAAGTTTCTTTATCGAATTCACCGCATCCGCACCACTCAGAGGCTCAAAGGGCAAAAAAAGACCATTCTTCAATTCCATCAATCCAGAACCAACCACGAGTTTAACTGGAAGATAGGCATAAAATTCAGGTGTTATGTCTTTTATTTCAATCGTATCCTCGGGGACTGCTGGAAGTCCATGTTCAACAACTATTCTCAAAAGTTCTATTGCAAAACACACCCTGTTTACAGGCTCCTCAGGATGAAGTTTTCCATCGGGAAATGGGTGGAGGAGATTTTTTCCCAGGAATTTTTCAAAAAGATATACAAGGTCACCCCTTTTTATGGAGGGGGAAGAAAGAATCTCAAGCAGTCTTTCATCAGGTGGCGGGGGTGGTGGCTTTATTTCCTTCTTCCCGCAGCCTACCGTAAAGAGTAAAAGCAGAACTGCGGGTAATCTCAACCCTGTAAAATTCGCCAATTTCAACCTCTCCATCAATTTTAACCTCACAGTCTATATCAGGTGCATCCATCCGGGTTCTTCCCACTCCCCTTTTCCCCTTTATTCCATCCACCAGGACCTCAAAAACCCTCCCCACAAGTTCCCTGTGTTTTTTCCTCATTATCCCTTCCTGTATGCGTTCAACCTCCCTCTTTCTTTCCCTCTTTACCCGAAGAGGAAGGTCAGGGAGATTTCTCTCTGCATAGGTTCCCTCCTCGTGATAGTACATAAAGAATCCCACCCTGTCAAATTCAGCATCCTCAAGAAATTTTTTCAATTCCTCAAAATCCCTTTCGGTCTCCTCAGGATACCCCACAATGAATGTGGTTCTGATACACAGCCCCAGTTTTTTGCACACCTCCAGTATTTTCTCTATCCTCCTTCTTCCATACCCCCTCCTCATGGACCTCAATACCCTGTCTGATACATGCTGAAAGGGAATGTCCACATATCCCACGGTAAAGTCTCTTATACATTTTAAAAGTTCCTCATCCACCGTAAGGGGATGAAGGTACATCACCCTTATCCATCCATGGAATATTTTTGATATCTCTTCAAGCAATCTTTGAGGGGAAAGCCCTAACTCCTTCCCCCACTTTGATGTATCCTGTCCCACAAGTATTATCTCCCTGACATCCGGAGGAAGTTCTCCTATCTCATGGAGTATATCCTCCATTCTCCTTGAACGATATTTTCCCTTGAGAGAAGGGATTATGCAGAACGAACATCTGTGGCTGCATCCTTCGGAAATTTTTATGTAAACATAGTGGGGAGGGGTTAAAAGATTTTCGGGAATCCATGCAGGAAGAAATCCCTTCTTTCCAAAAACTGCCCTCTTTCCTGAAAGGAGTTCGTCTATCTTTTCAACCTTACACGTTCCCATTATTCCGTCTATCTCCGGAAGTTCACGGAGCAGATTTTCCCTGTATCTTTCGGGCATGCATCCTGTAACAAAGAGTTTCCCCCGCTTTATCTCTCCAAGTTCTATTATACGCTCAATTGACTCCCGGGTTGCAGGTTCAATAAAGGTGCATGTTGAAACAATGATAAAGTCTGCATCCTCTGGATTGAAGGTGAATTCAAATCCCTTTTTTAAAAGATAATCCACCAGAAACTGTGCATCGTAGAGATTTTTCGGGCATCCAAGAACCTCAAGATAAAATCTCATACGGGCTCGTATTTCTTTATTATCTCAATAGCCTCCTTCGGGTTTCTTGCCCGTATGAGTTCATCCCTTACAGGAGTATGTCTGAGCAAACGGGATATGTTTGCAAGAACCCTGAGATAAAGAGACTTATTTTTATCAGGGGAGACTATGAGGAATATAACATAAACAGGCTTTCCATCAAGTGCATCAAAGTCTATCCCATCCCTTGATATCCCGCATATAACCGTGAGTTCATCAACATCATCACACCTTGCATGGGGAATTGCAATCCCGTTCCCTATTCCTGTGCTTTCCAGGTTTTCTCTTACCATGAGTTTCTCAAGAATATTCTCTCTCTCCCCCACCCCCCCTTTCTCCAGAAGAAATCTCAAAATCTCCTCCTTGCTCCCGGAGGGAGGGTTGAATACTATTTTTTTCTCATCAAGAAACACACTTACACCAGGTCCCACGATGGTATAATACGGAAATAAAAATACAAAGTCAACATTTTTATTATCAATAATTATCGAGGATGTTTGGAGTCTCCTTTCAGGTCTTTGTTTTTCCATAAGATTTTATCACAAACTCCCCAGCGGTTGACAAATCCTGATTTTCTTTTATGCTCACATACAGATAGAGAAGGAGCCAAAGGATAGCATCATGGGCAGGGGTAAATCGCGCGATAACATACCGGTTCACACTGGAAAAGAACAATTAGGAAAGGGTTTTAAAAATGCCTCTCCGCCTTTTCATGGAAGATGAAAAAGAGGAAGAGAAATGTCTGGATGTTCTGTGAACCTATCCAGAAGGCATAAAATTCTCCTGTTCGTTTTACTTGGTATCATCCTGAGAATCATTCTTGCAATTCCATCATTTAAAAACCCTGAAAAAAGTTTGCTTTGCGGAAGTGATTCAATTCAGTATGAAAGTCTTGCAAAAAATCTTGTGGAAAGAAGGTTATTCACAACCTTAAAACCTCCGGGTTATAAACCAGAAGGGGCAAGGACTCCATTCTATCCCTTAACAATCTCTCTTTTTTACAGGATTTTCGAGGACAGAAGAGCTGTTATATGTTTTCAGATATTGCTTGAGGGCTTTACAATCTTTTTAATCTCTCTCTTTCCGAACGCTCCTTATCTTTCCTCCCTTTTTTATACACTGAACCTCCATCAGGCACTTTATGCAACCCAGATAATGACTGATATCCTTTTTACATTCCTTTTGAGTGTGGCATTACTTTCATTCTTCATTTTTATAAAAAGAAATTCCATCCTCCATTTATACCTTTCTTCTTTCTTCTCAGGACTGGGAAGCCTTACAAGACCAATAGGATTGCTCCTTCCTGTTATATTTTTGCCATTTGTTTTTAAAAGGAATAAAAAGCATACATTTTTTTATATCTTTCTCTATCTTTCTGTCCTTTCTCCCCATATTATAAGAAATAAAATAGTCCATGGGCAGGTATTTTTTTCAACCATAGGCTTTTTAAATATGCTCGACTGGTGTGCCGCACCAACAATGGCAAGGGTTGATAATATATCTGAAAATGAAGCAAGGAGAAAACTTAAGGAGATGGTAAAAAACAGGTATGGTTTGAATAAGGAAGATATTGAATTTGCCGGAGATATTCCAGCGGTTGCAAGGAAATTCGGAATTTTTGGTTTAAAATATATCCTGTCCCATCCCTTCCCCTTTACCGTCGAGGTTGTAAAAGGAGCATTGAGGGTATTTTCTCCGACAGAACTTATGATATGGTCTATTTACTTCGGGAATGGAGATGCCTCTCTTATGGAGAGGAAAGGAAGCCTTTTAAAAAACCTTTTCAAGGGTGAATTCAAAAAAACAGCAGAGGATGTGAGAATGTTTTTAAAATCTCCTTTTGCTGTGCTTTTCTTCTATCTCTTACTCTTTTTTGCCATCTATTATATCCTTTCTATAAAAGGTCTTAGAGTGCTCTTTAAACAGGAAAAAGAAACCGCAGTGTTTATCATCCTTGTTATCCTCTACCTCTCCATTCTACCGGTAGGCGCAGGCTCTCCACGTTTCCGCTTACCTTTTGAGCCCCTCCTCTCATATCTTGCAGGGATAGGTGTTAAGGGGTTAAAAGAATGAGATTCTCATAAGTCCTCCTTTAATGCCGAACTCTATTCCATATAATCTTCCTTTTTTCCAAGACAGTAAATGTAACCCCCACGGGAACCAATGAAGATTTTCCCATGCCATACAACCGGAGTTGATTCAATGGAGCCACCTGTTTGAAACTCCGCTTTCTTTTCAACCCTCACCTTATACCATCCTGATGCACACCTTACCCCCTCCCCCTCTTCACACGGCTCATAGTAAATCCTGTAAACCCTGAGTTTTCCATCGTATCCACCCGAAATAAGATAGTCATCCACCAGAATAGGTGTTGAAATTCCTCCTCCTGTGTATTCCTTAAAAAGCAATTCTGGAACAGGATAAAGGGTCCTTCCATCGGGTCCTGGAAGTTTCAAGGTGTCCAGATTGTCGAGCGAGACAAGGTAGAGATATCCATCTATTCCCTGAAAGGCACAGAGCCTGGGCTTTTCAAAATATGGATTGTAATAATCATTTATGGATGCAGAACCAATAACCCCACCCTCCCAGTCACAGAACTTCCTGTCCCCTGTCGGGAAAAACCACACAACCGCCTCCTCCGGTGGCTTTTTCGGGTCAACCATCATAACACCGCCCTTTCCCTCTATATACTGCTTTTCAATCGTGAAGATTATAAATCCATCGCTGGTTACAACCGGGGAGCCATTAAGGTCTGAGCCGACGTAGAACCTCCACACAATCCTTAAACTCTCAGGTTCTATTCCAAATAGATAACCCGAACCTGCGGTTATGTAAATTATCCCATCACATATGGATGGGGAAGATTCAACGACAACATTCCCTTTATGTTTTACGACATCTTCCCACTCAAAAAGTCTCAATTTCCCGTGAATTTCTCCTGAAAAGGGGTCAAAGCAGTAAAAAATTCCGTTCTCCGCTCCTATATAAGCCCTTCCATTGTAAATCAGCGCACTTCCATCACAGTCCCTGCTGTAACTTCCCGTTCTTTCAATATTCATCCTCCATATCTCCTCTCCTGAACGGAGTGAAATTCCCCTTAAACTGTAAATTTCCTTTTCTCCAAGCGTCTTTCCAAATCCCTTCCTGCTTCCACAAATAACAATCCCTCCTGCAATGGTGGGGGTTGCCTTTATCACATCATCGTATTCATACTCCCATACCACCTCCCCGGTTTCAGCATCTATCTTCCTTAACCTATGGTCAAGGCTTCCTATTAAAAGAAAAATTTTCCCATCCTCCTCCACAAGAACCCCCTGCCCTGTCCACCCGGTCCCCGTCCATGTCCATACATTTCCCCCTGAACCCGTCCTCCCCACCCCTGTCTTCACCTTCCATAAAATATATAACTCTTCGGGGACCGGACCCTCCCCGTAAAAGTTCCTTTTTTCATTTCCGAGAAATGTGGGAATAAGTGACGTGAGGGATAGAAGAAATATCATTTAATTATGAGTACCTTCTCTCCCTTCTTTATCATGCCAAGTTTTATCCTTGCAAGTCTCTCTATCTCCTCTTTATCGTTCAATTTTTCAAGTTTTATCCTGAGGGAATCCCTCTCCATCCTCAACCTCTCCACCTCTGCCTGAAGTTCACTCCGTTTGAGGCTTATTCTTATAAACTCGGGCAGTTCGTACATCTCCACAACCAGGAAAAGAGACCCGAGGACCAGCAGGAAAAACAAAAACCTCTTAGCCCTTTTTTTCCTTTCTTTTGACCTCGTCCTTCGGGAATATGCTGACCTCACCCAAGTTCTCCTCTATCCTTATGAGTTCATTATACTTGGCAACCCTTTCACTTCTGGAAAGGGAGCCCGTCTTTATTCCTCCCGTGTTAAGAGCCACCGCAAGGTGCGCTATGCTCACATCCTCTGTTTCTCCACTCCTGTGAGAAACCACGCAGAGCCATCCTGCATTTTTTGCAAGCTCTATTGCCTCTATGGTTTCGGTTACCGTTCCTATCTGATTGAGTTTTATGAGCACGGCATTTGACGCCTTTCTCTCTATCCCCTCTTTTATCCGCTTTGTATTGGTAACATAAAGGTCATCCCCCATTATTCTTATCTTCCCACCAAGCCTTTCGGTGAGCATAACCCATCCATCCCAGTCATCCTGGGAAAGACCATCCTCAATGAGGACTATGGGGTATTTCTCAACCCATTCCTCATATATCTTCACCATTTCCTCTGTTGTCCTCTCCTTTCCATCTATTACATACTTCCCATCCTTCCAGAATTCACTTGCTGCACAGTCAAGGGCAAGGGATACATCATTTCCCGGAGTGTATCCTGCCTCCTTTATTGCCTCAACAAGCAACTGCAATGCCTCCTCATTTGAGGAGAGAGATGGGGCAAAACCTCCCTCGTCTCCAACCCCGGTGAAGTATCCCTTTCCCTTGAGAATCTTCTTCAGGGTGTGGAACACTTCAGCCCCGTATCTTATTGCCTCCTTCATGGATGGTGCCCCATGCGGAACCACCATGAACTCCTGTATATCAAGATTGTTATCCGCATGTTTCCCACCGTTGAGTATGTTTATAAAGGGAATTGGGAGTTTCCTCGCATTCACCCCACCAAGGTAGCGATAAAGTGGAAGACCAAGGAAATCTGCCCCAGCCTTTGCCACTGCAAGTGAAACTCCAAGAATCGCATTTGCTCCAAGTTTTGACTTGTTCTCGGTTCCATCAAGCTCACAGAGCAACCTGTCTATCCATGCCTGCTCAAGACAGTCCTCTCCAACCACCTCAGGGGCTATAACCTCGTTTACATTTTCAACCGCCTTTAAAACTCCCTTCCCCATAAATCTCTTCTCATCCCCATCCCTGAGTTCAAGAGCCTCGTACTTCCCCTTCGATGCCCCGGAAGGAACTATTGCCCTTCCATATGCTCCACTCTCGGTGATGCACTCAACCTCAATGGTTGGATTTCCTCTTGAATCAAGAACCTCCCTTGCCCTTATCTCTATTATAAGGCTCATATCAACCTCCCTTTTTCTCAAAAACCGTTGTCATCTGCCTTCTTTTTACAACCCACCTTCCTCTTCTCTGAGAGGGCTCTTTGCCCACAGGATAAACCGTGAGGGTGTAGTCTTTGAGAGCGGGTTTTCCGGCTCTTTCCCATCCTTTGTATGCATTCATGAACTTCTTTTTAACACCCTCATCTCCCCACACCACAACCCTGTCCTGAAGATAGAACACAAACCCCCCTTTTCCAGGGGTTCTGTCCCATATTCCATATCCCCATTCAAATTCCTCTGAGTGAAGTGCTGTTGCATACTCCTCTGTGAGTGCGAGGAAGAAAAAGAAATCCATCCTTTCCCTTCTTTCAAGTTTATCCACCATTTCTTTTATTTCCTCATCCTCCCTTGCAAATTTTTTTATAATTCTGGAAAGGGGTCTCATCTGTTTTTCTGAAATTCCATAATGGGAAATTATGGATGAAGGTCCTCTTAGCTGGAGGAATCTCACATAATAACTTGGCTTTCCCTCAAGTATTTCTCCCTTCTTTTCAAGCGAGACTATTGTCTCCATTCCACGTGTAACAAGAGGAAGAACTATTCTTCCACCTTCCTCAAGCTGATCCACCCAGTAGCGTGTTATATCCGAGGAGGCTGAGGTGATGATAAATACCGTGTAAGGAGCATCTTCGGGATATCCAAATCCCCCATCCCCGGTTACGACCTTCACTTTTTCCTCCATCCCGGCTCTTTTTATATTCTCTCTTGCAAGGTCTGCAACCTCAGGGATTATTTCCACTGAGACAACCCTTTCTCCCGTGAGATTTGCAAGAACACAAGCATTGTATCCCGTTCCGGTACCAAGTTCCATCACCCGGTCTTTCTTCTTCACCTTCCCCTCCTCAATCATCATCGTCATAACCGTGGGCATGGATGTGGTGCTCAAAACCTCATCCTCCTTCATGGCAACAACAAGGGGCATATCCCGGTAAATTTTTTCAAGAATTTCCTTCTGTGGATTTTCATAATCAAGTTCATATTTTATCCACTTCCCCTCCTCATATTCATAAAGGGTGGGAACAAAAAAATGCCTGGGGGTTTTCAGGAATGCCTTCTCTATTTCCTTCTCTTTCATAAATCCCTTCTTTTTTACATCCTCAATCATTTTTTTATTGAGCTCATCCACCATACACTCCCTCCATCAAGACCTTTAATTCCTTCCAGGCATTCTTATCCATCCACCCTGAAGATTCCGTGGTGGAGTTTCATTTTATTTCCTTGCCGTAGGTTGCAGGGACCAGAACCCCGTACTTGACTCCCTTTGTTGCTATTATTTTCTCCGCTATTTCTTTCACCTTCTCAGGCCTTCCCCTAAGAACCGTTGCCTCAAGACAGTTTTCCCTGTCCAGATGAATATGGAGGGTGGAAAGGATTTCCCTGTAATGATGATGTTCCTGGTCAAGCAACCTGGAAGAAAGCCCCCTCTTTTCATGGCTGAATACGATAACAAGCACCCCCACCACCTCCTTTCCCTTCTTCCATTCTTCCTCCACAAGGGCCTTTCTCACAAGGTCACGAAGTGCCTCGGAGCGATTGGGATATCCCTTCTCCTTTATGAGTTTATCAAACTTCTTCAAAAGTTCAGGGTCAAAGGAAACACCAAATCTCACGTTCATAAAATTATTTTATCAAAATCTTGACAATTTTTCAAGATTTAAATATTTTCTTTTTATGAAACTCTCCATCCTTATTCCAAACTGGAATGGGAAAAGACATCTTGAAAAATGCCTCCTCTCCATATTTTCTCATCCCCCTTCCCTTGATTATGAAGTTATCGTTTACGATAATGGTTCAACGGATGGTTCCTGTGAAATGGTAAAAAAGAAATTTAGGAAAGTAAAACTCATTGAAGGGGAAAAAAATAAAGGATTTGCATTTGCGGTTAATAGAATGATTGAAAGAGCAAAGGGAGAGTATCTTGGAATTGTTAACTCCGATATATTTTACAACCGCGATCCATTTACCCCCATAATTTCCTTTATGGAAGAGAAAAAGGAGGTAGGTGTGGTAGGTCCAAAACTGCTCAAACCCGAAGGAGGTATTCATACAACCATGGGAAGACACTTTCCAAATATTTATTCAGCGTTTGTGGAAATAACAGGGATTGCTCCAAGACTTGCCTCTTTTTTTCCATTTTATCGCCTTTCAAGTTTTATAGAACCTCCTCTCTCTCATTTAAAAGAAAAATACACCGGGCATGTGGAGGCAAGTTTCATGGTTGTGAGAAGAAAGGTCTTTGAAGAGTTCGGAGGCTTTGATGAGAATTTTTTTGCATACTACGAGGACCTGGATTTCCAGTTGAGAATAAGAAAAAAATGGAAAGTATACTACATGGCAGGTGTTGAGGTTTACCATGTTGGAGGAGGAAGTTTTCCATCCAGAACAAAAGAGGCGTCAAGACTTTATATACGAAGTTTTCTTTATTATTTCTATAAAAACAGACCTTACTGGGAATACCGGGTGCTTCCTTTCATATATCTTTTAAAAGGGAAAAAAGAGGTGAAGGAATGCCTGAGAGAAAGATTCTGGATAAGACAGGAAAAAGACTTGAAAAATGGATAAAAGAGACTGAACCTCCTGAAATGTTCCCTTCCCTTGCAGTTGTTCTATGGGGAGGAATAGGAGATGCGATTCTCTTTTCTCCCGTGCTCAGGGGGTTGAGGAAAAAGGGAGAGAAGATTTTTCTCTTCACCCACCATCCAATTATTCATAAACTTTTTATAACCACCCATGAAAGACATTTTATCTTCTCCACCCCTTATACCCTTCTTCGCCTGTTGAGGATTCTGAAACCACAGGGAGCCGTAACCAATGTTGCCTCACCATCTTTTAAAACATCGGCTGTATTTTTTCTCTCCCGCATTCCCTATCGTGCAGGATTTCCAGAGGGAGGGAGAGGGTTTCTTTACAATATAAGAATTCATGGAAACAATGGACATGAAGTTGAAAGAAACATGAGAATTCTTGAAAAATTCGGGCTTTCACCTGGAGGTTTTTATCCGGATATACCCTTTAAAAGAAAACCCGAAAAAATCCTTGTGATCCATCCGGGCTCGGGTCCAAGGCAGTTATTTAAAAGGTGGGACCCTGAAAAATTTGGAAAAGCAGGAAGGGAAATGGAAAAAAGGGGATGGAAGGTCTTGATTGCGGGATGGGGAGATGAAATAAATATTTTATGGAAGGTGGGTAAATACATTGACAATCCAGTGTATCTCAAATCCCCTTCTCTTTCATTGCTTGTTTCAGTCTTTGAAAAAACCTCCTTTATACTTGCAAATGATACCTCCTTTGTGCATCTTGGTGCTCTCTTCAGGGTTCCATCGGTTGTCATATTCGGACCCACAGACGAGAGAAGGTATCACCCCTGGGGGGTCCCATACAGGATAGTAAAAAAGGACCTTCCATGCAGACCCTGTTTCAATTATAAAAGAATAAGGTGCGATGTGAGATGCATAAAAGAGATAGAGGTTGAGGATGTCATGGAAAAAATAGACGAACTTCTGGAGGAGATATGAAAATACTGTTCTTTGACCACGTTCCTGTTTTCAGCGGTGGGGAAAGGAGTCTTTTTGACGTGATGCTGTGTTTGAAAGAAAGGGGATGGGAGATGGGGCTTCTTCTTCCCCGATGGGGAGACCTTGCAGAGGAGGCAAAGAAGATAGGGGTTGAGGTGAGGCTTATCTCCATTCCTGACTTCATACTCAGGATAAAAAGAGAAGAAATAGGTCTTTATCCGAGGGTTCTCTCCTCACTTTCGCCTATAGCGAAAGAATTGAGAAAGGCTATGAAGGGATATGATATTCTCTATACAAACTCCCAGAAGGCGCACTGCCTTTCGGTTCTTGTTCCCGAGTTTCCAATAATATGGCATTTCAGGGATATTCTTTATGGAAGAGCAAGGATTCTCATGAACATGCTTTCAGTTGTTCCAAGGAGGATAATAGCAATCTCCCAGGCAGTGAGAAGGCAGTTCTGGCTTTCTGCAAAGGTGAGAATTGTTTACAATGCTGTTGAGCTTGCCGGGGGATATGGTGAAAATCACAAATTCAGGGTGATTTACGATGCCGTTGAGCCAGAAGCCACAGAAAAAATAGAAATTATAAAAGGGAAAAAGATAGGGATGGTGGGACAGATTGCTCCCTGGAAGGGACAGCATAACTTCATTGAGGTGATGGCAAAGGTTCTCAAAAAGAGGAAGGATGTTTATGGTGTGGTGATAGGGGATGTTGTTTTTGATAAGCCTGAAAACCGGAAATACAAGGAGATGCTTCTCAAAAGAGTAAAAGAACTGGGAATAGATGACAGAATTATATTCACGGGATACATAAAAAACCCGTATCCGGCAATGAGCTCCCTTGATGTCCTTGTGCATGTTCCTGAAGAAGAAGAGCCATTTGGGAGGGTTTTGGTTGAGGCAATGGCACTTAAAGTTCCTGTTGTTTCTCATGATATTGGGGGGATTAAAGAAGTCGTTGGAGATGCTGGATTTGTTCTCCCTTACAAGGACTTTGATGGAATGAGTGAGAAAATCCTGGAGATAATTGAGAATCCATCCTTGAGGGAAAAACTCGTTGAAAAGGGAAGAAAGAGATGGGAGGAGAATTTCAGGCTAAAACGCCTGATAACGCAGATAGAGGGAGTGATAAAATCAATATAAAACTTGTGATAGAATACGATGGAACGGACTTTTACGGCTGGCAGGTCCAGCCTGGTAAGAGAACGGTTCAGGGGGAGATAGAGAAGGCACTTTCCATAATCTTCGGTGAAAGGATAAAGGTAAGAGGTTCGGGAAGAACAGACACCGGGGTGCATGCCCTGGGACAGGTTGCAAACTCTTTTGTTCCTCCGAAACTTTCACCCGAAAGATTGAAGCGCGCCCTGAATGGGACGCTTCCAAGGGATGTTTACATAAAAGAAGTCACACCTGTTCCTCCTGATTTTGATGCAAGATTCTCCGCAATTTCCCGGATTTATCTCTACCGGATTCTGCGCGGAAGGTCCCCTCTAAAAAGAAGATATACTCTGGAACTTGATTATGAGGTGGATGTGGAGAGGATGAGGGAAATAGCCCGGATTCTTCCGGGAAGGAGAAACTTCAAATATCTCGCAATGAAGGACGAGGGTGAATGCGACCTGAAAAGGGTGGAGATAAAGGAAAAGGGAGAGGAAATCCATGTGGAGGTCGAGGCAAACAGATTCCTGAGAAGGATGGTGAGGGGAATTGTGGGACTTTTACTGCAGGGAGGGAGAGGTAAGATACTACCAGAAGATGTTGAAAGGATACTAAAAGGAGAAAAAAGAAAACCTCCATTTGCACCCGCCCGTGGACTTTATCTTGTGAGGGTTGTGTATCCTACTCCCTGAGTTCCTGCAACCTGTAAAGGCTTTCATAAATTCCCTTTCTTTCAATTAGTTCACGATGCGTTCCCTCCTCCACTATCCTTCCCCTGTGAATCACAAATATTCTTCCAACCCTCTTAATGGTTGAAAGCCTGTGGGCTATAATCAGGGTTGTTCTTCCCTCCATCACCTTCCAGAGCGCCTCCTGTATGAGGTGTTCTGTTTCAGGGTCAACGCTTGATGTTGCCTCGTCAAATATTATGATGGAACAGTCAAAAGCAAGTGCCCTTGCAATGGTTATGAGCTGTTTTTCTCCTGTTGACAATCCCTCTCCCCTTTCCCCAACCTCTGTGAGCAATCCTTTTTCCCTCTTTTCAAGCAGTATTCCGAGATTTGATACCTCCACGGCCATTTTAAGCCTCTCCTCAGGTATCTCCTCCCACAGGGTTATATTGTCCTTCATGGTCCCCGCAAATAAGAACGGGTCCTGGGAAACTATGGCTATGTGCCTTCTCAGATATCCCTTTTCAAGTTTTCTTATGTCCACACCATCAATAAGTATCTCTCCCTTCTTCACATCGTAAAGCCTCAAAATCAGGTTTATTATTGTTGTCTTTCCTGCACCGGTATATCCCACAAACGCAACCTTCTCTCCTGGTTTTATCCTGAAGGAGACATCCTTCAAAACCCATTCTGTATCATACGAGAACCAGACATTCCTGAACTCTATCTCTCCCTTTATCCCAGGATAAACCGGTCTTTCGGGCTCCGGTAAATATTCCTTTTCCTCAAGCAGGGTGAATATCCTCTCTGCTGCTGCAAATGCAGACTGGGTTATGTGGTATTTATCTGCAAGGTCCTTTATGGGCTGGAAGAACCTGTGAATGTAGGAAAGGAAGGCAACAAGAGAACCAAAGGTAAACAGAGAAGAAAGTATCCCTTTTCCTCCAAAGTATATGACCCCTGCGGTTGCAAGGGTGCTTATGAATTCAACAAAGGGATAAAAGAATGCAAGCAGGGTTATCAATCTTATTGCCGCAAGGAAGAACTCCGTATTTATACTGCGGAATCTCTCCCTTGCATATTTCTCCCCTGCAAATGCCTGTATCACTCTTATCCCTGTCAATGATTCCTGAAGATACGAATTTATCTTTGCAAGTTTTGCCCTTATATTTCTGAATGCGTCCCTTATCTTTCTCCCCAGGAAAAATGCAAAAAGGAAGATAATGGGTGCAAAGAAAAGCATGAAGGAGGCAAGGAATGGATTGAGTTTGAACATTATGAATAAAATGCCGAAGATTATGAAAAAGTCCTTGACAATAAAAACAAGAACCGAGGTGAAGAACTGGTTCATTGCCTTGACATCGTTTGTTACACGTGTCACAAGCCTTCCTGTTGGGTTTTTATCAAAGAATGAAAGAGAAAGGGAGAAAAGTTTGCGCTGGAGTTCTTCTCTTATGTCATACGTAATTCTCTGGGCAACATACTCAAGGGAGTATATCTGAAGGTAGGTGAAAACAAATATTAGAAAGACAAACATAAAGTAAACAAGGACCACCTTACCGAGACCTTTTATATCACCTTCCCTCAATGCAAGTTTTTCTTTAATATTCATGCCCTTCAGTTCATCGGGAGAAATAAAGATATGTTTTTCTGTTTTAAAGTATTTTCTTCCCCTAACAAGGTCTTCCTTTTCACAGGAAAGAATATAATACTTTTCAGGTGATAATACCCCTCTGCTCTCCAGTTCCCTGAGTTTCCATCCCGGAATTTTTCCGGTATCCAGGAATTTTCTTCCCTCACTTTCCTCCAGCCCTGGAAGTTCCTCCTTTCCATAATATTCCCTTCCTCTGGGCATTATGTAATTGTCAACCCCTATTTTCTGCAGGTAGGGCAGGAGCAGGTCAAATGCGGTGAGGGAGAGAAGTAAGAAAAGGTTCAAAATGAGTAATTTGAGGTATGGTCTTGCATACCTCCAGAGTTTTCTGAGGATTTTTGTATCATAAACCTTAACCACCTTATCCTCCTCTGATGTTTCAAATCTCCAGTGGCTCATTCCAGAAGTTCCCTGAGTTTCTGTTTCTCATACATTTCCCGATAAAGTCCGTCCTTCCTTATGAGTTCTGAATGCGTTCCCCTCTCAACTATCCTTCCCCTATCCATCACCACTATCTCATCCGCATCCTGTATGGCAGAAAGCCTGTGGGAGATTACTATGGAGGTTCTCTCCTTCAGGAACTCCCTTATGTTTTCCATTATTTTCACCTCGGTATGGGAATCAACCGAGGAGAGGGCATCATCAAGGATAAATACCGGAGGTGCAAGCAAAAGGGCACGTGCTATTGCAATGCGCTGTCGCTGTCCACCGGAAAGATTCACTCCCCTTTCTCCAAGGACTGTGTCAAATCCGCCGGGGAAGGACATTATCTCATCGTATATCCCTGCAAGTTTTGCAACCCTTTCTATCTCCTCCAGGGAGGCGTCGGGTTTTCCGAAGGCTATGTTGTTTCTTATGGTATCTGAAAAGAGGAAGGTCTCCTGGGGGACCCATCCCACAGCCTTTCTCAATGCGTAAAGTGATATATCCTCAATGGGATTTCCATCCACAAATATTCCGGATGCCTCATAAAACCGGAGAAGGAGGTTTATTATGGTTGTTTTTCCCGAGCCTGTCCTTCCAACTATTGCTGTGAATTTACCGGGCTCAAAAACAAGGTTTATATCCTCAAGGACCTTTCTTCCATTGTAGGAGAAGTTCACATTCCTGAATTCTATCACTCCCTTTATCTCCCTTATCTTTCCTGTATCCTTTATCCTGGGTTTTTCCTCCATGAGTTTCATTATCCTCCCCATGGATGTCTTCCCCTGCTCTATCACATTCACAACCCATCCGAGACCTATTATGGGCCATATGAGAATTGCAAGATAGGAAATGAATGCGATAAATTCTCCAAGGGTGATGGAACCGGTTATGGTTCTCACTCCTCCAAAGTAAAGAACTGTGGTTATGGTCATGGAGGCAAGGAAAATGAGCAGGGGTTCAAATACTCCCCAGACCTTTACAAGTGCAAGGTATTTTTTGAAGTAATCCCTGTTTGCAAGGTTAAAGTAACCAAGGGCTCCCTTTTCCTGGGAGAAGTTTTTTATAACCCTTATTCCGGCAACAAGTTCTCTCACCCTCTCGGTGAGTCTTGAAAATGATTCCTGGGAAAGTTTGAACCTCCGGTGGATGAGGCGGTCAAAGTAAAGCGTAACCAGGGCAAGAGCAGGAAGGGGAATGAGAGAGAGAAGGGTGAGGGAGGGGGAGATGAGAATCATCATCACAAGGGTTCCGCTTATGAGAACCACTGTATCTGTAAGGATAACCACACCAATTCCCAGGGTCATACGCACCGCATCTAGGTCGTTGGTTGCATGTGCCATAATATCTCCGGTTTTTTTCTTTGCATAGAATGGGGGGTCAAGGGTTAAAAGATGGTCGTAAAGTTCCTGCCTTATGTCCCTCTCAATCCTCCTTGCCGTCCCAAATATGAAAAATCTCCACCAGAACCTGAAAAATGCGATCAAAAATCCAATCAATGCAATGAGACAGCCGTAAAATCCAAGAGAATGGGTGAAGGTTCCGGATGCAATCTCATCCACTGCACGCCTTATTACTCTGGGGATGACAAGCTGTGCTCCGTCAACAACGGTTAAAAAAAGGAGTCCGGGAAGGACTCTCCATTTATATCTTCCAAGGTATCCAAGAAGTTTTCTGATTTCCTTCATAATAAAAGAAAAGCTGGTGAGCGGATTCGAACCGCTAACCTGCGCATTACGAATGCGCTGCTCTACCGTTGAGCTACACCAGCCTGATATTAAGATATAAAAATCGTGAAAAATGTCAAGGAGCACTGAACTTTTCCCCCTTGACAAGTTTCTTCCACTCAATATATTCTCCGTGAGGAAACCAACAAAAAAGGAGGGAGGATGCTCATACCAAAAATCGACCCTGATAAGTGCATTGGAGATGCAGTTTGTGTGGCCATCTGCCCCGATGTCTTTGAAATGGGGGAGGATGGCAAGGCTCATGTGATTAACCCCAATGGTTGCGACCTCTGTGACTGCGAAGAGGCAGCAGATGCCTGCCCCACAGAGGCGATAACTCTGGAAGAGGCTTAAGTCTTCAACTTTTCTCTCCGGGCTGCGGGTAAAAGAATATTGTTCAAAATTAACCTGTAGCCCGGAGAATTTTTATGTAACTCAAGCCGGGTTGGAGGATCGCCAACAAAGTGCTGATAATCCTCGGGGTCGTGCCCTCCAAGAAAAGAGAATGTCCCTTTTCCCCTTTCCCCGCATATGTACTTCACCTCTTCTGTTCCTGGGATATCAGCAAGAATGATAACATCCCCCTTTATCTTATCCCTCCTGAACCCTGTATCCTGCCCCAGGAATTCCTTTATCCTTCTTGTGTGATTCTGGACAAGGATTGTTGGCAAAACATCCCTTTTTGCTGAAAACTCTCTCAGAACAAACCTTGCCCCCGGTCCCCTGTGTACAGCCTCCATGGTAACATCAACATCCGAATGCTCGTAGACACCTATGGGAAAAACAAGATGAAAATCCTTGAAGGCAAATGTTCTTGAAAAGTCAAGCACAGGATTTTCGTTATATCCATCCCCATCAATCTCAGCAGGAACTATGTCCTGGTCTCCGGTTGCAAGGGCAATATCCAGGGTTATGGGGGCAGAACACATGGCAAAAAGATGTCCTCCTTCAAGCACATATCTTCTTATCTCCTCTGCAACCCGATGCTTCAGCTGCCATACCTTGGAAAAACCAAATCTCCTTGCTATTTTTGTGTCCGATGCAACCATCTCTTTATACCACCGGGTATGCCGATAACTCCGGTAAAACTTCCCGAACTGTCCTGTAAAGTCCTCGTGATGCAGATGTATCCAGTCATACTTTTTCAGTTTTCCCCTTAATATATCCTCGTCGTAGATTCTATCATAAGGAATCCCTGCATACTCCATCGCAAGACAAACCGCATCATCCCAGGGTCCTTCCCTTTCAGGAATGTAAACGGCAATCCTCGGCGCCTTTTCAAGCACCACACGCTCCATGTTCTCCCTTTCCATAAGGGCGTAAATATCATTTACTTCATCCTGAGAAAGAACCTCATACCTCACTCCCATTCTTTCACAGAGTTTTCTTATATCAGGAAGGTCTGGAAGCAAGAAACTTCCTCCCCTGTAATTCAGCAACCACTCTGCTTCAAATCCCTCTTTGAGAACATGGTAGGTTACTCCATACGCCCTAAGGTGGTCTGTTTGTGTTTCATCCATGGGAATTAAAAGAAGGGAAAATAGAAAAATCATTCCACAACAAGTTTGTAGAGCTTTTCGTATCTTTCCTTCGTGCGTTCAACTATCTCGGGTGGGAGTTCTGGAGGAGGGGAATTCCTGTCCCATCCTGTTGAAAGCAAATACTGCCTGACAAATTCCTTATCCAGGTCCAGCTGCGGCTTTCCAGGGATATATGAATCAAGGGGCCAGAACCTTGAAGAATCAGGGGTGAAAATCTCATCTATGAGAATTATTTCACCATCCTTTATCCCGAACTCAAACTTTGTATCGGCAAGTATGATACCCTTCCTTTCAAGATAATCCCTTGCAAAAAGATAGAGTTCTATGGACTTTTCCCTCAAAAATCTTGCTTTTTCACTGCCAAGTTTATCCTCCATTTCCTTGAAGGTAACATCCTTATCGTGTCCGGCCTCTGCCTTTGTGGTGGGAGTGAATAAGGGTTCCTCAAATTTTTCTGCCTCTCTTAATCCCTCCGGGAGTTTATACTCTCCCACCATCCCTGTCTTTTTATAACTCCTCCAGGCACTCCCTGCAAGGTATCCTCTGACTATGCACTCAAAGGGAATGACTTCTGTGCGCTCAACCACCATGCTCCTTCCCTTTATCTCAGGGACATCAATCCCGAACTCTGCTGGATTATCCGTAATGAAGTGATTTTTTACGAGTTTTTCTGTCTTTTTAAACCAGAAAACAGAAAGACCATTCAGGACTTTACCCTTTCCCGGGATTGGGGTCGGCAGGACCCAGTCAAATGCTGAAATCCTGTCGGTTGCAACAAATAAAAGTTTATCTTCAAGAAAAAAAACATCCCTGACCTTCCCCCTCTTATAGAGTTCAAGACCAGGGATGTCTATCTTCTCAAGAACCTCACTCATTTTTCTTTCTCTTTTTTGCCTCTCTCCGTCTGTACTTCTCAACCCTTCCTGCGGTATCTATTATCTTCTGCTTACCCGTGAAGAAGGGATGGCAGTTTGAACATATCTCTATCTTTATCTCCTTCTTCGTTGAGCGGGTATGCACAACATTACCGCAGGAACATCTTATAACTGCATCGTGATATGGAGGATGTATCTTTTTTTTCATCCTTCACCTCCTATGCACTCATTGCCCTGAGGAATTCCTTGTTGTTTCTGGTTGCCTTTATCTTGGATATGAGGAACTCCATTGCCTCTATGGGATTTCCTATCTCACTCAGTATCTTCCTCAAAATCCACACACGGTTGAGTTCTTCCGGTGAAAGGAGTAACTCTTCCTTTCTTGTTCCTGACTTGAATATGTCCATTGCAGGGAATATTCTTCTATCCGAGAGGGACCTGTCAAGAACTATCTCCTGGTTACCCGTTCCCTTGAACTCCTCAAAAATAACCTCATCCATCCTTGAGCCTGTTTCAATCAATGCTGTTGCAATTATTGTGAGGCTTCCTCCCTCCTCCACATTTCTTGCTGCACCAAAGAACTTCTTTGGAACCTGCAGTGCATTTGAATCTATTCCTCCGGAAAGGGTCTTTCCTGAGTGAGGAACAACCAGGTTGTTAGCCCTTGCATATCGGGTTATTGAGTCAAGCAGGATAACAACATCCCTTCCATACTCAACAAGCCTCTTTGCCTTCTCAAGCACCATCCTCGCAACATGGATGTGTCTCTCAGGAGGCTCATCAAAGGTTGAGGAGATAACCTCAGCCCTCACATTCCTCTGCATGTCTGTAACCTCTTCAGGACGCTCATCAATGAGAAGGATTATAAGGTATATCTCAGGATGGTTTTCGGTTATTGAGTTTGCTATCTTCTGCAAAAGAACCGTCTTTCCTGCCCTTGGAGGTGAAACTATGAGCCCCCTCTGCCCCTTTCCCATTGGGGCAAGAAGGTCTATTATCCTCATGGAGACATCGCCATCGGAACGCTCAAGCCTTATTCTCTCGTTTGGATGGAGGGGGGTGAGGGACTCAAATGGGACCCTTTCCTTTGCCCTATCCGGGGGTTCAAAGTTTATCGCCTCAACCTTGACAAGGGAGAAGAACTTTTCACCCTGCTTTGGGGGTCTTACCTGTCCGAGGACTGTATCTCCTGTCTTCAGGTTAAATTTCTTTATCTGGGACTGGGACACATAAATATCGTCAGGTCCGGGGGTATAGGAATATGCAGCAGAGCGTAAGAAACCATATCCCTGGGGAACTATCTCAAGCACTCCCTCCCCCAGAATGAGCCCCTCCTCCTCGGCCTTCCTTGCAAGTATCTGATGGACCAGGCGTTCCTTCTTGAGACCTGCGTATGGAATACCGAGGGAGCGGGCTATTTCCACCAATTCCTGATGGGTCTTTTGCTTGAGTTCCGCAAGCGTTGACATAATCGCATGTAAATATAATAAAAATTACGGGTTTGTCAAGAGAAAAAAACCCGCCCCCGAAGGGGCGGGTTATGAAGGTTATTCTATATGCAGTATCCGCTTACCCAGGACCTTTCCGTCTGCCTCCATCCTCACAAAGAAGACACCGGCAAATGGCGGTCTCCACTCAACCGTGTGTATTCCAGCACTTACCTTCTCATTTATAAGTTCTCCCATCTTTCTTCCAGCAATGTCAAACACGGCGAGTTTTACATATTTATCCTCCGGAATCTGGAACCTTATCGTGTAGATATCTCCCTTCCTCTTTACGTTGAGTGAGTATTTTCCAGCCTCCACGTACACTTCCCTCCGGGCGATAAGTATTTCTCTTCCATCCGCCTTCACTCCCTTTATCCTGTACACATAAACACCGCTTTCCTTTACCCTTTTATCCACCCATTCATATGTCTCGGGTGCTGAAGTTATCCTCGCACCCAGAGTAACCATGCTTTCCCACTCATTGCTTCCATAACGCCTTCTCTCAATCTCCCATCCAACAAATCTTCTGTTGGAGGGAACCTTCCACTTCAGTATTACCTTTCCTGCGGATGAAAGCGCCGTGAACTCAACGGTTTCAAGTGCAAGAACTCCAACAGGTCCTGAAAGTGCAGCAGGAATATAATTATGAGGATAGTTTGTTGCTGTTAACCAGTAGGTTCCGGTTGCGGTTGGTGTAACATTGAACACCACCCATCCATTTGCTCCGGTTGTATCCACAAGATAGAAATCCGAATTAAGAGAATCCATCAGAACAACAGGAGCATCACTTACCGCTGCCTTTGCAGCATCATAAACATACACAGAACATACATTTGTCTGATTTTTCAGCAGGGTATCATGATGGAATACACCATCCACCCAGTTTCTCACCTCCACATACAGGTTCTGTGGTATATCTCTCCACACCGGCATCTCAGGGTCACCAAGCAGATTAAACTCTATCATGCACCATTTTTGAGAACCTTCATCGGTAATAAATCTGATGTGTGCATCCCGAGCATGTCCGTGTGCCATCCCTATACGCCAGTCGTTGGGTTTGGTATAGCAGTAAAATACAGTCCTGAATACAAGTCCAACACTTCGCTGATAGTTGTATTGAGTCGTATCACCCTGGCTTATGTCATTTCCCCATCCGTATTCTGAGTTAAATATGGAGGCAACCCCACCGTAGTTATCGAAGTTCCAGGATTCACTGTAACATACGCTTACTTCGTGATATCCTCCACTCTGACAGCATATTCCCAGATGAATCCCGAATCTCCTCTCCACGGGCAAGTCAAGATATGTATTGAGTTCGGATACCGTGATATCATCACCGTCTGACTGTCCCTGCATCACCTCATCGTAGTCTCCATGAGAGTGAACAACAGTCCATCCCACCCCGTGTTCAAGTGTATCCAGTGCAGCTGCATCTCCAGGGAACCATCCCTTTTCATCGTACTGCTCGATATAAGTAAGGTAATTCACACCTGCCCTTCTAAGAAATGCCTGAAGGGTTTCTGCGTATGCCATTCCTGGAGAGTCACTGCTGAAGAGTTCCTCTGTCCAGTGAAGGATTCTATTCTGATAGCCAGCAGGGGGTTCCTTTTCGTAGGTGATGATTCTGTTTATAAAACTGTCTATCTCGGTGGTATTATTCACACATATCCTTCCCACATGGCAGTCTGCCCAGAAGTCAAGCGGACCATCATCGTCATATTCACAGTAAAGTTCATCTCCATCCTTGTCCCAGTCATCAAAATCCTCCCAATACCTTGTGGATGCAATATCCTTGTCAGTCTGAGGAGGAATACTGAAAACGTATCCATAACAGGGTACATGAGGAATACTGTCAAGATCGGCTCCGATAAGGAACCATATGGCACCCCAGGTGTTATTTGCATCTATTATAAAATTCTTCACCTTTTCAGCATTGTTTTTTCCGGTATAGTTGGAATATATTGAATCCGTAGGATAACACCTTGCCTTCACACCCTTTCTTGTCTTCCATTTTATTAATTTATTCCAGGTATCTCGCCAGGAAGGAGGGGTAATTATCACATACTCCCAGTCACCTGCACCAAGTTTAGAAGCACCAGCAGGGGCGGTAAGGAGCGCATTCTTGTACGCCTCCACATCCTTCGGATTTATCACCAAACGCTTCACTTCCTCTGCCATGAAGTTTACAACCCGTGGATGTTTTCTCCACACTTTTCTGGCATTCTCACGGTAATGGACCCTCACCTTTATCCTTTTTATCACAGAGATTTTGCCCTCCGCAGGAATGTATCTCAGAGGACATATGTAAAATGTCCCTATGGGGTATCCACCTTTCTCTCCCGTCCGTACATGCTGGATAATTTCCTCAGGATAGGGTTTCTTTCTGTTGAGAAACCCATCCTTAAGGGGCACGAACTCACCGTGGGAATATTCCGGGGTAAGTGGCATTTCCGGCTGATAGGGATAGAGAATGTGCTTCCCCTCTATCTCCTCTGCCTCCATCTCCAGAATCTCCACTCTTTCCATCTCGCTTCCTGGCGGTAATGCGATATTATAGCAATAGAGAGGATATTCGGGCTCCCCAGGAGTTCCCATATTCATTCCACCTTCCATATACAGGGTCGTGTATCCATCCCTCTCTCCCAGGATCGGCTCAGGATAGGTGAATTCAAATTCCATCACTCCACCAAACACAACATATCCTATAAAAATCAGGATACTCCATGCCCTCATCCAAACCTCCTTGTTTTATTAAAAAAATACAAAAATCATGCCAGAATACCCGCTTGAAATACATGGATTTACGGAAAAACAATGTAATTTTTACGCATCTTCCTGAGTAATTATTACACACTCCAAAGATACCATACCGTTGCCAAAAGAAAAATGGAAAATACCGGGAGAATGAGGTCACGGTATGTGTCTTTTAAAGATGCCCCGTAGTATTCACGGGTTAAAATAAGGCAGAGGTGAAATGGGGAGAGTAAAACCCCCATGAATCCTACGGTATAGGTATACATTACAGCAGGGAGTCCTATCTCTCCGGCACGGAAAAGAGGAACAAGAAAGGGAAAACTCATTGCAATGTATGCCTGATTCACCCCCGTGAGATACCCGGAAAGAAAGGAAAGAAGAAAAATATACCTTTTCCCTCCTCCTGCAACAAGTTCCTGAAATCCTGGATTGCTCGTGAGGACATGTTTGAAGACCATGATAACGAAAATGAGAAAGATGGTGGAGAAAGAAAAGGCATTTTTAAGTATCTTCCACGGGTTCAATCTGTGCTGGATGAGAAGAAAAACAAGAAAAAGAGGAAAAAGATAAAGAAGGTCAAATCTGAAACCAAGAATAATGAGAAAGAGCAAGGGAAGTATCTTCCAGGGGAATCTTACTTTTCCCTTTTCTTCCCTCCTTCTCTCCTTCACAAATCCTGAAATAAAGAGATAGCCTGTTCCAAAGGCAAGGAAAGTTAAGGGAAACTGATAGAGAGAGAGTTTTCGTATGGGAACTTCAAGAATTCCCGCTGCAACGATGAGTCCCGGATATATTGGGAGGCAGTACTCCCATATATGTCTGAACCAGTAGTTTATAAAGGCAAGATGATGGGGAGGGAGTGACCTGTCAACATCCTCAATCAGAGGGGCAGAGAGCAGGGCTCCTCCTGGCATTGGAAGCATTCCCACAAGTGCAGGAGGAACGGAAAGGGCGAGTTTTTTGTTTGGCATCATTCCCCTCAGGTATCTCCCTACCTCCTCTATGGTCCCGCTCTCCCTCATCGTCCTCCCCAGGACAAGAACGAAGTAAACAATAAGGATAACCCTCCAGGTAGAAAAGGAAGTTATTCCTTCCTTCAGAGTCTTCAGGAAATCACCAGGAGGGACAGGAAAGAAGACCCATACCAGAGGTATGAGCAGGAGGAAAAAAAGCCAGAGGGGGAAGTTTTTCATTTAAGGAATGAGTAAAGGGTCCTTATCCCAAACCCCGTTGCCCTCTCATCCCTGAATTCCTTCCCTGCAATATCAATATGCAACCACTTCTTCTTCCTTCTTATAAACCTGGAAAGAAAGAGCCCTGCCTTTATCGTGCTTGCCTCTCTCCCTCCCGAATTTTTGAAATCCGCAACCTTACTTTCAAAGGGCTTGAAATACCCCTCATACAGGGGAAGCCTCCAGAAGTTCTCGCCCTCTTTCCTCCCGGTCTCTATCAACCCTTCAATAAGTCTGTCGTTGTATCCCATAACCGCTGCAATATCAGGTCCCAGGGCAAGGTTGCATCCTCCGGTAAGGGTTGCAACATCTATGAGAACATCCGGGTTGTGTTCCTCTGCATGCCAGAGTGCATCAGCAAGGATGAGCCTTCCTTCAGCATCGGTTGATATTATCTCAACCCTTTTACCGGAGTACATCTTCACCACATCCCCCGGTTTTAACGCCTTTCCTGAAGGGAGATTTTCAACCAGGGGTATAAACGCCATGACTCCCCTGTCCGTAAATTTAACAAGCATGGAGAAGACCGCAAAAACAACAGCCGCACCCGCCATATCTCCCTTCATAACATGCATTCCCTTTGAATCCTTGAGGCTTATACCTCCTGAGTCAAATATAACTCCCTTTCCCACAAGACCTATCAAACCCCTTCCTTTTCTTTCAAGCACAAGATACAGAGGCTCCCTATCACTTCCCTGTGCCACTGCGAGTATTCCCCCAAATCCCTTCTTTTCCAGTTCCTTTCTTCCATAAACGGTAACCTTTACATTCTCTGGAACGTTTTCCTTGACCAGTTCCACAAATCTTTGGGCAGTAAGTTCATTTGCAGGGGCATCAACCATTCTTCTTGCAAGATTTATCATCCTTGCCTTTTCCACGTTTTCCTCTATGGGTATACCCATTCCCTTTATGGGAATCACAATTTCTCGCATTACATCGTCCGGGTATCCATACCCTCCATACACTGCACCCTCCGCAACCAGTCCGGCAGCACTCTCAAAGGATACCCCTGGAATATCAGGGATTTCACATAAGACCTTCTTTATCCCCTTCTTTCCAAGATATTCCACTCCTTTGGCAAAGGCCTCCCTCACATGGTGAGGCTTTGTCTCCTTTCCAAGACCTACCGTATACCTCTCTTTTTTCCCCTTCCATACCTCTCCCAGGTCAAGTTCACCACCCCATACTCCTTCAAGAGAAGGCATATCCTTTCTTTCTCTTCCCTTTCTCACAATCATCATTCTCTCCTCCTCATTTTTTTTAATTTTCTGTAAAGGGTTGATGGATGTATTCCAAGCCTTCTTGCGGCCTTCGGGATGTTTCCTCCGGTTTCCTTCAGTGCCCTTTCTATGAGTTTTTTTTCCATATCCTCAAGCGTGCCATTTGCCCTTATATCCTTTCTTCCCTCTCTCACATGTGCCGGAAGGTGCAGGGGTCTTATAACATTTCCATCGCACAGTATGATGGCTCTTTCCAGAACATTTTCAAGCTCCCTTACATTTCCAGGCCATGGATACTGAAGAAGATGCTCCATTGCCCTTTCCGAAACCTTTTTTCTTGGGAGCCCAAGTTTTGATGAAAGTCTTTCAAGAAAGTATTCCACAAGTAAAGGAATGTCTTCCTTTCTTTCCCTCAAAGGTGGTATGTGTATTCTTATGACATTGAGACGATAATAAAGGTCCTCTCTCAGCCTCCCTTCCCTCACCTCTGTTTCGACATCCTTATTGGTTGCCGCTATAACCCTGACATTTACCTTTTTCGGTTTCGTATCTCCGAGTGGGATAAACTCCATATCCTGCAAAAATCTCAATAGTTTCACCTGAAGGTGAGGTGGAAGGTCGGTTATCTCATCCAGAAAAAGCGTCCCTTTGTCCGCAGCCCCAACCAGTCCCTCCTTATCACGGGTTGCACCGGTGAACGCTCCTTTTCTGTATCCAAAGAGCTCGGACTCAAGCAAATTCTCCGGGATGGCACCGCAGTTAACAGGAACAAAGTTTCCCTGCCTTCCTGAAAGAAGATGTATTGCCCTTGCCACAAGTTCCTTTCCAACCCCACTCTCACCCGTAATAAGCACACTGGAATCAACAGGGGCAATCTTTCTTATAATCTCTTTAAGCTCTGCAATCGCAGGGCTTTCCCCAATAAGAGCAACATCCTCAAAGTAAAATTTCCTTAATTCCTTTACCTCCCTTCTTATCTTCCTGTTCTCCAGAGCATACTTCACCCTCCACTTGAGCTCTTCCATTTCAAGTGGTTTTGGAATGTAATCAACCGCGCCTCCTCTCAGTGCCTCAAGTGCCGTCTCAAACGAGGGATAGGCAGTTATGAGAATAACAGCAAGGTCTGGCTCTATCTCCTTCACCTTCCTTAAAATCTCTATCCCATCCATTCCCATCATGCGTATGTCTGTTATGAGCAAGTCACAATCCTCTTCTTCAAAAGAAGAAAGAAAATCTACCGGTGAAGTGAATCCCTTAACCCGGTATCCCTCCTCCTCCAGAGCTGTTTTTATAACCTCAACCATATTTTCTTCATCATCAAGAATGAATATTTTTTCTTTCATAGCGTTATGATAAACCTGCTTCCCTTTCCTTCTTCGCTTTCGACCTCTATCTTCCCTCCATGAAGTTCCACAATCTTGCGCGTTATGGAAAGCCCCAGCCCTGTGCCCCTGGGGTCCAGTGAAAAGAAGGGCTCAAAGATTTTCTCTCTCATGTCTTCCGGTATTCCTGGCCCTGTATCCCTTATCTCTATCTTCCTTCCATCCAGTTTTATCTCTATCCTGCCCCCATTCATAACCTTCACTGCATTGTGAATCACATTGTAAAGTGCTTCTTTGAATTTTATCGGGTCCACCTCCACCTCATCTCCTTTTCCTTTAATTTCTATCTCTATTTTTCTCTTGGAAAACTCGGGGGAAAGTTTTATTGAATTAACCGCATCCCGCACAATCTTCTCAATCTTAATTTTTCTCTTATCCACCTTTTCTTCCCTTGCATACGAGAGGAATCCCTTCACCATGTTCTCTATCCTGTCCACCTCTTCCCTTATTATTCTTATAAGTTTCCTGTCCTTTTCAGGGTCTCTTCCCAGCAGTTCTGCTGCTCCTTTTATGGAAGATATCGGATTTCTTAAAGAATGTGCAATGCTCGCCGATATCCTGCCCACAGCCACCATCCTTTCAATAAACTTTCTCTCTGTATAATCATCTATGAGAAAAACACTCCCTATGACTTTACCCTTTTTATCCCGAAGCATCGCTCCCTTTACAAAAAGTACCTTTCCATCCACCCCCATCTCTCTTTCCATCCTCTCTTTCTCCCTAACCTCTTTCCAGATTTCTTCCCATGCGCTTCCAAGGTCCTTTATATTTCCAGGAATATTCTCAAGCCCCAGAAGGGAGGCAAGGTATGGATTGAAGTATATTATTCTTCCACGCTCATCGAGAGCAAGCACCCCTCCCTCCATTCTTTTCACTATGTCATCCGTGGTTATCCTTATCTTCTCAAGTTCTGTCAATCCCCTTTTCAGCCTTTCTGCCAGATATGCACTGAGGGCTGCAAGAAAGTAGAAGAGAAGGATGTAGATTGTTGGACGGAGGTAAAGGGAGGTCTCGGTAAAAGGTTCCTTCCCCAGGATAAAATAAGAGGAAGGAATAAAATTGCGGTATTCTCCGAGGATTAAGAAGAGATAAAAAATTGCGGAGGATGTTGCAACTGAAAATGCTCCCGGGGCATAAAATAGGATGGCTCCAACGAGAATAAATGCGTAATAAAAGGGAATAAATGGACTCTCATGTCCTCCGGTTAAGGGTATAAAAAAAGAGAGAAGAAAGGTATCAAGAAGGGGATGTATTACAGAAAGTTTGTTTTTCTTTATACTGTAGTAAAAATAGATGGTAAAAAAAAGGGCCACAAAAAAGGCAATTAAGAGGGGAAAAACCTTGTGTTTTTCCCCCCTGAACACCCACAACTCAAGTAAAGGAAGAGCAAGAAAGAAGGCTGAGCGTGATACAAAGTACCATTTTACTTCCTTTGTCACATCCCTCCTCCAAGAACCGTTGTCGCAAGTTTGAATATGGGGAGGTACATCGCCATAACTATTCCACCAATTATGACGCCAAGAAAGACTATAACTATCGGCTCAAGCGCCGCCATGAGGTTTGACACTGCCTGGTCAACCTCTGAGTCGTAGAAGTCCGCAACCTTATTCAGCATCTCATCCAGTCCTCCGGTCTGTTCTCCAATCGTTATCATCTGAACCACCATGGGTGGGAAAAGTCTTTTTTCCTTCTGAAGAGGAACCGCGATCGACTCTCCCTGTGATATGGACTCTCGAGCCCTCATTATAGCATTCTCAATTATCTTATTTCCCGATGTCTTTGCAGTTATTTCAAGTGCATCCAGGATTGCAACTCCACTCCCAAGAAGGGTCGCAAGGGTTCTTGAAAATCTTGCTATTGACTGCTTCAGTGCAAGGTCTCCAAATATGGGAACCCTTAAAATCAGCGCATCTATCTGTTCTCTCCCCTTGGATGTGTTGTAATATGCTCTCACGGCAAAGAAGAGCCCAATAAGAGCAGCAAAGATAAAAAGGAAGTTCTTTCTCAGTATGTTACTCATCATTATCACTATCCTTGTCGGAAGAGGCAGCTGGGCACCCATCCCTGCGTACATCTCCGCAAATGTTGGAATAACAAAGAGAAGTATTATTGCCACTGCACCTATGGAAACAAGCACTATCATCGCAGGATATATCATTGCACCCCTTATCTTTCTCACTATTTCCGTAGACTTTTCAAGATACGTTGCAAGCCTTTCAAGTATTACATCAAGTGCTCCTCCCTGCTCACCTGCTGCAACCATGTTCACATAGAGCTCACTGAAAACCGCCCTGTGTTTTCTCATGGCATCTGCAAGGGTTGAACCTCCCTCAACATCTGAAATTATATGTTCAAGAACATTTTTAAATCCTGGCTTTGTAACCTGCTCAAGCTGTATCTGCAGGCACTTTATCAATGGGAGTCCAGCATTTATCATGGTTGCAAACTGACGGGTGAAAACAGCAAGGTCTCTTCCGCTCACCCCTGCCTTTTTCAGGAACGGAAGGGTGAGTTCCTTCGGCTTTTTTCTTACCGAGAGAGGGACTATTTTTTTGTCCCTGAGCATCCGGTAGACTTCCTGGGGAGAATTTGCCGTGTATTCTCCCGTCTGGATTTCTCCGGATGCATCCCTTCCCTTCCATATATACACTGGCATTTATATCACCTCCTTTAAGTTACTATCGGGGACTTCTGTTCTATCATCCTTTCAAGTTCCTCCGGATTTCTGGAATAGGAGAGTGCATCCTCAAGGGTTATCTGACGGGACATGTAAAGGTTGTAAAGGGACTGATTCATTGTTATCATCCCGTACTTCTGTCCTGCCTGGATATGGGAGTAAATCTGGTGGATTTTGTTGTCCCTTATAAGTGCCTTTATTGCCGGGGTCCCTATCATTATCTCCACCGCAAGAACCCTCCCCCCACCTATCCTGGGAAGAAGAGACTGGGTTATAACGGCAAGGATAACGAAGGCAAGCTGGGCACGGACCTGTGCCTGACGATTTGCAGGGAATGCGTCTATTATACGGGTTATTGCCTCTGCTGCTGAGTTTGTATGGAGTGTTGCAAAGGTTAAGTGCCCTGTCTCTGCTATGGTGAGTGCTGCCTCCATAGTCTCAACATCCCTCATCTCTCCTATCATCACAACATCGGGGTCCTGTCTCAGAACATACTTCAGTGCATTTGCAAAGGACTTTGTATCAGAGCCAACCTGTCTCTGGTTTATTATCGCCTTTTTGTGTTTGAAGAGATACTCAATGGGGTCCTCTATGGTAACGATGTGGCACTTCCTTTCATTGTTTATCTTCTCAATCATTGCTGCAAGCGTGGTTGACTTACCACATCCTGTGGGTCCTGTCACAAGTATAAGTCCCTTGGTGTGGGTTGTGAGTTCTGCAACAACAGGAGGGAGTCCAAGTTCCCTGAAACTCCTTATCTGGAACGGGATGGTCCTTATCGCCATTGCAACCTGTCCACGCTGATAAAATACATTGCCTCTGAATCTTGAAAGTCCTGGAATTCCAAAAGAAAGATCCAGTTCGTGCTCCATCTCAAATCTCTTCTTTTGTTCGTCGTTGAGAATGGAGTAAACGAGTTCCTTTACCTTATCCGGTGTTAAAACTTCATAGTTTCCGGGAACAAGCTGACCATCTATCCTGAACATTGGTGGAACCCCCACGGTAAGATGGAGGTCACTTGCCCCCCTTCTCACCATCTCTTCAAGCAGGTCTCTTATCTGCATAATTTCCTCCCTTTTATGTTACTGCTGTTACCCTTATTACTTCCTCAACGGTTGTTATTCCCTTCTTCAGTTTTATTATCGCATCCTCCCTGAGTGTCCTCATTCCCTGCTCCTTCGCAAGTGCCCTTATTTTTTCAGCATCCGCCTTCTTCAATATGAGTTCTCTCATTTCCGGTGTAACCGGCATAACCTCGGTTATTGCTATCCTTCCTTTGTATCCAGTATATCCACAGACCTGGCATCCCTTACCTTTGTAAAGTGTTACTCCTTCAAGCTTTTCAGGGTCAATACCAGCTTCTTTCAGGAATTTCGGGTCGTAGGTTGTGGGTTCTTTACATTTGGGGCATACCTTTCTCATAAGCCTCTGTGCCTGGATGAGATTAAGGGAGGATGCAACAAGGAAAGGCTCTATTCCCATGTCTATAAGCCTGTTGACAGTTGATGGAGCGTCATTTGTGTGAATGGTTGAGAGAACAAGGTGACCTGTTAATGCTGCCCTTATCGCAATTTCAGCGGTCTCAAGGTCTCTTATCTCTCCAACGAGAATTACATTTGGAGACTGCCTGAGGAATGCCCTGAGAGCCCTTGCGAAGGTAAAACCTATCTCCTCATTTACCTGAACCTGATTTATTCCACGGATATTATACTCAACCGGGTCTTCAACGGTTAATATCTGTATCTCAGGTTTGTTCAACCTTGCAAGGGCTGAATAAAGCGTTGTTGACTTTCCGCTTCCTGTTGGTCCTGTAACAAGAACAAGTCCGTAAGGCTGTTCTATTGCCTTTATGAACTTTTCAAGATTATCAGGCTCAAATCCAAGCTGGGTCATGTCAAGCATGAGGGCGGATTTATCAAGTATTCTCATAACCACCTTTTCTCCATAAATCGTTGGAATAATGGATACACGGATGTCAATGGGCTTACCATCCACCTTTATTTTTATTCTACCATCCTGGGGTTTCCTTCTTTCCGCAACGTCCATTGTCTTTGTCATTATCTTTATTCTTGCAGCAATTGCATTCTTTAATCCGTATGGAGGCTCTGCAACCTGCTGTAAAACTCCATCTATCCTGAACCTCACCCTTAAAACCTTTTCATACGGCTCTATATGAATATCGCTTGCCCTCTTTCTCACAGCAGTGGTTATCAGGTAATTCACGAGTTTCACAACCGGGGCAGAAGAAGCGGTAACCGTGTCCTCTTCCTCCTCTTCTTCCTCCTCAAGTATCTCCAGCTCCTCCACTTCCTCTTCCATCTCCTCCAATACCTTCTCCTCCTCCTTTTCCTCCTCCTCTTCCTCAACAGGTTTAAGGTCCTTTTTCACAGAGTAGAACTTATCCAGCAACAACCTCATCTTTGAATGTGGAATGACCACAGGTTCAACCTCAAGTCCTGTGCTGAACTTCACTGCATCAATGGCAAATATATCCGCAGGATTTGTCATTGCCAGGACGAGGGTTCTCCCCTTTCTTCTCACGGGAAATATTTCGTATCTCTGAGCCATATCTGGAGGAATAAGGGCAACAATTGAGGGGTCAACATCAGAGGGTTCAATATCAATCGATGGAACCCTGAACTGCTTTGAAAGAAATCTTGCAAGAATGTCTTCCGAAATGTACCCCTTTTCAACCAGAATTGTTCCAAGTTTCTTCGCGCTCTTACGCTGTTCCTGGAGGGCATCCTCCAGCTGTTCTTTTGTGATAAGTCCTGCATTGACAAGCAGGGTTCCCAGTCTCTGCATCTCTACCTCAGGGTTGTCTCCCTTGCAACCTCGTATATATCCGTTATACCTGCGAGTGCCTTTCTTATCGCAGCCTCCCTTAATGTAATCATCCCCTCCTCCACCGCTGCCTGTTCTATCTCGTCATCGGTTGCACGGTCAAGAATGAGGCTCTTTATTCTCTGAGTTACTGGAAGGACCTCAAATATTCCCGTCCTTCCCCTGTATCCGGTATTTTCACACTTTGGGCATCCCGTACCCTTATACAGTTTTCCCCTCAACCTTTCTGGATCAAATCCAAGCTTTATCAGTTCCTCATCCGAAATATCATGCTTGACCTTGCAGTGTTCACAGACTTTTCTCAAAAGTCTCTGGGAAACAACCAGGATAAGGGTGGATGCAATAAGGAATGGTTCAACCCCCATGTTTATCAACCTTGTGATGGTTGCAGCAGCAGTATTGGTGTGAACCGTGGAGAGAACAAGGTGACCTGTTAATGCCGCCCTTATTGCTATTTCCGTCGTCTCTTTATCTCTTATCTCTCCCACCATTATAACATCCGGGTCCTGCCTGAGGTATGCCCTGAGTGCGCTTGCAAAAGTGAGCCCTATTGATTCGTTGACCTGCAACTGGTTTATTCCCATGAGGGAGTACTCAACCGGGTCCTCGGCTGTTGTTATGTTTATTCCAGGGTCGTTTATCTCGTTGAGTGCAGCGTAAAGGGTTGTTGTCTTTCCACTTCCAGTTGGTCCGGTTACCAGAATTATTCCAAATGGATTCTTCAATGCCTTGAGAAAGTGTTTTAAAGCCTCCTCTTCAAATCCAAGCTGCCTCAGGTCAAAAGACACCTGGGAGCGGTCAAGAATTCTTATTGCAACCTTCTCACCAAAGAGGGTGGGAACAGTTGAAATACGGAAGTCTATTCTCTTTCCGTTTATCCTTGCCTCAAATCTTCCATCCTGGGGAAGTCTCTTCTCCTGAACCTTGAGTTTCGCCATAACCTTCAATCTTGATACTATTGCCTTGTGGAGTTTGTATGGAGGGGGCTTCTGCTCATGGAGAATTCCATCTATCCTGAACCTTACCCTCACCTCCTTCTCATATGGCTCTATGTGAAGGTCGCTTGCCCTTTTCTCAACAGCACTTCTCAAAAGATAGTTAACATACTTCACAACAGGTCCAGCCGCTGCCTCTGCTGCAAGGTCACCAGCAACCGTCTCCTCTTCCTCCTCCATCATCTCTATCTCAGAAAGCTCCATCTCCTCCATCACCTCTTCTTCCATAGCCCTTGTCTTGTAGTGCTCTTCAAGTATTTTCTTGATGGAGCGCTCTGCGGCAACATAGGGCTTTACCTCGTATCCGGTCCTGAACCTTATCTCATCCGCAGCAAAGACATCAAGGGGGTTCACCATCGCAACATGCAGGACCTTTCCCTCTCTTTTGAGAGGGACCACCTCATACTTCTGGGCGAGGTCAGGAGTGATTATGTTCAGAGTGTCACGGTCAAGTGGATAGCCTGATAGAACAACTCCAGGGACTTCTAACTGTTTGGAGAGAAATTCAACGAGTTTCTCCTCGCTCACATATCCCAGTTCTATGAGATGTGAGCCAAGCCTTCCTCCCTTCTCCCTCTGTCTTCTCAAAGCCTCTTTCAGCTGGGTTTCATTTATGACCCCAGCCCTCAGGAGCATCTGACCTATCCTCATGGTCCCAAAAAATAATAAACACAATATAAAGCATTGTCAAGGTCTAACATGACATCATTTATCTCTTTGACTTCTATTTGATGAAAATCGTTCTATTGACATCCTTGAAATATCGGGATATACTCTTTTTGTCACCGGTTAAAAAAGGAGGTTAATTATGAGGAAAACCCTTTCAACATCATTGGGAGGAGTGATTCTTTTACTATTAACCCTTCACTTTCTCCATCCCCGTTCCTTTCGCACCCCGTCTTCCACAAAGCAACCAGAAACACCCCCAGCAGTAACTGCAGAACCCAGAGGCGTGCTCCGTTCCATTCCCGGATATATGAGATTCTATTTCGAAGAGGAGGAACCGGGTGTAGAAGGGATAAAAATTTCCCCGGAAAAGATAGAGGAATACTTCACCATCAACCCTCCTCTCAAAGCAGAAGGAGGATGGGAATCCTCTCGAACCTTTGTTCTCCATTTTCTTGACCCTCCTCAGGCGAATACAAAGTACGTGATTAAAATGAAAAAAATACCTCTCACATCCCGGGACATCCCTCTTAAAGAACCTCTTGTGTTTGTATTTGAGACACCCCCATATAAACTCGTTTCGGTTGTGACTGCCCATACAAAAGGAGAATATGCAACAATCAAGGCAACCTTCAACCTTCCCATACTTTCAAATGCAGAGGTATACAGGGATTATTTAGTGATAAAAAACGAACAGGGAAAGAAGATAAGAATAACCCATATAGAGGTGGAAAAGCCCTATCCCCCATATTCACTCTACATAACCCTCCCCATAGGCAGAAAACCCGGGATATACACCCTCACGGTAAAGAGGGGATGCCCTGGAGTCTATGGAAAACTCCTGAAAGACCATTCCATGGAATTTTCGGTGGGAATGCAGGAAGTAGAGATGATTGTAAAGAATATGCGGGTTTATGAAACTGAAGAAGGTTTTTCTCTCTTAATCCAGTTTACCGACAGGAAAGAAAGACCCTGCAGAGTAACGGAAGAGGACTTCCTCTCACACTTTGAAATATCACCGGAAATCAAAGTCAAGGTGGTATCAACCTGGGATGGAGTGAGCGTGTGGGGTCCGTTCCTTCCAGAACACAAATACACCATAACACTGAGAGGCGGTTTGAAATCGGTAGATGGAAAAATTCTTTCGGAGGATTTTACAAGAGAGATAAACATTCCTGAACGTTCAAAAAAGGTGGAATTTGTATACCGAGGACGATACATTGGAAAAGGAAAGGGAATAAGGATACCCCTCAAAACCATAAATGTGGAAAAAATAATGCTCACCATCTGGTACATGCCCCCGCAGAATATCCTTTTCTGGTGGAGAGACGGGGGCATGGATTATGACTTTTACTCCTATTCAGAACGGATTGCAAAAGAAGAAATAGAAGTAAAGGGAGAGATAACCTGGATTGACCTCTCCAAATACATAAACACCTCCCTTCCCGGAATATACCACCTGTGTGCATCCTCACCCGGATATTACAAAGAGGATAAAATAAATATTGTTATCTCGGACATATCCCTCCTTGCCAAGTGGAAAAACGACCTGATATACATATGGGCTGTAAATTCACAGACCCTTGAACCTGAAAATGGTGTGGAAATAGAGGTGAGGAGTTCAAAGAACTTCCTGGTAGGAAAGGGAATCACAGGAAAAGACGGTCTATGTGTTATAAAAACGGATGGTAAAAGAGGCGCATATCTTATCTTCGCCCACAAGAAACAGGAGTGGACATATCTTCATCTTCCATCCTCACGAATTCCCTATGACCCCTACCCCACAGACGGAGATATACCTGGAAGACCCTATCTTGTTTATCTCTACCCTGAGAGAGACCTGTATCGTCCCGGTGAGAAAGTAAACTTTGCCGTTCTTGTAAGGGATGCATTCACCTTTGAAGGTTTATCATTACCGGTAAGGGTTGTGGTGAGGAACCCAAAGGGAACAAAAATAGCAGAGCTTACTGAGGAAACAGACCTCACAGGGCTTGTCTCCTTTTCATTCGCCACCGCCCCCTCTTCCCCCACCGGGAAGTATGCCATTTCTGTTTATATCGGCGATACACAATATCTTACTGAGTTTGTGTTTGTGGAGGCATTTGTCCCCGAGAGAATGAGCGTTAATGTTGAGGTTCCAGAAAAGGTGGACCTTTACAAGGGGTTCCCGGTAAAAGTGCAGGCAAGATATCTTTTTGGAGCAATCCCCTCCGGGGAAAAGGTGTATGTTCGCGCAGTGGCAAAGGAGATTCCTTTCAGACCCAAAAGATTTTCGGATTATAAGTTTGGTATACGGAGGAGGTATTATGAAAAAAGACCCATGATAGAGTCAGAAAGAATCTCAGGGACCCTGGATGAAGAGGGAAGGGCAACCCTTACATGCAGATTTCTCAAAAGGGAAGACTTCCAGGAACCGGTTCGCCTTACCCTTTATGTGGATGTAACAGAAGGAGGAAGTGGGAGGGTTACCAAAAAAAGAATAGAAAAGATAATCCACATCAAACCCTTTTACATCGGGCTCAAAAAGAAAAAGGAAGAAAGTGACAGAATTGTAATAGAGGGTGTGGTCTTGAATCCGGATGGTTCCCTTTACACCGGGGAACTCACCCTGTGCACCCGTATGTATAAAAGAGTTTACAGATACACATACTCCTATTCAGGAAGGTATGGCTGGGAGTCGCACTGGGAGGATGTTCCGGTTACTCCTCTCCAGAAAGTTGCTGTTAAAGACGGAAAGTTCACCTTCAGTTTTGACAAGAGAGGGATAAACTACTGGTGGTGTCTTGTTATAGAGGTATGGGATGAAAAAACCAATGCAAGGACACGCATGAGAAGCGGATGGTGGTGGGAGTACAGAAGGGAAAAAATACCATCACCTGAGGTTCTTCCTGTGGTCCTTTCCAGGAATCCTGCAGAACCTGGCGATGAGGTGGAAGCGGAGGTCCTTTTACCCTTTGAGGGAAAGATACTCTGGACCGTTGAACTTGATACTGTATACATCCAGGAATGGAGAGAGGCAAGGGGAGAGAAAGCAACCTGGAAGTTCCGGGTTCCGAGAGGTGCTCCCAATGTCTATGTTACTGCCATGCTTATAAGGTCCGGAGAGAACTATCTTATTGCCAGGTCTTATGGAATAGAAAGACTGAAAATAAGACCATCCGCCTCCAGACTTCAACTTACCATAGAGGCTCCGGACCGTGCAAGACCTGGAGATGAGATCACCATAAGGGTGAGGGGAAACGAAGAATACAATGCCACAATTGCTGTGGTGGACGAGGGAATTCTCCATATTACCGGTTTCAAGACCCCTGATGTTTATGAGGGAATTCTCCGTGTGCGTCGTCTTTTACTCTCCTTTGCTGAAAGTTTTGGCTGGATAATAAGAAAGACCCTTGAAGGGGGTGGATATGCACCACCTGAAGAAGAAAGGATGGAGGCAAGATTTACGCGGATTGTCTCTTACTGGAGTGGAATTTTAAAGAGTGAGGATAAAGAGGTGGTGTATCGGGTAAAACTTCCTCCCTATAATGGAAAGTTAAGAATAATGGTATCCGGAGCAGGAATAAAAAGAATGGGGTCTGCAGAAAAGGATGTGATAGTTACTTCGGATGTTGTTGTAATGCCAACCCTTCCAAGATTTCTTTATTCAAAAGACAGATTCTCATTCCCCATCACTCTCTTAAATACCACCTCCTCCAGGAAAAAAGCCCGGATTTCCATAAAAGCAGAGGGAATAAGACTCTCAAAAATACCCTCTTCCCTTTCTCTTGCTCCGGAGGAGAAGAAAACCATATGGATTGAAGCAACCGCTGAAAACGACATAGGCCCGGCAAATATAATATTGAATGTAAGAAGTGGTTCAGAAACATACCTTGATACCTTCATAATTCCCATTTATCCCAGTGTTCCTTACATAACAGAGGGCACTTTCTTCCATTTGAGGAATGGAAAGGGAAAGGACCTCTCCTCCCTCTTTGCAGACTGGTATGCTTACTCCCATCGCACAACCATCATACTTTCCTCCACTCCCGCAGGAATAGGGCTCGGGCATCTTAAATATGCGATAAGATACCCCTACGGGTGTGCGGAACAACTATCCACCTCAACCCTTCTTTTACTCCGACTCCGCCCTCTAATTCCCTACATTGACCCGGAGATCGATGAGGCAAAATACAGTGACATGGTTTACTCCGGAATCTACAAACTTATTTCCCTTCAGACCCCATCCGGAGGCTTTGGTTTCTGGCCTGGAAATTTGTATCCTGCAGAATGGACATCCATATATGTTACGTTCGTTCTGATGGAGGCAAAGTCGGCTGGTTTTGCAGTTTCGGATGGAGTGATAAAATCGGCAGTAAACTACATAAAAACCCTTCTGGAAAAATACACCTTTTCCTACTATGTGCTTGCACGGGGTGGAATATTGCAAAAAGACCGTGAACTTGTGGACAGGCTTCTGACATCCGCAGAAAAGGAAGAAATGGAGGATGTAAGTCTATTGTGGATAGCAGGAGCACTGGAAGAAATAGGAAAGCACGAAGATGCGGAAAAAGTGCTGAGGAAAGCACTGAAAAAGCGCCTATATTCAGGAAGAAGATACAGCAGAGACTTCTATTCTCCTCTCAAAAACCTTGCGCTGAGACTCTATCATTCCTGCCATATCATCCCGGAAGACCGCATCTGTGATTCCCTTGCGCATAGGATTGTGGATGCCCTTAAAAAATCAAGTTACTGGTATTCAACCCAGGAACTCGCATGGTCTCTCACTGCACTTGGAGTATACATGGAAACCCATCCATCAAGTCCGATAACCCCTGCCGTAATCACAATGGGAAGAAAAAGGTATTCTCCCCGGAAAAAAGACCTCGCCTTCTTCTGGCATTTGAAAAATGCTCCGGAAAAACTGCCCGTAAAACTGAGCTGGAGAGGGAAAGACGCCTTTGTATGGGTTGAGCAGACGGGATTTTCCAAAAAAACAAAACTGTTTGAAAGAAAAGTCGAGGGTATTGCTGTGGATGTATTTTTCTACAACCTCCAGGGAAAACCTGTGGACAGTCTAAAACTTGGGGAGATGGGGGTTGTGAAAGTTTTCATAGAACCGAGCAGAAATCTGGATAATGTCGCTATTGAGGTTCCAATCCCCGCAGGACTGGAAATAGAAAATCCAAGGCTCAGACCGGAAGATTTACCAGGATGGGTCAAAAAAACCTGGACACCAGATTATGTGGATATAAAGGATGAGAAACTCATACTTTTTGGAAGGATATTCCATAAACATTACTATTACTTCCTGGTAAGGGCAGTAACCCCGGGCAGATTCTTCAGGCCCCCGGTTCATGGGATTGCGATGTATGAACCAACCATATACGGTTCTTCAGATGCTGGAAGGTTTAAAATCACGAAGTAAAAGGGGCTGGTTCTTCTGGATATCCGGAGGACTTCTCACTTTTGCCTACCTCTATCCTCTTCCTTCATCCCTGGAAAAGGATTTTTCCACTGTGATACTGTTTTCCGATGGAAAGATAATGAGGGTTTATTTAACCCGGGATGAAAAATGGAGGATTTATCTCCCCCTTGAAAAAATAGACAGCCTCCTTGTAAAAACCACAATCCTTTATGAGGATAGGTACTTCTGGTATCACCCCGGAGTAAATCCACTGTCAATAATAAGGGCTCTGTTCCAGAATATAAAAGCACGGAAAATTGTATCTGGGGCATCCACACTCTCCATGCAACTTGCACGAATTCTTGAACCAAAACCCAGAACCCTGCGCTCCAAGATAATAGAGGCGTTTCGTGCAATTCAGTTTGAAATTAAACTGGGTAAAAAGAAAATACTTGAGCTTTATCTTAATCTTGCACCTTACAGCCGTAACTATGAAGGGGTGGGGGCTGCCTCCCTTGCATATCTTCACAAACTCCCGAAAAACCTCACTCCCCAGGAAGTTGCCTTCCTGGTCTCCCTCCCTCAGGCACCTTCCACACCGGAAGAGAAGAGAAAGGGAAGAAATCGTGTTCTTGAAAGGATGAAGAGATATGGAGTGATCTCAGAGGAAGAATACCTCCGGGCGCTAAAAGAACCGGTTCCATATACACCTTCCCCTCTCCCCTGTTATGCACCACATGCCGCAGATTTTCTCCATCTTCTTTATCCAGAAGAAAAAGAAATTCACAGCACCATAGAGTTTGAATTACAGAAAAAGGTTGAAAATATAATCACCTCCTACCGGGGATATGTGAATTCCCACGGAGCCTCAAATATAAGTGCGGTTGTGATAGAGAATAAGACAAGGAAGGTGCGGGTCCTTATAGGTTCTTTTGATTACTGGGATGAATCCATTCAGGGACAGGTGAGAGGTTTTGAGGCATACCGCTCTCCGGGTTCTGCCCTCAAACCCTTTCTCTACGCACTCGCAATTCAGGAAGGAGTAATACATCCCCAGATGCTTATAGAGGATGCTCCTCATGTTTTTGGAGATTTTGCCCCTCACAACTATTCCAGACAATGGAGAGGGCTTGTAACTGCTGAAGAAGCCCTGTGCCTTTCTCTAAATCTTCCTTTTGTTCTCCTGCTTGAAAGAACAGGGTATGAAAAATTTGTGGGTCTTTTAAAAAAAGCAGGAATAAAGGGACCTCTTCCTTACAGTGAGTATGGACTTCCCATAATAACCGGGGGGATGGATGTGAAACTCATAGACCTCACCAACTTTTATGTAACCCTGGCAAGAGGAGGTCTTCATGGACCATGGATAATAAGAGAAGAGGAAACTCCTGAAGAATTCCCCCTTCTAAATCCAGGGGCTGTGCTTCTTACCTTGCAGGCTCTTTCCAGGAGAAATCGTCCGGATGCTCCCTCCCTTTCAGGATTCATATTTCCAAAATCAAAGATATACTGGAAGACCGGAACCTCATGGGGAAGAAGGGATGCGTGGAGTATAGGATTCGGGAAGCACTATACGGTGGGAGTGTGGTGTGGAAATTTTGATGGAAGAGGGGGTGAGGAAATAGTGGGAGCCATTCTTGCCGCTCCTGTCATGTTTGACATCCTGAGGGCAATAGAACCTCCCGAAGACAAACCTTTTGAATGGGAAGAAATAGCCCTGGAGGAGATAGATTCAATATGGGTATGTGCATTTTCCGGATATCGCCCTCAAGATGCATGCCCTTCAAAGAAAAAAGTTGCTGTTCTTAAAAACGCCCATCCTCCTTTAAGATGCCCATTCCACAAAAAAATACTTGTGGAGAAAAAAACTGGATATCGTGCATGCCCATGGAAAAAATATAAAAAAGGTGAACTTGTTGAGAAGATATGCGTGGTTTATCCACCATCCGTTAAAAAAGTCCTCAAGGCAGAGGATGCCATTCCTCCCTTTCCGCCTGATTGCAAACTTGCGTCTAAGGAAAGCAAAATACAGATATTGCTTCCTGCAGACGGCACAACATACTTTATACCCCATGGAATCGCAGGGGCTGAGGATATTCCCCTCCTTGCTGTAACTTCTTCCCGGGAAGGAAAGATATACTGGTTTGTGAATGGAAGATACATGGGTTCCACACCTTCAGGGAAAATAATGTACATACCACCCCCGGAAGGGAAACTAAAAATTCTCGCCCAGGATACCGAGGGAAACTCTGCATCTGCTGTAATCCATGTCCTTAAAGAGTTACCTTGACATTCCCGCTCTTTTCTGTTAATTTCTCCTCAATGGGAAAGATAATAACGATAGCGAACCAGAAGGGCGGAGTTGGGAAAACCACCACCGCTATTAATCTTTCTGCATGCATAGCAAAGGAGGGATACAAGGTCCTCCTGGTGGATATTGACCCGCAGGCGAATGCAACAAGCGGTCTTGGATTCACACGCGTATATCCCTCAACCTATGATGTTCTCATAAAGGGAACGGACATAAAACAGGCAATAAGAAAAACTGCAGTTGAAAAACTTGCACTCCTTCCATCCGAACTTTCCCTTGTGGGAGCAGAGGTTGAACTTGTTGATGAAAAAGACAGGGAAATGAGACTTAAAAGAATACTTGCTCCATTAAAGAGGAACTTTGAATTCATATTCATTGACTGCCCTCCATCCCTTGGCCTTCTGACCCTGAATGGTCTTATTGCAGCAGACTCCGTTCTCATACCAATCCAGAGTGAATTTTATGCTCTTGAAGGTCTTGGAAAATTACTCAACACAATAAGAATGGTTCAGCGCTCACTCAATCCCCATTTAACCATTGAGGGGGTTCTTGTAACCATGTATGACCCAAGGCTCAACCTTGCAAAACAGGTAATAGAGGAGGTGAGAAAGTATTTTGGTGATAAAGTTTACAACACCATCATTCCAAGAAATGTAAAACTTGCGGAGGCACCAAGTTTTGGAAAGCCAATAATTCTCTACGACCCCCTTTCACGTGGTGCCATAGAATACACAAACCTTGCAAAGGAGGTCCTTCTAAGAAATGGCAAGAAAGGCTCTCGGAAGAGGTCTTGAAGCACTCCTCCCCTCCGGAGAGGAGATAAGGGAAATCCCCATCTCCGAAATCCACCATTCTTCTCTTCAGCCAAGAAGGGAAATAAAGAACCTGGATGAACTTGTTCGGTCCATCAAAGAGAAGGGAATCCTCCAGCCCGTTCTTCTGAGAAAATCAAAGGAAGGATACGAACTGGTTTACGGACACAGGAGATTTGAGGCTGCAAAACTTGCTGGACTTGAAAAAATCCCGGCGGTTATAAGGGAACTTTCGGACAGAGAGGTTCTGGAACTTGCAATTATTGAGAATGTCCAGCGTGAGGACCTCAATCCCATAGAGGAGGCACTTGCCTATAAAAAACTCATTCAGGAATTCGGACTGACCCAGGAGGAAATAGCACAGAGGGTTGGAAAGGACCGTTCCACCATTGCCAACAAACTTCGCCTTCTCTCTCTTCCCGAGGAGGCAAAAAAGGCACTGATGGAAGGGAAAATAACCGAAGGGCACGCAAGGGCTCTTCTGGGGATAAAAAGCGAAGAGAAAAGAAAGAAGGTCCTTCAGGAAATACTCACAGGGAAAAAGACCGTAAGGGAGGTTGAAAGGAAGGCAAAAGCCCGCGACCCTCATATAAAGGCTCTTGAAGACGAACTTTCCTCATACTTAGGAACAAAGGTGAGGATTGTAAAGGGAAGAAAAAAGGGAAAGATAGAGATAGAATTTTATTCACTGGATGAACTTGACCGGTTGCTTGAACTCATAAAAGGAGAGGAAAGATGAAGGAATTGCTCCTGGAACTTTCAGAAATCCCGGGTGTCTCAGGATACGAGGATGAGGTAAGGGAAAAAATCAAAGAGAAACTCGAAGGGGTGGTGGATGAGGTGAGGGTGGATAGGGCTGGAAATCTTATAGGTCTTAAAAAGGGAGAGGGTAAGGGAAGCATAATGATTGCCACCCACATGGATGAGATAGGATTGATGGTAACGAAGATAGAAAAAGGCTTCTTGCGGTTCACACATACCGGATTTGACCTGAGAGTTCTTCCGGGGCAGGAGGTGATAATACACGGGAAAAAGAAAATCCATGGGGTCGTGGGGGCGATACCTCCCCATCTTACCGGGAAAAAGAGGGAACCATATAAAAGCGAGGACCTCTTTATTGACCCTTGCATGCCGGAGGAAGAAGTTGAACACTGGATAAGACCCGGTGATGTGGTGAGCATAAAGAGAAAGCCCGTGGAATTGAAGGGCGGAAAAATCGCAGGAAAGGCTCTTGACAACAGGGCATCCTGCACTGTTCTTATTGAAATTTTAAAATCCCTCAAAACCCATCCCTTTGACGTTTACGGTGTATTCACCGTCCAGGAAGAGGAAACAGGGCTTGGTGCCGTTACAGGCACATACTCCATAACCCCAACATGCGCAGTTGCAATGGATGTGACCCATGCAAAAACACAGGATGCTCCATTTTTAACCTTTGCCCCCGGAAAAGGACCCGTGATAGGGGTTGGGCCGAACTTCCATCCATTCATGGTTCAGAAACTCAAAGAAACTGCGGAGAAGGAGGAAATTCCATACCAGACTGAACCCATCCCGGGACCATCCGGAACAGATGCGTGGTCTATACAGATATCAAGAGAAGGCGTTCCTACAGGACTCGTTTCTCTCCCTCTCAAATACATGCATACACCGGTTGAGGTGATTGATATAAAGGACATGGAAAGAGCAAAAAGATTGCTTGTGAGATTTATAGAAAGCCTCGAGGAGGTGAAGATTGTTTAATCCTGAAAGGTTTGTCCCGATAGCGGTGGAATTCATAAAGGAAAAGGTGAAAGAACTTGAGAGGGATGGTGCAGTCCTGGGGATAAGTGGAGGGGTTGACTCCGCAGTGGTTGCATCCCTTGCGAAAAAGGCGCTCGGGAAAAGGGTTCTCGGGCTCATCCTCCCGGAAAGGGATTCATCACCGGAGTCTGTGGAACATGCAAAACTGGTTGCAGAAACGTTTGGAATAAAAACGGAAACATTCAACCTCTCTCCCCTTCTTGAAACCATCGGTGCGTATTCCCTGGTTCCGGATGTTCTGCACAGGAAAAGAAAAAATGCGGAAAAGGTAATAAAGATAAGTTACTCAATCCTTCCTCCTTTCTTAAAGCCCTTCTCACGTGGACTGCTCGGTGTTAAGGAAAAACTCCTGAGAGGTCCAACCGCATACTACCGGATAAAGCACAGATTGAGGATGGTTATTCTTTATTTCTATGCCGAGAAACTCAACTACGCAGTCCTTGGAACAACCAACCGGACGGAAGAACTCACCGGGTTTTTTGTGAAATACGGTGACAGTGCAACCGACATTGCTCCCATAGCATGCCTTTACAAAACAGAGGTTTTTGAACTTGCAAAATACCTGGGTGTTCCCTCCCCCATCCTTTCAAAACCCCCTTCCCCTGACCTCATTCCAGGAATAACCGATGAACTCGCAATGGGAATGAAGTATGAGACCATAGATAAAATCCTTACGGGATTTGAACTCGGACTTTCAGAAAAGGAGATAGCAAAAAGGGAAAACATATCCTTAAGAAAGGTAAAAGAGGTAAAAAAGATGATGGAGAATTCATATCACATGAGAAGACACCTCCCCCTTTCCCTGCAGAGAAAGGAGGTCATAAATGCTTGACAAACTCGTAAATGCATTCGGTCCATCAGGGAACGAAAATGAAGTGAGGGAACTCATAAAAAAAGAGATTGAGCCTTATGTTGATAAAATAGAAGTTGATGCAATGGGAAACCTTTACGCAATAAAAGGAGAAAATCCTGAGATTCTTGTGTGTGCACACATGGATGAGGTTGGGTTCATGGTGGTTGAGATAAACGAGGATGGAACCCTGAAATTTCTGCCCGTTGGTGGAATTGACATAAGAACTGTTTTAGGAAAAAGGGTAAAGGTCGGGAGGAATAAAATCCCGGGAGTTATAGGTTCAAAGGCAGTTCATCTTTTAAAACCCGAGGAGGAAAAGGCACTCCCCCAGTGGGAAAATCTGTACATGGACTGTGGATTTACTAAAAAGGATGAGGCACAGAAGGAGATATCACCCGGAGACTATGCGGTATTTGATACAGAATACACGGAAAACGGAGAATATCTTATCGGTAAGGCATTTGACGACAGAATAGGATGTTACATAACCCTGGAACTTGCAAAAAAGAACTTCCCCTTCCCCATCGCCTTTGTATTTACCGTCCAGGAAGAGGTTGGATTGAGAGGAGCGTCAGTGGTTGGGAACAAACTCCCGGTGAAGATAGGTCTCATACTTGAGGCAACGGCTGCGGGAGACTTTCCCCAGGAGAAGGACCTTGGAAGGTTTCCTGCACCGGGGAAGGGACCCGTGATAACAAGGCTTGATAAAAGATGCATATGTGATAAAGAACTTGTGGACCTCCTTATATCCATAGCCGAAGAAAACGGAATACCCTACCAGATAAAGAAACCAACGGTTGGCGGGACGGATGCAGGAAAGATACATCTTTCCCGTGAAGGTGTAAGATGCGCCGTTATATCCGTTCCTGCAAGATACATTCATTCACCTGTTTCTGTGATTCATAAAAAAGACGTAGAAAACACCATGAAACTTGCAGCCAAATTCCTTGAAAGAACAGGAGGTAGCAGATGAAGGAACTGCTTGCAAGGCTGTGTGAAACCTTTGGTCCTTCCGGAAGGGAGGAAAAGGTAAGGGAACTCATAAAAAATGAAATAGAAGGGCATGTGGATGAGGTCAAAATTGATGTAATGGGGAACCTCATCGCAAAAAAAGGAAAGGGTGGGAAAAAGATAATGGTTGCTGCCCATATGGATGAGATAGGGGTTGCAGTATCCCATATAGATGAAAAGGGGTTTATAAGGTTTGGACCTGTGGGTGGTGTATTCCCCACCATCCCGCTGGGAGAGAGGGTTGAGTTTGAGGGAGGAGCAAAGGGAGTTGTTTCCATTGAAAAACTCTATAAAGAAAAGGACCTTGCCCTTGAAAAGATGTTCATAGACATAGGGGCATCATCTAAGGAAGAGGCCGAAAAGATGGTGAAGATAGGAGAAATAGGATGCTTTACGAGAAATGCAGAGGACCTGGGGAAGAGATTTGTTGCAAAGGCACTTGACGACAGGGTTGGGTGTCTCGTTCTCATAGAGGCGATAAAGAGAACCCGTGAACTTCCAAATGAGGTTTACTTTGTCTTCACAACCCAGGAAGAGGTTGGGCTGAGGGGTGCAAGGACATCCGCATTTGGTGTTTCTCCAGACCTTGCACTTGCAGTGGATGTTACCGGGACCGGAGACACCCCGGAGGGAATGAAGATGGCGGTGGAACTCGGGAAGGGGGCCGCAATAAAGGTAAAGGATAGAGGGATGATAGTTGATAAGAGGATAAAGGACAAACTCATAGACGTTGCAGAAAAGAACAATATCCCCTATCAGCTGGAGGTTCTTGAATTTGGTTCAACTGATGGTGCTGTGATTCAGCTCACAAAAGAAGGGGTTATAACCGGGGCAATTTCAATCCCTGCAAGATACATCCACACCCCATCAGAGATGTGCGACATGGACGACGTTGAGGCGTGCGTGAAATTGCTCTGTGCATTCCTTGAGGCAGAGCATACCCTATGAAAAAGTATCTTACCATACACATCATCCCCCACTCTGGAAAGCTCAAGGAGATAAGGTTCTCCTATACCTTCCTGCGTATCTTACTTGTTCTTCTTATATTGCTTGCCGGAGGATGTGGATGGCTTGTATTTGAGTACGGGAACATATACCGCAGGGCTGTCCTTTCCTATATCCTGGAAAAGAAGATACGGGACCTGGAAATTGAAAAACAGCGACTTCAGGAATTGTCGGTGCGTTTGGGAAAATACGAAAAGATTGCCCAATCCCTTTCCATGTTACTCGAACTTGACCGTTCTCCAAAGAAGATGGAGTACAGGGTTGAAATGGAGGAGGAAAAACCGGAGGAAAAGGAGGACCTTCTCAGGTTTGTTCCCGATATATGGCCTGTTAAGGGATGGGTGAGCAAGGGCTTTTCAGCCGAGCATCCTGGAATAGATATATCCGCTCCTTCAGGAACCCCGATTGTCTCAACCATAGAGGGGGTTGTGAAGGATTCAAGATGGGACCAGGACCTTGGATGGGTGCTTGAGATTGAAAATGAGAAGGGATTTCATATAGTATATGGACACAACCGGAAAAATCTTGTAAAGAAGGGAGAAAAGGTGAAAAAGGGTGAGAAGGTTGCACTGGTTGGAAGCACGGGAAGGTCATCTGCCCCTCATCTTCACTATGAGATAAGGGTGCAGGGTGTTCCTGTTGACCCGATGCAGTATCTCAAAAAGGAGGAGAAATGAAAGAAGGAATAATGAATGTCATAGGAAAAGGGACAAAGGTAGAGGGAAAGTTTGTTGTTCAGGGAAGTATAAGGGTTGATGGAGAGGTGAAGGGAGAGGTTTTTGCAACCGACCTTTTTGTCCTCGGGAAGGAAGGAAAGATGAATGGAAATCTGAAGACAAAAAATGCGTCCATCTCCGGCACATTTGAGGGAACCATAGATGCCGATGGAAAGGTTGAACTCCTTCAGAGTGCAATATTTAAAGGAGAACTCACATGCAAAAAACTCGTTATTGAAGAGGGAGTGACCTTTGACGGAAACATATCAATGACGGAGGAGAAGGGTGGAAAGGCAGGACGGGAGAAAACCAGAAGAACTGAGGAAGGTTGAGGTTGACCTTGAATTTCTGAAAAAACCAGGCACTGTTCTCTATCGCCAGGGAGATACCGTTGTCCTCGTTAGTGCAAGCATACAGAACTCGGTTCCCCCATTCCTTACCGGAACCGGAACAGGATGGATAACCGCAGAGTACAGTATGCTTCCCGGAAGCACCCAGGAGAGGATGCTCAGGGAAAGGGCAAAAGTATCTGGAAGGACGTACGAAATCCAGAGGCTCATTGGAAGGTCCCTGAGGGCGGGTTTCTTCCTGAACGAACTCGGTGAAAGAACCATATGGGTTGACTGCGATGTTCTTCAGGCAGATGGAGGAACCCGGACCGCCTCCATAACCGCGGGCTTTATTGCGGTTTATGACCTTCTCAGGCATCTTAAGGAAAAAGGAGAGATTGAAAGAATACCCCTGAGAAACTTCATTGCATCGGTGAGTGCTGGCATAGTTGAGGGAGAACTTTTGCTTGATCTCACCTATGAAGAGGATTCCCGTGCGTGGGTTGACCTCAATCTTGTGATGACCGACGATGGTAAACTTGTTGAAATCCAGGGAACGGGAGAGGCAACCTCATTTTCAAAAGAAGAACTTGACCACATGCTTGAACTTGGATGGAAGGGTATAAGGGAATTGATTGAAATTCAAAAAACCATACTGGGGGTGGAGAGATGATATGGATTGCTCTTTCCTTCCTTGGATGTGCCCCTCAGGGGCAGGAGAATGTATTGACCATATGGGAGTCATACAACGACCAGGAGCATGAACTCTTCATGCAGATAGTCCGGGAGTTCTCAAAAAAGACGGGTATTGAGGTTCATGTTCAGCGCATTCCATTCTTCGGAATAGAGACAAAGGTATTAACCGCGATAGCAACCCGAAGCACCCCGGATGTTGCAAGGCTTGACCTTGCCTCGGTTGCAAAACTTGCAAGCCGTGGTGCACTTGAGGAATTGAGTCAGTATGATGAAATTAAAAAAATAGTTCCTGAAATTCTCCCTTCAGCCCTCATATCCAACAGGCTCGGGGATAAACTCTACGGGGTTCCTGACCAGATAAACTGTCTTGCCCTCTTTTACAATAAAAAACTCTTTGAAGAGCTCAAACTCTCACCCCCGGATACATGGGAGGAATTCATTGAGGTTGCAAAGAAACTCACGGACAGGGAAAAGGGAATTTATGGATTTGCAATGAGAAATACCCTCTGGTGGACACTCCCGTTCATTTATGCATTTGGTGGGGACATACTTGATGAGAATGGGCACTGCGCCCTTGCATCTCCTGAAGTTATAAAGGCACTTGAGTTCAAGCGCGACCTTTACGCAAAATACAGGGTTGAACCGGGGGCATGGAAGGCAGGGGCGGTTGACCCGGATGTTGGTTTTGAAAACGGGAAATATGCAATGGTTTTCAATGGTCCATGGAAAATAAAACAGCTGCTTGAGGCGGGAATTCCGTTTGATGTAGCTCCAATTCCGAAAGGAAAATATGGAAGACCAACACCCATAGGTGGAACGGACATGGTTGTCTTTAAACAGGCAAAGCATAAAAAAGCCGCGGTAAAGTTTCTCTCCTATCTTTTATCAAAGGATGTTCAGACCCTGTGGGCAAATGAACTTGGTCAGATTCCGGTAAATGTAAAATCCCTTCCTGAGGTTGATACCCAGCGTCATCCCTATCTTTCCGTTTTTCTTGAACTCATAAAGGAGGCGAAGCCAAGACCCTTTATTCCCGATTATCAGGCGGTTGAGAACATTGTAAATCCTGAGATGGAGGCGGTTTTAACCGGAAAAAAGAGTGCTGAACAGGCAATGAAGGATGCGTGTGAGCGTATAGAAAAGGAGGTCCTATCCTCTTCCTCCTCTTCCTCACCCCGCACACCATAACCATTGATGGGGACATTTCCGATTTTTATCCGGACGAACTCATAACCCTGGATGAAGGTGACTCATACTGGGGTTCCCTGAATGATATAAAGGAACTTTATGTTACATGGGATTCTTCTTACATATACTTCGGGATAAAGTATGTTATTGAGAACAACGCACTGCTTGTATTTCTTGATACTGAGGAGGGAGGGATTAAGAACGCAAACTCACTTGACTGGTATCCCAGGGATGTATCGTTTGTAAAGAGTTATCCTGATTATCTCTTTGCACTCTGGAATGGGGACCTGTCAACAGGGGGGTTAAGGAGATTGAGTGAGAGCGGAACCGAACCCTTAGAATGCAACGCATTTGACTCGGCAGAACCGGGCAGGGAGGGTGTATGTGAATTTGCCTTTCCCCTTTCTCTTGTATCCGATTCCCTCCTTGTATCACTTGCCATCTGTGGCGGAGACTTTTATCATGCAGGGGATATTCTGCCTGACGACTCTCTTTTTACCGGAAATGGAACAACAGAAATAAGGAATTTTATTCTGTTTAAAAATCCAGGAGCATCCGGGGTTTCTCCGTGTTCGTCTTTTGTTATAAGAAAATACACCATTCCCCCACTCTCTCTTCTTTCCTTCTCCGTATCCCGCACCACCTTTTCCAGGTATACAATGGTTGAGGTTTCATTCAATAATGAATGCGATGTAAAACTTGAGGTCTTCAGCGAAAAAGGTGAAAAGATTCTGGAGATGAATCAGAGAGGTGATAATGTGGTATTTCCCATAGATGGAAGCCGGTTTGAAAGAGGAATTTACATTCTGAAACTCTCTGCGGATGGGAGAGTGGTGAAGAAATACGCGGTGGTGAAGGTTTCCGCTCCCTGACAGTATTGTATCTTATGAGACTTGACAGGATTTTTAAATTTTATTATATTTTTATTGATGGGTTCAAGGGGGATGAGATTTCATCCCTCACTCTTCCTCTCTCTCAGGGGGATGAAAGGAAGTAAGAAGGAGAGGGAGGGAAAAGATTTCTCCCTGATAAGGGGGGGGTATGGAGAAACATACTATCCAAGGGCACCTCCTTGAAAAGGGACAAATTTTTTTCTGTTTTTAACTTTTTCAACCCTTGGAAAGGAGGTGTAAAATGAGGAAATGTTTTGTTTTCATATTTCTTTCTCTTATCCTTGTGGGTGAGGTAGTTGTGTCAACCAGTGATTCTCCTGAGGCAACGGCGTATAATAATCAGAGGAAGGTGAGATTTTTTGTGCCTGTTTCTGATGTCCTTGGAGTTGTGTATACCGGGTATGGAAACGCATGCTGGGCTGTTTCTCAGGACAATGGTAGAACATGGGATACGGGAATAATAGATGCAGGGGGTTATCCTGCGCTGGATGTGAGAATTATTTTTTCCTCCCTAACTCTTTCTCAGGTTATTCCCTGGCCTTGGTATGAGTGGTATGCGGTATGGAAGAGGGAGGAGGGTCCTGAAGTCTGGCCTCCTTCCTGGGAGAAGTGGTGGCTTTACGGTGGAAAGAGTGGTCCTTCTTTTCTTGACCCTCATCCTTACACCTGGTCTGTGGGTGTGATTGATTCCGGTGTTGTGAGTGCTCCTGAGGTTGCTGGTGGTGGGTATTCTCCTCCTGCTGTGGAGAATGATGGGGTTTACAATCATGTTGTCTGGGAGGAAGTTGTCTCCTGGGTTAGAGGGGATGTGTGGTATTATGCCTGGAAACTTTACTATGCGAAGTATGACGAGGACTGGGTCCCTGTGGGCAATGTTGAGGTGATAGACAGTATGGTTCGGACTGGGAGTGCTGTAGTTCCTCTTTCTCCCTCTATTACGGTGGACTACAATGGAAATCCTCATGTGGTTTATGAGAAGAACGATACGGTGTGGTATGTGACGAGGGAGAGTGGAACCTGGTCCACTCCATACCGTCTCAATCTGCATGGATGGTCTGCTGGTGAGCCATTCATTTCCTTCTGGGGAGATGCTGTATATGCAATATGGAGAGAGACAAACCCTGTATCAGGACTGGGGGAGATATACTTGCAGAGGAGACCTGTTGGTGGGGTTTGGGAAGGTTATCCTCAATGGCCTTGTAGTCTTGACCTTTCCATGGACAACCACTGGCCCCAGATGGTAGCAGGAGAATATGTGACCTGGAGTGAAAGGGATACTGCAACGGGAGACTGGGACGTGAAACTGGTGAGTTTGGGAGGAGATATCTATTGGGATTCCGACGACCCTGTGAACAGCAGGTATTCCCAGATTGATTATTCTGACCATGGGTATGTTGCCCTTGTCTGGACGAGAGGAAATGATGCTCCCTATGAGGTTGTGGAATCCACATTTGTTGTCCCCTCCCCTGTATACTATTCCGTTTCTGTTGGTGGTGAGGAGCCCTCTCCCTATACGGTTTACCGGGATGGCTACATAGTCTATCCTTCCGGTGTTGCTGTTGATTATGCCTACAATACCCTGGAATATGAACTTCCCTATCTTGACCCTGATTATGCATACACTCTTGTGGTTGTCGGGTATCATGAGAGTTCTGGAAGATGGAATGAACTTGTAAAGGTGGATGGAAGGAAGGGTAAGGTATTGAAGGTGGAGGCAGGCATACCCGAGACGCTGAGAATAGAGATACCTTCTCCTTATTACGAGGATGACAGTGCAGTGAGATTGACCATCAGGAGGCTCACCGGTGATTATGCCTCTGTTTCCGGTATATATCTTTATCGTGGCATAAAGAAGACTCATGTTTCCGGTGGACCTCAACTCTCGGGCAATAAAGGGACTTCTTCCGGATTTTATGTGAGGAGTGAGAGAGGCGTTTCCGGCAATGGGGCTGTTATAGAGGTTTCTCTGCCTGAGGAATGTAAGGTTAATCTCAGGATATACGACATCAGTGGCAGGCTTATTGCTGAGCCTCTGAACAGGGTAATGAATGCAGGAAGGCACAGGATAAGGTGGGATGCTGAAGCACCTGGAGTATACTTTTACAGGCTTGAGGCTGGAGATAGAACTGCAACGGGAAAGATAATACTGGTGAGGTGAAAAGAGGGGCGGGCAGGAGCCCGCCCTATGCACCGGAGGGTGAAAATGTATCTTCTCTTTCTTCTTTCTCTTGTGGGGAGTGATAATATGAGGTTGGTGTATGAAATTCCTGCGAGACCTTCCACCGGAAACATTCCCTTTGGAGATGCAAATCACAATGGAAAAGGCGAGATATACCTTAAAAAGGGTGTTTCACCTTATAACTTGGGAGTATATGAGGTAATAGGAGACTCCTTTAATGAAGTCTCTGAACTTTCTTATAACTGGACATTGTGTGGGGGAGAGATAGACAGTGATTCATTATATGATAGAGTGGCACATTTAGGTGGTTCCGGTCCTGTCTTGGGTATTCTTGAATCCCCCTCTTACGACTCCTTTCCCACGGAGAGTGTATGGGCGGATACTACTGACCCTCAGCCCAATCCCTGGGATGTATATATCACCGACCTGGACCAGGATGGCAGGAAGGAGATATTTTTGAGGGCGAGGAGTGATTTGAATACGAGCACCAGGATATATGAGTGCACGGGTGATAATGAGTATGCTCTTGTCTACTGTGCTCCTCCACCTGTTCAGGACTATGTGGGTGGTATGTGCTGGGGAGACTGGGACCTGGATGGAAAGATGGAATTTGCGTATGGGAGTAATGAAGGAGGGATATTTGTATACGAGAACACCGAGGTTGGGGTTGACGATTACCAACTTGTGTGGGCGGATTCTGTTGATGAGTGGAGTGCCTATGACCCTGCCTCCGGTGGTGATATGGATGGTGATGGGAAACCGGAGTTTGTCATAGGCGGTATGTCAATGGGTGCGGGGGTCTGGTACTATGTCTTTGAGGCAACAGGAGATAACAGTTATGCAAATATCCACAGGATAGCATATCATCGGGAGCGCCCCCCACGGCTATTATATTACAGTGATGTGAGGATCGGTGATATGGACGATGATAGCATACCTGAGATGCTGATAACCAGGTATAATGCCATAGAGATATGGAAGGCGATGGAGGACAATGTTTTCAGGAAGATAATACACTATGGACTTCCCCGTGCTCCTAACGAATGGTGGGATGGGTTAAAAGGCGGGATATATGACCTCAATGGCAATGGTTATGGTGAGGTGGTTGTTGGTGGGACCCGTTATGACCCTGATGGCAATTATTACTATGCCACCTTTGTTTTTGAGTATCAGCCCTATAACTGCGATGTGGCGGTTATTTCTATGGATACTCCTTCTGTGATAGCCAATCCAAGACCTCCGGTTAAGGCTTTGCCTTCCTGTTTTCCTTCTGTTTCCCTCCTGGATGGTGGTTCTCCGGAAGTCAGGGGTTCTTACTATGTTTACCGTGAAGATGGTTATCCTTTATATGTTTCCTCGGATTATTCCTTCGGTGGCTTTCTCGGGGATTCTCTGAGTGATACGACTGTTGTTCCTGTGGTATGGATTTAC
>JAPDKE010000007.1 GCA_029258725.1 bacterium | reverse complement strand
ATAGAGCTAGTAAATAAGTGGAGGGAGATGAAAGGTTATTAACAACAATACAAACCATTTCATTTCTTTTTCTCTCTTACTTTCCTCAGAATAACATCCACCAGATAATCTACATTTTTGCCCGTAAGAGCGGAAATCTTTATGTTGTTTGTTGGTCTTTCAACCACATCTGCCTTGTTCTCAACCACAAGAAATTCTTTGTCAGGAAACATCTTTTTCAGCGATTTCAAAAGAGATTCCTGTGTTTCCAGCGAATACCCGCATTGTTCCGTGGGATCTAAGAGAAAAATTATTAAATCAGCGAGGTGTCTTAGCGCTAATAATGCCTGCTTTTCCATATCCTTCATCTTTTCCGGTGGGCGATCAAGGATTCCCGGGGTATCCACAATAACTATCCTTCCACCATTATAATCCATATGACCCACAATTATCCCTTTCGTCGTGAATGGATACGAGGCTATTTCTGGCTCAGCTGTGGATATCCTGCGAACAAGCATTGATTTGCCGACATTCGGGTATCCAGCAAGAACCACGCAGAAATCATCGGGATTCACAGATGGAAGTTTTCTCAATTTCTCTCTGGCATTTATCAAAAATAACAGGGAATCCTCTATCTCATCAAGTATGGATGCAACCCTACCATAAAACTCTCTCCGTAGGGAATATATTTCCTTCTCACTTTCAGCGCCCTTGATCCTGTTTTTGTATTTTTCCCAGAGACCTTCAATTTTCCCGCGAGCCCAGTTAATTTCAGATAGGGCCTTTTTGTAGGGGGAGATTCCAACAACTATGTCCAGCAGTTCCCGGTAAAATGGATGTATTCTATTTACATAGGGCCATTTATCCACGATGCTAAGATTTTTCAGAATAATGTCCCGCACGGCGGTTATCTTCGCTATGTTCAAACTCTTGTATCTCTTAAGAGGGTCCTTTATTCCTTTAACCGTTATCTTTGAAGCCCTTTTAAACGCCTGGTCCACTATTTCCTCCGATGTAGCCACATGAGGCAATTTTTCAAACATCCGGTGGTCTAAAAAAAGGAAGTTCATAAATGTTGGCATTTTCTGATTTTGCGATTTCTCTCCCCAAACTTTATATTCATAATTGTATTCTGGCGGTTTATGAAGGAAGGAGACATAGTACGAGTGGATTACGAGGTATGGATTAAGGATACGGACGAACTTTACGATACCACGATGGAGGAAGTGGCCAAGGAGCATGGAATATACGATCCGAGCAAAAAGTACAGGTCCTTGGTTGTAATAGTTGGGGAGAGCGATTTGCTGGACGATGTTGAAAATGCCATAAAAAACGGGAATGTTGGAGATGAAATTGAAGTTGAACTCCCTCCCGAAAAGGCGTATGGTCCCAGGGACCCAAAACTCATAAGAGTTCACTCTTACCGCGAGCTTGCGAGACTTGATATAGAGCCCGAGGTGGGCAAGGAAGTTTACATTCGGGGCATGATGGGTAAAATCATATCCGTTACGCCGGGCAGGGTTCTGGTGGATTATAATCACCCACTAGCCGGAAAAACCGTGAAATACAAACTGTACATAAGGGAGGTCGCTGAGGAACCCCTAGCAAAAGTTAAAGCAATAATAGATATGCATTACGCGGATGCCGAAAATTTTGAAATAAATGTTGAGGAGGGAGAGATAACGATTAAGGTTGAAGGCAAGGCAAAATTTGACCCTAACTGGGCTATGGCGAAGCCGAAAATAATCAGGGATCTGAGAAAGTATGTTGGAAACTTAACAATAAGATTTGTGGAAGAGTATCCGAAGCGGGAGGAAGTAGAGGAGGAAAAATCCGAGGAGAAGGGCGAAGAAAAAGAGGAAAAGGAAGAAAAATCAGAGAGCGTATCTGAGGATAGCACCGATACCATTGAAGGCGCGGAGGAATAATTTACCCTCCTCGCTCTCACTACTTATAAGCCTAACCTCACCTCCCTTTTCCTTCACCATTTCTGCGTATTTTTCAATTATATCTTCTTTGGATACAACATCCATGGGAACATTGCACTTCTCGCATATTCTATCCTCCACCTCGCTCAATGTTTCCTCGTATTCTTGCGAACAAACCGGGCATCTATACTTTACTTTTATTTTCCGCAGCGAATCGGAAAGGAGGAGGGTATCCACAGCTCCCCTTTCAATTGCGTCCACTACTTCCCTCTCCCCGTATATTGCCTTGCCAGTATCCTTTTTGATTTCGCCCAAAAAGCGGTTAACAACCTCCTTCTCCTTAGCTATCTTCATATCTTTTAAACGCTGGGAGGCTTTTTCCACAAGTTCCCTTAGCCCGAATTCATCCGTATATCCAACATCTATTATATCCAATACTTTCTTGCGAATTTCATGGTGGAGATAATCCTTTTTCATGAACTGGTCCTTGGTACCACCGGGACCACCGACAAACACGCCTTTCAAATTCTCCTCAGAGAGGAATACTTCGCTGGCTATCTCCCCCACCTTTTTGAAGAATTCTCTAAAAGATCCAACAAAGTTTTCATGGCTGCCCCCTTTGCTTGTACAGCTTTTATTATACCTCTTACTCCCTATCTGTCAAGGCATCGATTTTCTTCATTTAAAGTAAGGAGATTTCGTTCTGATAATGGAACTGTTAAGGAGCACGCAAGGTCAGGAATGATGGATGAAGGGAAGAAAAAGAGGCTCATCGGGACCAGGAAATCCCGAGAAAAACTGACAGGGCATAACATAAGTCTGAGGCAGGATATAAATCCACTATCCTGTTGAGTGTTATCGTTTTTCACATCTCATCCATCTTTTTCTCATACACCCATTCCAGACTTGAAATTTCTCAGAAATTTTGTATTCTGTGAGAAAAAAGAGGAGGTGGAGATGGCAAAGTGCTATGTTTGTGGAAAGACAACATCTTTCGGAAGGCAGGTGAGCAAGTCTCACAGGGTAACCAGGACAAAAAGGAAGGCAAACCTCCAGCGCATAAAGATAAAAGTGAATGGAGGGGTTAAGAGGGTTTACGTGTGCACCAAGTGCCTCAAGGCAGGAAAGGTAGAAAAGGTGGTATAAATGGAAGGCTTTTTCCATCTTTTCTTCACCGACCTTTCAGGAAGACTCAGGGGCTTCACCTATCCTGAAAGAAGACTGGATGAGATACTTGAAAACGGAACAAGATTTGATGGGTCTTCCTGCGGTCTCTCCCCGGTTGAGTCTTCCGATTTGATACTCCGTCCTGATAAAGAGGCATGTTACACTCTCCCTTCCGGTATTGAAGGTAAAGAAAGAAAGGTTTACTTCTGCGACGTTGTTAAAAAGGATGGTACTCCTCTTCCCTACGACCCCCGCTCCGTTCTGAAGAAAGTGGTTACCGGAAGAAATTACGAACTGCTTGCAGAACCCGAACTCGAATTTTTCTACCTTCCCTCACGCACCGGTGCACTTTACGCAGGAGTTTCATTTGATGCGGAACATAAGGCAAGGATGAAGGCTGTGGAAATTCTTGAGGAGATGGGAATAAGGGTGAAGGTAACACACCGGGAGGGAGGACCATCCCAGCACGAGATAGAACTTGAGGCAGATGAACCCATGAGAATGTCGGATAAACTTCAACTTGCAAAACTTGTGGTGAAGGAAACTGCAAAGGAATTTGGTTTAAAGGCAACGTTCCTTCCCAGGATTTTTCCAGACTTCAATGGTTCTGGTATGCATGTTCATCTCATTCTGAGAAAAGAAGGGAGAAATTTGTTTGAAAACCTTGAGTGGGAGGCAGGTTCCTTTGTTGAGGGACTGCTGAGGCATGCAAGGGAGATAGCAGTCCTCACAAATCCTTCTGTGAATTCCTACCGCAGGCTTGTTGAGGGATTTGAGGCTCCTGTCTACATTGCCTGGGGAAGGATGAACAGAACCGCGCTTGTAAGAATCCCCGCATCAGGGAAGTCTGTTGAATACAGGGGAGGGGATGGAACGGCAAATCCGTATCTTTTACTTGCATCCCTCTTTCACGCAGGATTCAAGGGTATGGAGGGGAATTATCCCTTAAGACCGGAAAGCACGGAGAATCTTTATGAAAAGGCGGGCGTTGAGAGGCTTCCATCCACACTCATGGAGGCTATTGAATGTGCGGAGAAGGGGAGTTTGCTTCAGGAACTGCTTGGGGAGGAGGGTAAGAAAAGATTTCTTGAGGAGAAAAAGAAAGAGGTAAGAATTTTTGCGAAAGAAGTCACGGAAAAGGAAAAGGAATATTATGGAGATATCTGAGGTTAAGAAAATTCTTGAGGAAGAAGAAGTGAAATTTATTGACCTCTGGTTTACTGACATGGTTGGGGTTATAAAGAATGTAACAATTCCGGTTAAATATTTTGAAAAGGCGGTGAATGACGGAATATGGTTTGATGGTTCTTCAATTGAGGGGTTTGGAAGGATATGTGAGAGCGACATGTACCTGAAACCGGACCTTTCCACCCTGCGAATCCTTCCCTGGACCGATGGAACCCTGAAAACTGCAATGTGTATATGTGATGTTTACTCTGCCTCCTATGAGCCATTTACAGGTGACCCGAGATTTGTTTTGAGGAGGGCAATGGATTATGCAAAACGCATGGGATTTACCTACATGGTTGGGGCGGAACTCGAGTTCTTTCTTTTTGAAAAGAAAGAGGGAGAGTTTACTCCCGTTATGGGAGATGGTGTTGGATACTTTGACCTGGAAGGGGACAGGGCGCATACTTTGAGAAAAAAGATAAGTTTTTATCTGAAGGAAATGGGGATAGAGGCTGAGACGAGTCATCACGAGGTTTCCCCTGGACAGCACGAGATAGACATAAAATATTCAGACGCACTCACGATGGCGGACAGCATAATAATTTCCAGGATGGTTGTGAGGAAGGTTGCGGAGGACGAAAACTACATAGCAACCTTCATGCCGAAACCCGTCTTTGGAATAAATGGTTCAGGGATGCACCTGCACCAGAGTCTTTTTACGGATGGAGAAAATGTGTTTGCAAATCCTGAAGACAGATACGGACTTTCATCGGTTGCCTACAGATTCCTTGCAGGGCAGTTGAAGAAGATAAAGGAAATCACACTGGTCCTCAATCCAACGGTAAATTCATACAAAAGACTGGTGGCCGGATACGAGGCACCCGTTTACATATGCTGGGGAAGGATGAACCGCTCAGCACTCATAAGAATACCCAGGATAAGCAGGGGGAGACCGCAGAGCACAAGGCTTGAACTCCGTTCCCCCGACCCATCCGCAAATCCATACCTTGCCCTTGCATGCATGCTCAGGGCAGGGCTTTACGGGATAGAAAACAATCTTTCTCCAGGAGAACCAGCTGAGGAGGATGTTTACAGAAGCCCGGAGGGAATGGATACACTTCCAGGTTCCCTGATCGAGGCAATTGAGGTTTTCCGGGAATCCCGCTGGGTAAAGGAGATTCTCGGGGACTATCTCTTTGAGCGCTATCTGGATATAAAGCTTAAAGAATGGGAGGATTACAGGATAAGAGTAACCCGCTGGGAGATTGAGAAGTATCTGGGGAGGTATTAAAAAGCAGAGCATGGTGAGATTTTCTCACCCGGTGGGAATTTTTGAACCTTAAGGTGCTATTCCCGTGGTTTTCTGTTTCCTTAAAACCTGCTTTTCCTGGAAAGGCTGGGATTAAGCGGGCTTTAATATTGCTCTGTATTGAAGGGGATTCAAATAGTTTACGGAGGAACAGCAATCCCGCTGTCATGAATAGGCTTGGCAGTGATTTTTCGGGAAAATCACTAAGGGGTAAAGATATGGTGAATGTATATACCCCTGTAGTATTGATAATACTTTCCCTCCGGGAGGCTCATTCCCGCAGAAAAATAGAGTTTTTCCGAACCTATGAGTAAATACAGTGCGGGATAGGAGTGGGGGAGATAGTATGGAAATCCTGCTTTTATTCCAAGGGTTACTATCTCTTTTCCTCTGATTTTTATCCCCGTTAGTATCCCTCCCTCAAGGAGGGGTGCCCCTGAAAAATTGCACTGAAATTTTAAAGACTGCACAAGATATGGGTTATTCACAAACATGACCTTGACCCCAGCCTCTCCACCTATCCATTTCACCAATTCCGGAATGGATGGCATGTTTCCCTCAGGGTCACTCCTCCATTCCCTTCCCGCCAGGGCTATAAAATGGAAAGAAAAGGAGATATTCTCCTGAAAATAAAGGGGATGTTCAATGTATCCTTCAGCAGAAATAAAGTTGCCTTTTATAAGGTAAAATCCCGGACGGTCTGAAGGAAGAACCGAATAGATATCTGAGAATGTAACACCTCCTCCAATGCAGCCAGTTCCCCTGCATACACCCGCCCTTTCATAGGTGTGTGAGAGTGCGCATCCGCAGAGAAAAAACAGGAGTAATGGTACATAACGTTTCCGCATAGGCATTTTTATAAATTTAATCCTTTATCCAGGTATGTCAACCCTTCACTTTTCTGCAGATTTCCTCTCTCCCTATTTCCTCAACCTCCTTCACCTTTTTTATCACCTCTTCCAGAGGGGTGTATTTTCTGATGATATTTACTAACTCCTCATTGAGGCCGTTGTTTCCTTCACGAATGAAAGAAAAAATTGTAAATCTCCCTCTTTTTTTCCCTTCTATAAGACCGTAAGCCCTGAGCATTTTAAGATGGTGTGAGATACACGGCTGGCTTTTTCCGATGAGATAGACCAGTTCACATACGGATGAGGACCTGAGAGAGAGAATACCGATTATTTCCAGTTTTACAGGGTCTCCCAGCAATTTAAAAATCTCACACAATCTTTCACTTTCCACGGGACTCCTCCAGTATCTTTTTGATTTCCTCCTTTAATGGGACTTTTCCATTCACTATTACTGCCGGGGTAAGAAAAACACCAGACTTTGCAAACTCCTTCGGGTCCTGCAGTTTTTCAATCTCTGCCTCCATGGATAACTCCTGAAGCACCTCTTTTACCATCTTTTCGGTTTTTTTACACTTCGGGCATCCCATTCCTGCTATTTTTATTTCCATTTTTCCTCCTTTTTAAAACATTCCATAAATCCATCCTGCGAGTGTCCCTCCTCCAAGGATAAGGATAGCATAAACGCACGCATTTTTCCAGCCAGACATTTTAAAAATTGAGGAGATTGGGGAGGCTCACTCCTGGACCCGTGAGAAGGAGGGCAAGAGCAGGTCCTTTCCCCATTCCCATCTGCATGAGCATGTGGACGAATGGAGCCTCTGTCATGGTCGCAAAGTAGGTGAGTGTCCCAGCAAGGGTTGCAAGAAATGATGGAAGAACCCACCTCCTCCAGGGAATTTCACAATCCACTCCGGCTTTATGAAGTAGCGGATGATGCCAACGAGAAAAACACCGCCGAGCAGCAGAGAGAAACCTTCTTCCAGTATGGACCACCCTTCACCAGATAGTTTGGGGTATAGGTAAGCGCAAGAACATTCACAGCCGGAGCCATCCAGAGAACAACAAAGGCAGTTCCTGTTCCTACTCCACTGTAATACAGATTTGCAGCAAGAGGGATGAGGGTGCAGGAGCAGGCCGCAAGAAATACGCTGAAAAAGGACGCAAGAACAAAAGAACCCCTCCCCATCAGCCCGACAAGTTTTTCCCTGTCGACAAAACTCACAAGACCTCCTGCCAGCAAAAACGCAGGAACAAGATACGTGAGAACATGCCTCAAAACATAGTCCAGTATCGCCTCAAACCCGGAAACCAGCACCTCCATCCTTTACCTTCTTTTATATATTTAAATACATGGATTTAAAAATCAATGTCAAGGGTTCTTGGATTGGGTTAGGGATTTTTATCCACCTGTATTTTGTATGTTCTGTTCCTCCATTTTTCGCCTTACAGGGCGCCCTCCCTCAGGGTCTTAACCCGTCTTTGGTCAGGAAGGAAACTCTGGGGAAACATTATTTTTGAGGAGAAATCCGGGGTTGAAGTCGTGAAGAAAAAAGATTATTATTTTAAAGAAAAAGAATAAACAAGGAGGGGAACATGGGAGTGCCTGAGCATATAAAAAAGGAGGTTGAGAAACTGAGAAAGGAGATTCACTATCATAACTACAGGTATTATGTTCTCAATGACCCTGTCATATCGGACTATGAATACGACCAGCTTGTAAAGCGCCTTGAGGAACTTGAGAGACAGTATCCTGAACTCATAACCCCTGACTCCCCAACCCAGCGCATAGGGGAGGAGATAACCGGAGAATTCCCCACGGTTGAGCACAGAATTCCCATGCTCTCCCTTGACAACACCTACAACGAGGAGGAGGTGAGGGACTTTGACAGAAGGGTTAAGAAACTTCTGGGAGACGAGCCGGTTGAGTATGTGGTGGAATTGAAAATAGACGGGGTTGCTGTGAGTCTGAGATATGAAAAAGGAAAATTCGTGCAGGGTTCAACCCGTGGAAATGGAAAAATCGGGGATGACATAACCTCAAACTTAAAAACCATAAAGACCGTCCCCCTTGTTCTGCTCACCGATGACCCGGACCTCCAGAACATTGAGGTGCGCGGAGAGGTTTACATGCCAAAGCATGAATTTGAGAGGATGAACAGGGAAAGGGAGGAGGAGGGATTGCCTCTTTTTGCAAACCCCAGGAATGCTGCAGCAGGAACCCTCAAACTCCAGGACCCGAAAGAGGTTGCAAAAAGAGGACTTGATATCTTCGTCCATACGGTTGCTGAATTCCCGGAGAAGGTGAAGACCCATTACGAGGCACTCCAGATACTTAAAGATATAGGATTCAAGGTATCCCCATATGTCAAACTCTGCAAAAACATAGACGAGGCTATTGAATACTTCAATGAGTGGGTGGACAGAAGGGATTCACTGCCATTTGAAATAGACGGAATGGTGCTTAAGGTAAACTCATTTGACCAGCAGCGCAGACTTGGAACCACAATAAAGTCTCCCAGATATGCAATAGCATACAAGTTCCCTGCAAGGCAGGCAACCACGAGAATAAAGGATATAGTTCTTCAGGTCGGAAGAACCGGAGTTGTAACCCCGGTTGCGGTGCTTGACCCTGTCCATCTCTCAGGAACCATAGTATCCAGGGCAACACTCCACAATGAGGATGAGATAAAAAGAAAGGATATAAGGATTGGGGACTGGGTTATTGTGGAGAAGGGAGGAGAGATAATTCCAAAGGTTGTGAAGGTGATAAAGGATAAAAGGACCGGAGAGGAAAAAGAGTTCAGGATGCCGGAGAAATGCCCGGTATGTGGAGGAAAACTCGTGAGGGAGGAAGGAGAGGTTGCATGGAGATGCATAAATGTCTCATGTCCTGCACAGATAAAGAGAAGCATCCAGCACTTTGCATCCAGGAATGCGATGGACATTGAGGGGCTTGGTCCATCCCTCATAGACCAGCTGGTGGACAAGGGGCTTGTCAAGGACTATGGTGACCTTTATTACCTTGACCCCAAAGAGGTTGCAAAACTGGAACGCATGGGTAAGAAGTCAACCGAGAACCTCATGCGTGCAATAGAAAAGTCAAAAACAAGACCCCTTGCAAGACTCATATTTGCCCTGGGAATAAGGCATGTTGGAATACACGCTGCTGGCATTCTTGCAGAGAGATTCAAATCCATTGATAAACTCAAAGAGGCAACCTTTGAGGAACTTGCGTCCATTGAGGGAATAGGTCCCATAATGGCAAAGAGCATAGTCAACTTCTTCCGCGAAAAGAAAAATCTTGAGGTTCTTGAAAAACTCAGGCGTGCGGGCGTGAAGATGGAGGAAGAGGAAAAGAAAGAGGGTGTTCTTGCGGGAAAGACGTTTGTTTTCACAGGGGCACTTTCTAAGTACTCAAGGCACGAGGCACAGGAGAAGGTTATTGCACTTGGTGGAAAGGTATCATCCTCGGTGAGCAGGAATACAGACTATGTGGTTGTCGGGGAGAATCCGGGTTCAAAGTACGAAAAGGCAAAGAAACTGGGAATAAAGATAATAAACGAGGAGGAATTCCTCAAGATGATAGGAGAAGCATAGTGCACCTTCTTCTCTATGCCGGGATAGGTTTCCTTGCAGGATTCATGAGCGGGATGTTCGGGATAGGGGGAGGTTCTGTAAGGATACCTTTGCTTCACCTTGCAGGGCTCCCCCTTATTTCTTCTTTTGGAATAAACCTGGTTGTGATTCCCTTCTCATCCATGGTTGGTGCATTCACCCACAGAAGAAACATAGATTTGAGGACGGGTTGCTGCATGATTCCAGGAGGTATCCTTGGTTCTCTTTCAGGTGCATTTCTCGCAGGAGCCGTTTCTGAAAAACTCCTTGCAATTATTTTCGTTATCATCTCTCTTTTAACCATACCCGGAATCCACCTTCAGAGACTCGCACCACGGCTTGCCAGGAAAATAAAACCATCCTGCGGAAAAATCCTTTCGGGAACATTTCTCCTCAATTTTGTTATTGGAATGAGGGGAGGGAGTGGAGGGGCACTATTTCCTCCATTCTTGAAGATAATGGGACTGGACATAAGAAAGGCAATAGCAACCTCTCTTTTTGTCACAATATTCACAGCCCTTGCAGGGATGTTTGTTTACTGGGAAAGGGGGGATATTCCTTTCCTTTATGCAGTGGTTGTTCTCCTCGGGTCCATCCTGGGGGCAAGGGCAGGGGGGAAGATTTCCCTCAGGACAAAACCTGCCTGGCTTGAATTCTTACTCTCCTTCTTAATTCTTATACTTGCATTCCTGGTTCTTTTCCGTGCACACCTTTGGAATTGACATATACAAAAATCTCAAGTAAAATGAGAAAAATTCAACCCACAAGGAGGTTCTTATGCTTCATCTTTTTATTTTTTATTTTTTGATAATGGGACAGTACCCATCCGATTCCCTCTGGACTGTTTTTCACCACGACCTGAACCATACAGGCTTCTCTCCACTTACGGGCAACATGAGCGAATACCATTTTCTGTGGACATATTCCATCTCCTCTGGAGTGTTCTCCTCCCCTTCTCTGGGTGATATAGATGGCGATGGTATTCCTGAGGTGGTGTGTGGTGCAAACGATTTCAGTATATATGCAATAAATGGAGACTCCGGCAGCCTTCTCTGGATATATACCACTGGAGACTGGGTTACGTCCTCTCCAGCCCTGTATGACATAAACCGCGATAGCATACCGGATGTGCTTATTGGTTCTTACGATAACTCTCTCTATGCCCTGAATGGGACGGATGGCACTCTTATATGGTCATTCGCAACCGGAGGAGCAGTGGCGTCTTCTCCCGTTGTGGGGCATGTAAATACAGATGGTGTTCCAGAGGTGGTCTTCGGCTCTCTGGATGGCATTCTTTACATTCTCAGTGCAGCCACAGGAACCCTTATAGACTCTGTAAACACAGGAAATGGAATTTACTCCTCTCCCGCTCTTGCAGACATGAATGGAGACAGCATCCTGGATGTGGTGTTTACATCAAGCGATGGTAAGATGCGTGTTTATGATGTTGTTGCAGAAAGCCTGCTTGTATCGTATTCCACCGGAGCATCCATCACCGCTTCTCCCGCAGTTTTTGATGTGGATGGAGACGGCAGTCTTGATATTCTCTTTGGTTCTCACGATAGCGTTTTTTATGTGATAACCATGGATACGGTGCTCTGGTCTTACAGAACAGGAGGTGTGGTGGAATCCTCACCGGCCGTGGGCGATATAGATGGGGATGGAAACTGCGAGGTGGCTTTCGGTTCCTGGGACGACACCCTTTATGCACTTAATGGAGAGGATGGAAGCGTTGTGTGGAAATACTTCTCTGGGGGAGGAATATACTCATCCCCTGCCATCGCGGACGTGGATGGAGACGGAAAAATGGAGATTATGTTCGGTTCGGAAGATGGAACCTTCCACTCCTTAAACGGAGAGGATGGAAGCGTTCTGTGGTATATCACGGTAAATGCCAGCATATATTCATCTCCTGCCATTGCGGATGTGGATGGAGACGGAATGTGCGAGGTGATATGCGCTTCCTATGGATACTACGACAACATGTTTTTGTGGTAGATGGAATTATTGTGGAAATCAAAAGTCCTGATGGTGGTGAAGTCCTATCAGGGGGTTCAGTGGAGCAAATTAGGTGGAAGTCTTATCCCCACCCTTCCCTTGCCTCTTACACACTTCTCTTATCCACCGATGGAGGCACATCCTATCCAGAAACCATAGCATACAACCTTTCCCCTGCGGAAACATCCTATGCATGGACTGTGCCAAACATAAATTCCACAACATGCCGTGTGAGGATAGAGGCACTGGATGCCTCCGATAGCATAATAGATGAGGACGAAAGCAACGGAAACTTCTCCATAGTGCCCTCGGGTATTTCCGATAACCCCGTAGAAAAGCTCGCCGTATCTTCTCTGGGTCAGGAAATAATTGTTGAATTTTATCTCTCGAAAAGATGTGACGTTTCCATAAGGGCTTACAATCTTTATGGAAGGATGGTAAAAGAGATACATAAAGAAAAGATGACCGTGGGGCACCATGTCTTTAAATGGAATCCTCACCTTCCAGGGGTATATTTTATAAAACTAAACACAGGGAGAGAAAAAACCGAAAAAGTAATGGTTATAAAATGAAAAACTACCCCTTGACAAATTCAGGGGTATTATATTATAAATATAATAGGCGGGCATAGCTCAGTGGTAGAGTACGAGCTTCCCAAGCTCGGTGTCGCGGGTTCGAATCCCGTTGCCCGCTCTTTTTAGTAAAAAATTAGGTCCTCGGAGGTGGGTAAATTTTTGATTTTAAGGTAATCGCCAGGGATAGAGATACAGAGGCGAGGGCTGGAGTATTTTTAACACCGCATGGAGAGATAGAAACACCCTGTTTTATGCCCGTTGCCACCCTCGCAAATGTGAAGACCATGACTCCGAAAGAACTGGTGGAAATAGGTGTGAATACGGTTATATGCAATACACTTCACCTGTATACACGACCGGGAGTGGAAATAATAGAAAAGGCAGGGGGGTTGCATAAATTCATGGGATGGGAAAGACCCATAGTAACAGATTCAGGAGGTTTTCAGGTATTTTCCCTTTCCGATATAAGGGAAATAAAAGAGGATGGTGTTGTTTTCGCTTCCCCTTTTGATGGTTCAAAACATTTCTTAACCCCTGAAAAGGTCCTTGAAATACAGTATTCTCTGGGAAGCGATATAATCCATCCCCTTGATATATGCCCTCCCTATCCGGTATCAAAAAAGGAAGCAGAAAAGGCAGTTAAAAAGACAATTGAATGGGCAAGGATTTCCAAAAAAATTCATGAGGAAAGAGGAACCCATCAGGCGCTCTTTGGTATAGTCCAGGGAAGCACATATCACGATTTAAGAAAACTTGCAGTTGAGGAAACCGTTTCCCTGGAATTTGATGGATACTCCATAGGAGGGGTTGCAGTTGGGGAATCAAAGGAGGAGCTGCTTGATATTTCTTCATATACCGCGAGTTTGCTTCCGGAGGATAAAATAAGATACCTTATGGGGGTTGGAGAACCCCGGGACCTTCTGGACTGCATCTCCTTTGGAGTGGACCTTTTTGACTGCGTGATTCCCACAAGAAATGGAAGAACAGGAACCCTCTACACATGGCATGGAAAGATAAACATAAAGAATGCAAAGTATAAAGAGGATTTCTCTCCCATTGATGAAAACTGCTCATGCTATGTATGCAGGACCTTTACACGGGCATACATAAGGCATCTTTTTGTCACACATGAACTGCTTGCACAGCGCCTTGGAACCATACATAACCTTCATTTTTTCATGGAACTCATGAGGGAGGCAAGGGAACATATAAAAAAGGGAGACTTCAAGGAATGGAGTGAAAAGGTAAAAGGAGGAATGCATGGGTAAAGGAGACCCTGTTTCTTTTATCTTTATTCTTTTAATGCTTGGTATTTTTTACTTCTTCATCATCTACCCCGCACAGAAAAAACAGCGTGAACATATGGAACTCATAAAAAATCTCAAAAAGGGAGACAAGGTCGTAACCACGGGAGGCATCCATGGAGAGATAGTGGAACTGAAGGAAGATACCGTAAAAATAAAAGTCGCCCCGAAGACTGAAATAGTGGTTGACAGGGTTGCAGTGGCAAGGTTAAAAAAGGAGAGGGAAAAATGAGAATAGCATTCTTTGGTTCATCGGAATATTCAAAGATCATCCTCAAAGCACTCTATGACGCAAAGAAGGAGATAGAACTCGTTGTAACGAAACCGCCGAAGAGAAAAGGAAGAGGTCGCCAGGTTCTTCCAACACCTGTTGGAGAGTTTGCGGATAGCGTTGGGCTTGATGTTTTCGGGTATGAAGGAGAGGAAAGCGTCCGTTCCCTCACGATGAGAATGAAGAGAAGGAAGGCAAATGTCATTGTGCTTGCAGGATTTGGTGAAATACTTCCACTAAAGGTTATCAACGCGGTTGAATACCCCCTGAACATCCACCCCTCCCTTCTTCCCCTCTACCGTGGTGCTGCCCCCATACAGAGGGCGATAATGAACGGAGAGGAAAAAACAGGGGTTACTGTCTTCTGGATGAATGAAAAAATGGATGCGGGAGACATAATAATTCAGAGAGAGACCGAGATATATCCGTTTGAGGTGTACACAGAACTTGAAAGAAGACTTGCATTGCTTGGTGCAGAGGCAATCCTTGAGGTTCTTGAACTCATAGAGGCTGGAGAGGAATTACCAAGAACTCCACAGGACGAGGAAAAGGCAACGTTTGCACCCAAGATAAAGAAAGAAGAGAGGGCAATTGACTGGAACAATCCTGCATGGAAGATTGTGAACAAGATAAGGGGGCTTGCATACGAACCAGGGGCGTATGCAACCTTCAGAAATGAGAGGCTCAAGATATACAGGGCAGTTGCACTCAAGGGGGCATCAACGACCCCTGGCAAGATTGTCTCCTTAAGAGGCGGGTATATCCTGGTCTCGGCCAATGGCGGGCTTGTTGGAATAAAGGAGGTTCACCCTGAGGGAAGAAGGAAGATGGATGCCCAGTCCTTCATAAATGGATACAGGGTTAAGGTTGGAGAAATAATAAGGAATGGATAATGTGCGGGTTCATAGGTATATACGGAAATAAGGATGTCTTCTATGATATATACACCGGTCTCCTCGCAATCCAGCACAGAGGACAGGACTCAAGCGGGATAATAACCTATTCCGGAAGATTTAACATGAAGAAGGGAAACGGACTTGTGAGGGATGTATTTGGTGAGAAGCATGCCTCCTATCTCAGGGGAGAGATAGGAATAGGACATGTAAGATATCCAACAGTCGGAGGTGGGGGAGCGGAGGATGCACAGCCCTTCTATGTGAACATGCCCTACGGCATTGCAATGGCGCACAACGGGAACATTATAAACTACTTTTCTCTGAAAAGAGAACTTGAAGAGAAAAACCGCAGGCACCTCAACTCCCGATGCGATGTTGAGGCAATTCTCAATGTTCTTGCATACGAACTTGAAAAGGAGGGAGATTTTTCCGTTGATGGTCTTTTCTCCGCTCTTGAAAGGACTTATGAAAGGCTCCTTGGAAGTTATTCGGTTGTTGCAATAATAAGGGACAAGGGGTTGCTTGCGTTCAGGGATCCTCATGGAATAAAACCCATTGTTTTTGGAAAGAGAGGAGAAGAATTCATATTTGCATCAGAATCAGTGGCACTTGATGTCCTGGAGTTTGAATTCCTTGGAGATATAAAACCGGGTGAGGCGGTTTTTATAACGAGGGAGAGAGAAGTCGTAAGGCGGAAAATCAGAGAAGAAACACACACCCCATGCATATTTGAGTGGGTTTACTTTGCAAGACCTGATTCTGTGATAGATGGAATAAGTGTTTATGAGGCAAGGTTAAGGCTTGGAAGGGAACTTGCAAAACTCATAAAAGAGAGGGGAATTATACCTGATGTTGTGATCCCCGTCCCTGATACATCAAGGGCAGCAGCACTTGCACTTGCGGAGGAGTTAAACATCCCGTACCGGGAGGGATTGATAAAAAATAGATACATAGGCAGGACCTTTATCATGCCCACCGATAGAGAAAGAAGTTCATCTGTCAGGATGAAACTCAACCCCATGCGGTTTGAACTTGCAGGGAAGAAGGTTCTTGTCGTTGACGATTCAATAGTGAGAGGACACACATCCAGGCAGATAATAGAACTCATAAGAAGTACGGGGGCATCAGAAGTTTACTTCGCCTCCTATTCCCCACCCTTAAGGTATCCCTGTCTTTACGGAATAGACATGCAGACAAGGGGAGAATTCATCGCAAGAAACCGGACGGTTGAGGAAATAAAGCACATAATAGGGGCAGATGAACTCGTATATCAGACGGTTGATGGACTTATAAGGGGTGTTAAGGGGGAGAAGGAAATGTCCTTCTGCACCGCCTGCTTCACCGGGGAGTATCCGACCGACGTCCCTGAGGATATGCTGCGCATGATCGAGGAGGACAGGAAAAGAAAGGAATGATATTTGTCTTCTTTTTTGTCCCCTCTCCTGTTGACTTTGCCGTTGATTTTCAGGGAAGAGTTTACATCCTCTCGCAGGAAGGAATAATATACCGCAATGGAAAACCCTTTCTCTCGCTTTCCTCTCCCTTATCCATTGACTCCGATGGTTTTTCCCTCTGGGTTCTTGAAGGAAATGGAACGATAACCCGATACGATGGGAGTGGAAGAATCCTTGGGAGACTTGAAAGATATGGAAGAAAAATAAGGGCAGGGGAGGGTTTTCTTCTGGTTATAAATAAGGGAATAGATGTGTATGAGACACAGGAGGGGAACTGGAGAAGGATATGGGATGGTGATGTGAGACATCTGGAAATCGTGGGAGACACCCTGCATGTCCTTGTTGATTCCCTTGATTTTATGCTTGATATACATGGAAGACTCCTGGGTAAGAAAAAGGGATATCTTTTCCCATTTCCTCCCGGTGCTGTGCGGATAAAAATGATTCGTGAGAAACTCTACATCCTCAAGCCTGATACCTTGATTATCCAATGATCCTTCTTCTCTCCTTCACCTTTGCCTTTACCGGAAATGGAGGTTACCTTTACTCCCTCCCCCATTCCAGCATATTTGTTGAAAGCGAAACCGTCCTGCTCAACGGAAAAACTCTCAAAAGATACCATGATTATGAAATAAACTACAATCAGGGAAAAATAAGGTTTTTCCATCCCCTGACCGCGAAGGATACAGTTTTTATTTCCTATGATTTTCTTCCCTTCAAAATAGAAAAAGAATATATGCGGTGGAGGGAAAAAAGAAAAAGATTTTTAAGGGAGAAAAAGGAAAGTTTCAAACTTGAGGGGACAAGGACCATCCGCGGAAGTCTCTCCTCCATGGGATTTGAGGTTGACCACGGGATAAACGTAAGGGGATGGGGAAGGATGGGGGAAACGGATATAAACGTGTTCCTTGTTGATGAAAACCTGGCTGGAGAGGGTGAGGTTTTAAGGGAGATAGACAGGGTTTACTTTGAGGCACAGAATCCAGGATTTTTCCTGAGAATAGGTGACCTGGATGAGGAGAATTTGCTCGGAATTAAAGGAAGGTATGGAAACGGGAGTATATTTATGGGAATATCTAGGGGGAGATGGACAAGGAAAATAATTGAGGGGGAAGATGGGAAGAGCGGTCCCTATAAATTAACAGAAGGGGGGATAATTCCAGGAAGTGAAAGGGTTTTCATAGATGGGAGGGAGATACCACGGGGTTATTACCGGATAGATGCGGAGGAAGGAGAGATTTACTTCCTTCCTCCCCTTTATATAACTCCTGAAACGGAAATTGCTGTTGAATTCATGGAAGTTCCGGAGGATGTGAGGAGGGGAATTTTTGGGGGTGAAATAGAAACAGAATGGGGAAAAGCAGGGGTGGAGAAATCGGTTGAGTATCCCTTAAACGAATCCCTTAAGGTTATTTCCTTCCATCCTGAATCCTTGCTTGCATGGGTTGATGGAGGAAGATATGTGGGGGAGGGAGAGGGGGAATACGATAAAATAGATTCAATTTATATCTACCGGGGATACCGGAAGGGTTCATGGAAGGTATCGTTTGAATGGGTGGGGGAGGGAAAGGGAAATTACCGGTACAATCCTGAACTTGGAGGGTATGAGTGGGTGGGGGAAGGGAACGGAGAATGGGTGGCAAGAAAGAAAAACTATCTTCCCATGGATGAAGAAAAGATTTTTGTGGATGTCAATGCCTTCGGGATAAAGGGAAGGATTGAGGGGAAGAAAACAGAGAGAAAGTTCGTTCCAGGGGAATGGAAGGGCGGAAAAGTTGAACTTTCCGGAAAATGGCAGAGGGGATGGATTGGTTTTGAGGGAAAACTCATCGGGTTTACCCCTGGATACATAAAAAGGGAGGATGCTCCTCCGGTTGTAAGAGAGTGGAAGAGGAAGGATTTTGAGAAACTTGCATCGGGTGTTATTTCTATCTCCCCATTATCATTCCTTGAAATGAGAGCAGGTTACGGAATGATGGATTCTTTAAAAAAGACACTCTACGGTGCAAGATTCTTCTTTTTTGATGTTCAGTGGGAAAACATACCGAGAATCCTGAAAAGGGAGAGAGGAAGGGTTGAGTGGGGAAGGATAAGGATTGAAGGGGAGAGGGAAGAAAACAAAGGGGAAATAAGAGAAAAGATTGAGGGAAGGGCCGGGATTGGAAGGATAGCTTTTGGCGGTGGATGGAGAAGGAGGGAAGATACGCAATGGAGGATATTCATGGATTCTCCTGTTTTGAAAATGAATTCTATTTTTTCCCTCACCCCCACCGGAAGAAACATCACGCATGAATTCTTTTTGAGGTTGCCGGTAAGGTGGAAGAATCTCACAGGAGATATCTTCATGGGATTGAGTCAGGTGGAGCGAAGAAAGTATGAGGTTCATTATCGTGAAGTTCCTGAGGGTGCCGGGAATTATTCAAGGGATTCTCTTGGACATTATTATGAGGACCCTTACGGGAATTACATAAGAGAGTTTGTCCCTGTGGGAGAGGGGGAGAGGATTTTATCAAAGGAGGTGAATGGAAATCTTTCATGGAGGGGGATATGGAGGATGGATGGAAGTTATGTGGCTGGAGAGAAGGAAAAAATGGATTTCAACGGGACCCTTGAACATGGAATTTATCTTTCAGGAAGATTCCACAGACTCTCCCTTCTGGATTTTTATGAGGAGGAATGGGAGTTCAAGGCTGGAATTTCCATAAAGGGGAAAAGGGGAGGTTACTTTTTGAGGAAGGAGGAGGGAAAAGAGAGGGGGGTATTTTTTGAATGGAAGAGGGGATTTTTGCCCGTTTTTGGTGTTGAGGCAGGAAGGGACGAGGATGAAAGGAGCATATTTTCAGGCTATCTGAGGGGAAATGCAGGTAAGAGAATAAGGGCAGGATGGGATGGAAGGATTGAGTTTAAAGAGACCCTTTCCTGGACCCTCCTTTCCTGGCTTGAGTTCCCTGCATTCAGGAAGGAGAGAATGAAGATTGAGATTTTGTATCACAAAAAGGGAGAAAGACCGTATTACAGGATAACGACTGAATTGAGGGGAGAGATTTAAAAGATATTGACTTTTTACTTCTGGTAATGTAAATCAAAAATAGTATGAAATTAAAACACGAAATAAGGGATCCGATTCATGGATTTGTGAAAGTTCTTTCCGAGGAGAGAAAAATTCTTGATTCTCTCCCGATGCAGAGGCTTAGATATATTCATCAACTGGGTCTTACTTTTCTCCTGTATCCTTCTGCCACACATAAAAGATTTGAGCATTCTCTTGGGGTTATGGAGCTTGCCACCAGAATATACGATGTTATTACTTCCCCTTATAATATTTTTCCCGGAGTAAGGGATATTCTTCCCGAATTAAATCAGAATGAAAAACTTATTTACTGGAGAAAGGTGGTGAGAATGGCGGGCTTATGTCATGATGTTGGACATCTTCCATTTTCCCATACAGTAGAAAAAGACTTACTCCCTCCTGGATGGAACCACGAAAGAATTACTGCCTGTATTCTGGAAAGTATTATGAAAAAACTCTTTGAAGAAAATATCACACCTCCTCTAAGGATAAGGGATATAATAAAAATAGCACTTGGACCTGAAAAAATTGCAGAGATATATCCCGATGAGGAATTTACTCCGTGGGAGAGTATCCTTTCTGAAATAATAACGGGAGATTGTTTTGGAGCCGATAGAATGGATCATCTTTTGCGTGACTCCTATCATATAGGAGTGGCATATGGCAAGTTTGACCAGTTCAGACTTATTGATACACTCAGAATACTGGTAGACCCTGAGAGCAATTCCCCAGAACTCGGAGTTGAGATTGGAGGCTTGCATGTGGTGGAGTCTTTATTACTTGCACGATATTTCATGTATTCTCAGGTATATCTTCATCCTGTAAGAAGGATATACGATCACCATCTTAAGGCTTTCCTGAAAAAATGTCTCGAGATGGAAAACAGGGAATTCTTCCCGGTGGATAATGTGGAAGAATTTTTAAATTATAGTGATGATAAATTTCTATGGGAATTGAAAGAAGCCTTTAAAAGCAGAGCACATCCTGGGTGGAGATGGGCAGAAATCATACTTTCCCGCAAACATTACAGACTGGTATACGAGCTTACCCATCATGATCTTCGTAAAAATCCCCAGGCGCTTGAAATTATCTATCATGCTCTCCTTAAAAAATACGGAGAAGAAAAAATAATAAAAGATGACTACGAGGAAGAAGGAGGGATTATAGACTTCCTTGTGGTTGACCGGCAAAATAATATTAGAAGGGCAAGGGAAGTTTCTGATGTTCTCCAGAAACTTCCCCGACTTGCTGTGGGATATCTCTTTTCTGAGCCCCCACTTAAAGAGGAAATTGATGAGTTCTTAAAAGAAGAAAAAGATAAACTCCTGCAAAAGGAGGTAAGCAATGGAGAGATTTAAAAGATATGCTCTCTTGAGCTCCATAATAGAAAGGCTTAATGAAAAAGGTTTCTGCGGTGAAACCCATATCCAGAAGGCAGTATATTTCTTACAGAAACTGTTTCCTCCTTTTACAGGATATCCGTTTATTCTTTACAAGTATGGTCCTTTTTCCTTTGCGTTAAGAGATGATCTTGGAATAATGGAAGCCCTGGAAATCATTCGGGTATTTCCACAGTCTCCTTCAGGCACAAGAATTGTCACAGGAGATATGGCAGAGAGAATAAAGGCAATGTTCCAGAAAGTGCTCAAAGAGACAGAAAATAAAATAGATTTCGTAACAGAAAAACTCGGTGGGAAAAGTGTAAAAGAACTGGAAATACTTGCTACTGCTCTTTATATAAAGGAAAAGCTACCGGGGAAAAACCTTCGTGATAGGGCAGGATTGATATGTGCTTTAAAACCTCATATTTCTTTTAAAGAGGCTCTTTCAGCGCTGGAAAAAATTGGCGAGATAGAAAAAGAAAGTAAAAAGGTGGTATAGACTATTTCTCCACTTCCACCCTCACTCTTCCAAGCAGGGGGTTTTTACCGAAAGGGATGGCATATGTGAGGGTTAAGTCACCAAATTTAAGACCGAATCCAAAATCCCAGATAAATCCATGGGGTTCCATGTATGCACCCTCAAGCAGAGGTATAAAAAAGAAAATGTGTGGATGGAGGGAAAACCATACTCCCGAGGTAGATGAGTAATTCTCAGGAGAAAAACCCCTTATTTTATCTCCCGGACGGAAGAGGGAGAAATCAGGAACATCCCCTCCCGACTTTTCATAACCTCCTGAAAGGAAGGGAAGAAAAAAAGAGAGGTTTATCCTGTAATATCTCTCTCCCCGGTAGGTTTCAACGAGAAATCTATCCTTTATCTCGCTTCCCATTATCCATCCCTTTCCTTCTTCCTTCTCCTTCCCGAGGGAACTCTTCTCCCATCCCTCAATCCCTGCAAAGAAAAGAAACCTCCCGGCTCTTACTCCCCCTTTTGCCTTCAATCTCAGAAAAGAGGTAAGGGTATCGGGTAATTCATAAAAAATACCGGATGAGAGTTCAAACCTGCGCCAGGGAAAAGTCCCGGAAAGGTAAAGGCGCTGGCGCTCTCCTTCCCGGGACCACATTCCCCCTATCTCCCCGAACCGTGAAAACTCACCCCCTCCTCTTATCTCTAAAAAACCGGAAAATCCCTCCTCCATTGCATATCCCACAAATCCCCTGAGATAATTTTTTCTTTTTTCATTAACTTTTACAAAAACGACAACCCCTCCATCTCCCTTTCTCAATCCATACTCCTCCACCTGAAGTTTTTCCGCCTCAAGTCTTTCTATCCCCTCCCTCAACTTCTTCCCTGAAAAATAATCCCCTTTTTTTATTCCGAGCAACTCCACAATTGCCTCTTTTCTCACATTCCCTTCAACCTCAATTTCCTCTACTTTCTCCCTCCTCCCCTCCACAATAAAAACCGTAAAGGAAACTGTATCTCCCCTCTTTTCAAAATTTCCAACTCTCACCCTCACATACGGGAATCCTGCATTTTCATAAAGGTCAAGCACACAGTCTATTCCCTTATGAAGGGAGAGGGTATCAAATCGGGAAAAAGAAAAACATTTCTTGAGCACAGAATCGGGGAAGAAGTAATTACCGGAAAATTTCACATCCCCGAGGCAAAAACTCAGGAGGATAAGAAAAGATACTGCTTCCATTTCTCATCGGGAAGGGTGATGCGGGAGTAGAGCAACTGGAAGTAGGTTGGTTTTGCTGGTTTTTTAAGCAACTTCATCCCTGCCTCTTCAGGGGTCCTGTCCCCCTTCTTTGTATTGCACTCAATGCACGCACACACAAGATTCTCCCAGGTGTCCTTTCCTCCAAGTCTCTTTGGAATAACATGGTCAACGGTCATAGTCCCCTTTCTTTTTCCACAGTACTGACAGGTGTAGTTATCCCTTTTCAGTACATTCTTCTTGGTTAAGGGAATCTCTCTTCGGTGGATGTTCACATACCTGTAAAGCCTGACAATAGAGGGAAGGGGAATCTCGGTTGATGGCGAGCGGATTTTAATCCCGTCGTATCTCTCCACTATTTCTGCCTTCCCCAGGAATATAAGTACTATTGCCTTTTTTGCCCTTATTATTGAAACGGGCTCATAATTCTGATTCAGGAGGAGGACAAGGCGGTTTAGCATCTATTCACCTGAAAGGCTCTCGTTTACCTCAAAGTAGAAGTACACAACCTTTTTGGGAAAGGGGATTACCAGGGAGTCGGTGTAGGTAAAGTAAACATAACCTGTGTGATTTTTCTGGTATATGTAAACACTGTCTGGAGAGAGTTCCACACCTTTCTTTTTTGCATGCTTTATGAGTTCGTCTTTCATCTGGGGAGGTTTTTTTCCTTCTGCAAATGCATACTCCAGAACAACCCTTGCCTTATCCTTCAGGTCGGCGTATCTTATCCTGATCCCCACATATCTTATTCCAATGTACATTCCATAGGCAACGAGGGCAAGGAGGAAAAGGAAGGGGACCCAGGAAGCCCCGGGCTTACCACCTTGCCTCCTCTGCCTGTTTCTTAAAGTTGATAGCCCTCTCTTTTCCTTTCTGTGCATATTTTATCCACCTTTGTTCCTTTCCGGTCTTTATAACCTTATCATATATGCTTATCGCCTTTGAGAATTTATTTATTGCTGCTGTCAGAAGATTGTAGTCATCCTTATCTATTCCCTTCTTCAGTGCCTGGAACCCCTCCTGGGAATAGAGGTCTCCCTCAAGGCAGAGGAACATTTCAAGGTCTTTACCGAGTGCCTTTGCCTTCTCAAGATATGTCCTTGCCTTCTTTGTATCCTTCCTGTCAAAAATGAGCATGCTTATGAAGTAGAAGTATGTTGTTGTGTTATCTGGCTCTATCTCAAGCGCCTTGAGATACTCCTGCTCTGCCAGGGAGTACTGCTTCTTTTTTGTGTAAATCTCTGCAAGATACACATGGCTTGACACATGCCTGGGTGCAATGGTAAGTATGTGCTCAAACTGCTCCTTTGCCTTATCATACTTCTTTGCATCTATATACGCCTCACCAAGCAGTTTCAGGACCTCTATATCATCAGGATGGTCTATCTTCACCTTCTCAAGCAGAACAATCGCCTTTTCTGGTTTTTCATCCCTGAGGTATGCCCTTCCGAGTCTGAATACAATTCCAAGGTTCTTGGGGTCAAGTTTGTGAGCCTTTTCGTAGAATATTATTGCGGACTTCACATCCTTCATGTCTTCCTTGAGGTTACCGTAAGCATCCCAGAGGTCAGCACTTGTGGAATCAACCGCAATTCCCTTTCTTATTATATTCTCCGCATCCCTGTATCTTTTCCACTTCCGGTAAAGAACACCAAGTGCCACGTATGGCTTCACATTATTGGGAATTGCCTTAATTGCCCTGAGGTATGTGGTCTCCGCCTTTGGATAGTTCCTCAGCTTCTCATAACTCTTACCCATAAGAATGTAAGCATCAACGAAGGTCGTGCTGTCTTTTATCGCAAGCCTGCACTTCTCGATAACCTTTGGGTACTGCCTCATCTTGTAGTAATCAAATGCTATATCGTAGTTTTTCTTCGCCTCGGTGACCTTTTTTTCCTTTGGTTTCACCTCTTTTTTAACCTGCTGCTGTGGAGCACAGAAAACAAGTAGTAAAAAGAGGGGGGTTATTCTTTTCATCATTCCTCCTCCTTTTTCACAATTTGTGGTCTTATTCCAAGCAATGTGTGATACGAATCCTGAGCCCTCGCCTTTACGAAGAAGGTGCGCGTGGAGTCTATGGTCTCATAGACCGGTCCCCAGGAGAAGGATTCGCTTATGAGTTTATCCCACTCATTCACCCTCTCCACCCATATCATTATCTCGGTCTTTTCAGGATTGTTCACCCTTGCCCTTACAATATATCCATTTTCTGTCTCCTCAAGGACAGGTGCTCCTGCAAAAAGGGAAGTGAGTTCCTCCCACCCCTTGCAGGATGAGAGTGCCACTGAGAGGTCCCCTGTTGGAAGGGTCCCATTTTCCTTTTTATAAAGGTCTATAAGAGGTTTTATCTTCCTCAACCTCTCCTGCGCCATAACAACGAGTGCTGCGCGTTTTGCACTATCTCTTTTCTTCTCAATGTATTCCTTGAGAAGTTCAAAAGACTTTGGTATTCTTCTTTTCATATCCTTTATAAAGTCAGGAAGGTCCCTCTGTTTTCTTGCGTATCTTAACGCAACAAGCGCATGCTTGAGTTCCTCTCCTGTCTCTTTTATTATCTTCTTTTTCTTGAACTTTTTATGCTTTATTATCTTATCCACAAATTCATCCGGGTCCTTCATGTCCTCTGGAATGGAGTCTTTCCTGTATGCCTCAACTCCCTTCTCTATCTCAGCAAGCAGGTTCTGGACTTCCTCATCAGGATTGAATCCCTCAACAGCCTCCCTGAAACTCTGGAACGCACTCACAACATCCGCTGCCTTCACCTTTATATTCCTCTCTATATCCTCAGCAAGTTTCTCAAGGTCTATCTGCTGGATCATGGTATCTATTTTTGCAATATGGGGAAGGGGTGCTGAAACCCTGCAGTCTTCAAGTTTTGTCAGTTCAAGTCTGTAACAGGAAAGGGCGGAATCAAGAGCAAACACATGGGGAAGGTAAGGAGCGGCGAAGGAAGATTCAGCGTAAAAGAGGCGTTTTTTGAATTCAAGAATCACACCCTGAACCTGGTCTATTGTATTCACTCCGCTCATCACCTCCATGGAAAGAGGAGGAATGTTATCCCCATCGTGGACTATCTCCTTTACAAAGTAAGGCTCAAGCACCTTACCCAGGTCTGTCCCATTCCCCGGATATGCTCCATGGTCAAGTTTATACTCCTGGAGGGTGTTCCTTATTCTAACCAGGGTCTTTTCAGCCTTCATTATGTAAGCCTGGTCCCTGAATCCTCCCTTTGCCTCGCACCCTGCAAAAATTATAAAAACAGTCACCAGTATGAGTATCCTTTTCATTTCCCACTCCTTTTTTATTAAAAAGTGGAGCCGACGGGACTCGAACCCGTGACCTCCTGACTGCCAGTCAGACGCGCTTCCAGCTGCGCCACGGCCCCTTTTCAAAATTTTATAATAGAATTAACCTGTTTTGTCAACCTTATTTACTCATTTCTTGTAGAAGGATCAGGAAAACCTCTCTGTCAAAAACGGGTGTTATAAAGGGTTTGTAAGGTAAAGGGAAAGTCTTCCCAGGATACCTGATGAGATTTCCCCTTCCTCTTCATATTGGGACTCTATTACTGCGCCTTTGAAGAAAAAAATAATCAACTTTATTCCTGCCTTTTTCTTCCGCAGGTGTATTTCTTTTCCCGCACCCATCAGAACTCCCCCAAGGAGATACTCTGATTCATATTTTTCCCAGAATGGCAAAATATCCATCCACCAGGAGGCAAGACCTGTCAAGAGATAAAAGTTTTTGAAGTTCATTCTGAAGTAAGCCTCTATTCCACAACCCATACCTGCAGGACCAAAAGTATAAAAATACCATTCCGTCCCTATACCTTTTTTCTCCATTCCCAAGGAAAGCCCCACGGGTAGCATTACTCCTATATTTAAATCAGCGAAAATCAGAAAAATCGTGAACATATCCCCTCCTTTTCCATCTGGAAAATACCATCGTCCACTCCTCATGTCAAGCTTTCACGCATTCCCATACTAACAATAATCACTGGCAAGGATTTTTTACATAAAAGGTCAATTTGCCAAGGATAAAGTTCATATCCTTTCCTGGTGGAGAAAAAGAATAATCCGAATACATTACCATCGCATTAAATATGGAATCGACAAACCCTGTGTACCATATTTCACTTCCCGCTACCAGGTAAAATTTTTCAAAATCAAACCTCCGGTAAACCTCTAAACCTCCGTTCCTATTCCTGCTCCATATATGAACATTACATACCATTCTACTCCCACTCCATTCTTTTCTATGGTGAGGGAAGGACCCGGAGGGACTGTCAGTCCAATATTAAGTTTTCCTGAGGCACCTAAAAGAAAAAGAAGACCCACCATATCCCCTTTTCAGAAAACGGAGATGTCCATACCGGTTCCTATATAGAATGCACCATCTTCTTTCGCATCCTGTATTCTGAATTTCATGTATCCTCCTTCTATTCTCAGTCCTGTTCCTTTACGATTTCGTACATACCATCCCGCGCCCAGCACCTTTCCATAATGCCCTTCTTTCGTAAATCCCATAGTAGCTCCGGTAATGTAAAAACCTCCTGAAGAGTATTTTACTCCTGAAGAGAGAACAATTCCATAATGATAAACATCCTCGGTATAGAGTCTTCCCCAGGTACCCTTTATAGAAAACACCATCCATGGATAAACGAATGCTTTTTTGAGCCCCACCTGAACTCCATACCCCAGGAAATCCATGAAGAACTCCACCTCTTCAGATATTCCATATCTGAAAGAGCAAGGCTTGAGATACATTTCCTTTATCTGCAGGAAATCTTTTTCAAAAACCAGTGCCTCTCCTGAGGAGAAAATGAGGGTGCCGGGGTCCACGGTCCCTGCCTCCTCAAGGAGTGTGATACATCCTGAAAGAAGAAGCAATGGTATGTATTTCATTTCTCACCCCATCCCATTTCCACACCAAAGGAAAGATAAAAATATCCGACATTCCCCAAACTTTCTTCCCCTCCCATAATGTGTCCCATGTATCCTGCCTCAAGTTTCAGTCCTGTAAAATCTGCAAGAAGGTGGTATAAGCCGATACCGTTGGTGAATCTTATATCCCAGATTACAGTGGTGTCGGGGAGGAAATAAAATCCACCCATACCCAGATATATGCTGGTTTTTTTCAATGTAAATTCCTCAATAATGGAAAGCCCAACCATTTTCCTTTTTCCTTCAGGCTCCGGAAAGCCGAAGTAACCGCACGATGGTTTTAAGGAGAAGCAAAAGGAAGGGGAGGAAAATATTTCCTGTTTTACACCCACCTGCCATCCGTTTCCCATAGCTTCCATGGTTAACTCTCTTTTTTCAGAAAACCCGTATTTTATGCCCAGAAGTTTTGCCCCAAAACAATAAGTGTAGTAAGGATAGCCTTCCATCTCTTTTAGTATGGTGTACCATCCTGCGCAGGAAATTTCGGAATAGGCGGCATAACTTCCGGGAGGAATTGTTCTTGCTCTTTCAAGGGTAAAAATGCATCCATTGAGAAGCATAAGAAAAATCGCCTTCTTCACCTCTCTCCTCCATGTATATAAAACGAAACACCCGTGAGAATACCGGAATAGAAGGGGTTGTCTTCCTTCGGGGTTTTATAAAAAATGAAAAAGGGCTTTACTCCCAATCCTTTTATTCTCACATTGTATGCTCCCTGAAGACAAAAGATAAATTTACATTCATTGTGTTCCCCATATACAGCGCCTCCTTTTGCAGTGAGTTCCAGTTCGTCCGCAACAAAATCAAGGGTCAGTAAGGGAGGATAGGGAAGTTCATTTCCAATGATAAACTCATACGAACCCATGGAGAAAAGCCTTTTCCTCATATAAAATTTCCACGAAGGGGGAACGCCGGATGTTTCACATTCCTCACCCAGAGAACCGCAGTGTGAAATAACCACCTCACACCCTGCATCCATTCCATTTCCTGTTCCCTTTGATATAAAAAATCCTGAAGGTCCCACAGCGCCTACACCAATTTCCCATTCCCCCTCCTCAAGCATTCTGCCAGAGTGGAAGGTAAACACACATCCTGAAAATATCAAAAAGAAAAATACACTTTTCCTCATTCCTTCCCTTCTTTTTCATTTTGAAGTATATTGGGATTTTATCCCATGTCAAGGGAAGCGGAATATCCTGCAGGAGAAGAACACTTTTTACCATTGACATCCAGGTTCTTCACTGTTATTCTTTATCCATGTCAATCATGGGTATAATTCTTTTACCTCCTCCTCTTGAGATAGACTTTCCCTTAAGCAGGGCAATAAGGGAGAGGAGGTCCATAAGGAGTTTTAAGGAGGACACCCTCACCCTTGAGGAGATGGCAACCCTTCTCTGGGCAGGGCAGGGAATAACCGATGAAAGAAGAAAACTCAGGGCATCCCCATCAGCTGGGGCTCTGTATCCTTTAACCCTTTACCTTGTCAATCACAGCGGGGTATTCAGATATCTTCCGGAGAAACACGCGCTTGAGACGGTCAAAAGGGGAGATGTGAGATACAAACTGTGTCTTGCAGCCCTTGGCCAGCCATGGGTGAGGGAGGCTCCCTGCACGATAGTGATAGCAGGAGATGTAAATATAACCGCAAAAAGGTATGGGGACAGGGCATGGAGGTATGTGTGGATTGAGGTTGGGCACACCGCCCAGAACATACTCCTTCAGGCTGTTGCTCTGGGGCTTGGAGGTGTTCCGGTTGGGGCGTTTTACGATGAAAAGGTCCACGAGGTTTTGAACCTTCCACCGAATGAAGATGTCCTTTACCTGATACCCATAGGGAGGCCCAGATGATATGGATACTTTTCTTTCTTACAGATACAATAATGCCTGAAAAATACCGGTACACCGGTCCCTTCCTTGTTGGGGCAAGGGAGGGAATAACAGGAATTGTGGAGGAGCCTGAATATCCTGAGTCTCTCCCATCAATTTTTCTCTCAGGAGGAAAGGCACACTGGTATGAAACCTCTCCGGATTCAACAGGATGGGTAAAACTTACGTTCGACGATGTCCTGTGGGATACCATCCTTCATTACTGGGGAATCTCGGGTGTGATAATCTCTTCCTATGTCAGGGCAGAGGTTGATATTCCCGAGGATGGATGGTACTTCCTTGTAACATCAAGGCTTGGAAGTGTAAAGATTGATGATAAAAGATACCCCGGAGAACCGTATTCCAGGAACTATTTCTTCTATCCTGTTTATCTCACCCGTGGAAAACATAAAATCAGTCTTCGTACAGGTGGATTTGTTTCTCCAAGGTTCAAACTCATGCTGGTTAAGGGAAGGGAGGGGATATTCATCCTCAACGACCCAACCCTTCCTGACCTCATAGAGGGTGATACGGTTCTTTATGCAGGAATACCCGTTTTGAACGGGAAGAAAACCCATGAGAAGTTTTATCTCAAGTGGAAGGGAAGGGACATAAAGCCTGACTCTGTAAAACTCTCCCTTCTTTCCGGTGAGGTGAGAAAGGTCCCCATAACCCTGAAAATTCTTTCACTCCCCGATTCTCTGTGCACCTTAAAGGTGTGGACTCCTTCCGATACCCATGATTTTCTCCTCTTCCATAAAAAGAAGGGACCTGTTAAAAGGACGTTCATTTCCGAAATAGACTCCTCCTGCCAGTATTACGCGGTTCTCTTTCCCAGAGACTACAATCCCGAAAAGACCTACGCCCTTATTTTCTCTCTCCATGGTGCAGGGGTTGAGGCTTACGGACTTGCGGGGGCATACTCCCCGCTTGACTGGGCATTTGTTGCCTGTCCCACCAACAGACGTCCCTTTGGATTTGACTGGCAGGACTGGGGAAGACTTGATGCTATGGAGGTTTTATCCGAGGTTATAAAAAACTTCCCGGTGGATACAAACCACCTGTGTTTAACAGGGCACTCCATGGGAGGACATGGAACCTGGCATGTTGGAGTCACCCACTTTGACAGGTTTGCATGCATGGCCCCAGGTGCAGGCTGGATAACCTTTCAACTTTACATCCCCTGGTTTCTGAGGAGGGATGAAATCTTTGCCCCACCATCCATCCATGTTATAAGGAGAAGGGCACTTTATCCGGATAATACCATCTCATACATAGACAACCTCCTACATGTTCCTGTTTACATAATCCACGGTGAGATGGACGACAATGTTCCCCCATATCATGGAAGAACCTTCTATCGTGAACTTTCCAGGCTGGGGTATAAGGTCATATATCATGAGTTTCCGGGTAAAAAGCACTGGTGGAAGGGATGCGTTGATTTTCCGGAGGTGCTTGATTTCTTCAAAAACGCAAGAAGAAATCCCTATCCAGAGCATGTGATCTTCCACTTCTCTGACCTCCAGAACAACTCCCGTGCCTACTGGATAAGGGTTCATGCACAGGAAATACCCTTTGAGGATTCGCGCATGGAGGCAGAGGTTCTCAGGGATAGAATTGAGGTGAAAACAAAAAATATAAAATCCTTCACTTTGAAACTGCATGAGTCAATATGGAGAAATAAGGTGGTTGTGGATGGAAAGGAGTTTAAAATAAAGGAAAGGGAGATTTCCTTTGTTAAAAAGGGCAGGAAATGGCGGAAGGGTAAGGAGGAAGACAGATACAGGGGCCCCATAAAGAGGGCGTATTATTCACCCTTCATCCTTGTTTATGGAACAGGAAAATACGGGGAGATAGCCAGAGAACAGGCGATGCTTCAGTCCTTTGTATGGTACCGGAGGGCAAATGGATACACAAGGGTTCTGCCCGATACCCTGGTAACCAAGGATATGCTCAAAAAATACAACCTCATTCTCTTTGGAGGACCCGTGACCAATAAAATTGTGAAGAGGTTTGAAAAGAAACTGCCGGTTAAATTCAGGAAGGATGAGGCATGCGTATTTGTCTGGAAGAATCCTGAAAATCCCGAGAAACTCGTTCTTGTTTATGCAGGGGGAACGGAGGAATTGCAGCGCCTTGCAACCTTCTTCCACCCACTTTACTCCGGTTCAGGTCTGCCTGACTATGTGATTTTTGATGAACGCGTTAAACTTTACGGATTTGGAGGTGTAAAGGAAGCAGGGTTCTTTGAATGGTAGTCCTTCTTTCATTTTACCTGCCTTACTGGGTTAAGTTTGACCATCTGTCTGATGAGGATGGTTTCTTCGGAATTGCCCTGAGCGATTCCGGTTACATTTATGTTGCAGGGCGCACGGGAACCTCCACGGGTACAAGTGACATGGTTCTTGCGAAGTATGATTCATCCGGAAACACCATTTTCCTCAAGTCCTTTGACTTTGGAAACGATGAAATTTTCAGGGATGTTGACCTCAGGCATGGAAACCCTGTTGCAGGAGGACACATATACACCACATCAACCCAGGTTGATGGGGTTCTCATTGAATTTTCTCCTGATGGAAATCCGGTGCATGTTGAAACCCTTCCCTCCTTTACATCCGATGTATATGGTGTCTTTTGTGATTCTCTCGGAGGGGTGTATGCATCAGGGGATGGATGGATCATAAAGTATAATTCCCTCTGGCAGGAGGTGTGGCGCTGCACGCTTACCGGAATTTATGTTGAGATATCCGATGTGGTTACTGATGAAAGTCTCAATGTTTATGGATGTGGAATAATTAACAACGGGGTTGACAACGACTTCTTCCTGGTAAAACTCAATCGAGAGGGAAAGGTTCTCTGGGCTGACACGATATCCCTGGGAGTCGATGAGCGGGCATGGGGACTTGATGTGAAGGGCGGAAAAATTTTTGCTGGTGGGGTGTGCATGGGAACGACATGGGATATTTTGCTTGGGTGCTGGAGCAAGGATGGGGATTCTCTCTGGTTCAGGAGAATTGACAGTGGAGGACATGAGGCAGTGTGTGGGATTGAATGTGGGGAGATGGGGATTCTTGCAACCGGCTATATGACCGGTGCCACAATGGATGGAATTGTTATGTGGGTTGATACCCTTGGAAATCCGGTATGGATGGATACCCTGGATTACGGTAATTCTGAATATCTTTATGCAGTGGCACAGCGTGGAAGAAGGGAGTTTTATGTTACCGGGTATTCTTACGATGGAAGTGCAAGGGATTTTCTTACGGTGGAATATGTTCTTGAAAAGGACCTGGGGATTTGTTCCATACTTTCTCCATCCAGAGTTGAGGTTCAGGATACCATCATTCCACAGGTTGTCCTTAAAAATCTCTCTCCATACGATACCCTTGAATGCAAAACTTTTCTCTCATCGTCTTTCTTTTTTGATTCCACAGGCTCAGGTTTACTCTCTCCTGGAGGTGTTGAAACCCTCTCCTTTTCTCCCGTTGTATTTCCTGAAATAAGTGATACGTATCTTTTTGTGGCATGGATTTCTCCGGGGGATTTGAATCCTGAAAATGATACACTCAAAAAGAAAATCTTTGCGGTTGACACCATTCCCCTTTCGGCTGACTCTGCTGTTGCACACGATGGAACCCGTGCGGGTGAGGGTGTGGATGATGATGACTTTGTCGTGATTTACTTCCCTGAACCGACCAATACGCCGGGGATAGACTATACCACGATTGATTCGGTTTTAAGGCTTTCCTCCGGGCATTCATGGAGGGATGGAGGAGGTGCAATTGGAGGGTGTTACTGGGGACCGGATGGAAAAACCCTCCTTATTGCCCTTACAACCTATATTTCTCCTCCCACTGTTACGGAGGGTGATACGATTTATCCAGATGGTAAGACCATAACCGATATAAACGGAAATCCATGGGAAAAGCCGGTTGTGATAGGTGGAAGTTTCACATCCCAGGGGGTTAAGAAAAAGACAGCGCCTCTCTCTTCCTTTATTTACATTCCGGCAGGAAAAAAGGTTGAGGTGTATTCTGTGGATGGAAGAAAAATAGGAAAATATTTTTCACCTGTCTCTCTTCGCTTATTTCTCCCACCCGGGATTTATATTGTATGCGAGGGAAGTGAAAGAGAAAAAAGGATTGTGATTCGTTGAGGGAGGCAAAGAAAGGCCAGAAGGTTTTTAAAAGGGCGGGAAACAGGCATTATGTAAAAAAGATTGAAAAATCTCCTAAGCCTGGGGAAATAAACCTGCTTCGGCCCATTATTTTTGAGGGAACTCGCTATATTGACAAAGGCAGGTTGATTCCTAATATAAAAGGGTGTAAAAATACACTAAGAGAAATGAAGGAGTTTTTAAATTTTTTAGAAAGGAAAGAAAGGAGGTGCATGTAATATGATGGTTCTTATGTTGTTCTCTCTATGGCATCCCAATGATTCACTTTCTTTAACCGTTGTTCTTCCATATCTCAAAATCATTCCTCAGATAGATGGAGTTATATCCGGGGAGGAAAAAAGTGGCTGTGTGGTTCTTTCTAACTTCTGTGAGATATCACCAAGAGAGATCGCAGAGCCGCAGGTCAAAACAGAAGTGCTTGCTGGATACAATGCCGAGATGCTTTATGTTGCTTTTATATGCTATGAGGACGATGTAACAAAGATAAGGGGAACATTTACAGGGAGGGATAAATTCGTTCCAGGAGACGATGCTGTAATAATAGTCCTTAATACAACAGGTGACCTTTCCGAGAATTATTATCTCAGCATCACTCCTGCAAATGTAATTTATGATGCAATTGCAACCATAGATGGGATGAACTGTAATAGATTTGATTTTGAGTTTAAAGCAAGGGCAAAAATTCACAGAAATTGTTGGGTTGCTGAGTTTTCCATTCCTTTCTCTTCTTTAAAGATAGAGAAAGGTAAAAAGCACGTTTTCAGGGCACATTTTTACAGAGGAAGAAGGGGATTAGCGCTCTATTCGTGGGTGCCTTTGCGTAATGACGACCCTGCTCCTATGAAAAGGGCGGGTTATTTAATTCTTGAGGAAGATATACTTCCTGTTAGAAAAAGAGTGTTTCTCATGCCATATCTCTCTTTATCTCAGGAAGATAGTTTTTCAGGGATAAGGACGAAGGCAGGTATTACAGGCAAGTATAAAATCACGAGTAATTATGAGCTTGATTTTACTTTTTATCCTGATTTCAGTCAGGTTGAGACGGATGCGTATCAGATAGAGGTAAATACTCCCTATGCCCTATATTATCCTGAGAAAAGACCGTTTTTCTATAATGGGATTTCGTTTCTTATGACTCCTTTGAATGTGGTTTACACAAGAACCATTAACAACCCTGTCTTTGGAACAAAAATTACGGGTGCTTTTAGTGGATATCGTTTTTATTTCCTCTCCGCATTGGATAGAAACACTGTGTGGGTTGTTCCTCAGGAGGATGGAAGTGAAATTGTGGCGAGTAACAGAAGTTCTTATTCTACCATTTTAAGGGGGGGCAAGGAGATATTTTCTGCATCTTATGTGGGAGTTGTGGTGCTGGACAGAGAATTAAGGAGTGGCTATTCTCGGGTAGTGGGTGGCGATTTCACCCTCCGTTTTTTAAGACATTTCACCATGGGTTATTATGGATATTACTCATTCACCCAGGAACTGGAAGATACATTGCTTTTTCAGGGTTTTGACGGAGAGTATCTGAGAGGATGGGCACAGTATGTGGATTTTTCAGCACTTTACAGATATTTGTATTCTTCTTTCCAGTATGAAGGGGTCTCTCCTTCTTTTCGTTCTGATCTGGGATATATTTACAAAAACAACTACAGGAGAATAAATGCCGAATTGAAGCCGATTTTTTATCTTTACAGATTCGGGATAATCTCCCTCTCCCCGGGGATGAATTATTCTTATGAAAAAAACTTTGATGGAGTGGAAAAGTATAGGGGGTTGAGGTTGTATGTTTCTACAGATTTGAAAGGCGGGAACACATTTACTATTTCTTATGAGAATTACTCAGAAAGGTTTCTTAACGTAGAATTTCCTCACAACAGAACTTTCTCTTTCCAATTTTTCCTTTTTCCTTTTGAATGGGCAAGTACGGAATTTTCATTTTCTGCTGGGAAAGGTATAATGTATGAGGATCCTCCTTTTTCTGTTTATAAATCTCTCTGGAGTATTTATCTCAGCCTTAATCCCTCTTATAATTTCAACATTACCTTTTCAGCCAGTACCTCGTCCGGGTATGAGAATATGTTCAAACAGAAAATTTACCAAGCGAGTGTTTTGGTGAGCAAGATTAATCTGGGGCTATCTCCCAGTCTTTCCGTAAGACTTATAAACCAGTATTCCTCTGATTCGGGTACCTTGAGCATCTATCCTCTGATTTCGTATCTTCCCACTCCTTTTGATATTTTCTATGTGGGTTGCATTCTGGACTGTTCACTTAAGAGTTCCCTTAGGCTTCTCAAATATCAGGCTTTTGTGAAGGTTCAGCATCAGTTTAAATTATAAAAAAGGAGGAAGTGAGATGCTGTTTCTTTTGTTTTTTTATTCCCGTGAAAAGTATAAAGCCACATTTCTCAAAGGTTGTGCCTGTTGTTGATGGGAAATTTGATGGAGACGAGGTTTACAATGAGTGTGTAACAGATTTTGTGAAGATAAAACCTCTGAATAGTGAGATTCCCTCCGGAAGTGTAAAGGTTTATTGTGTCTACGACAGCCTTAACATTTATATCTTTTTCGGGGTGTATCAGAGAGATGAAATAATCAGTTCCACTGTCCGGAGAGATCACGATTTTTCACTGGATGACTGGGTGGAGGTGGTAATCAGTCCTTTTGGTGAGAGTAAAGAATCCTATTCTTTTATGGTAAATCCTCAGGGAACCATGTGGGATGCCCATTTTACCGAGGATGGGGCAGGTGGAGGTAAGGAGTGGGATGGAGAATGGGAATGCAGGACCAGGATAAACAAAGAGGGATGGAATGCAGAGTTCTGTTTGCCTTTCCGGCTTTTCAAATATTCAGCCAGGGATACAATCTGGAGAATAAATTTTTACAGATATATCAAAAAGAGGGACGAACTTGATAGCTGGGCGGATATAGAGATTGAGAGAAATAGATATCGTGTTTCCAGGTTTGGATATTTAATAATCCATCCTCCGGGAAGAAAAATAAAGGTTTTCATTGCCCCTTATATTTCATATCTCACCTCACACAAAACATTTAGAGGTGGAGTGGATGTGAAGACCATATTTTTCTCCAGGTTCAGCATTTCGGGTGTATATAAACCTGATTTCTGCCAGGTTGAGCCAGATGTGGATAAGATAAATCTTTCAAAAGAGACAGAGATTCATCTTCCTGAAAAAAGACCCTTCTTTCTTGAAGACTTTGGCGCTTTTGATATGGATATCCCGGTATTTTACACAAGGAGGATTGTTGATTTTGATCAGGGGATAAAGTTATCCACTCATTTGAAAAAGATAAAGGCGGTTTCTTTCTTTACACGCTACGATTCTTTACACCAGACGATAGAGGGAGTGAGAATTAAGGGGTACGGAGTGCTGTGTAAATTTCTGGATGCTGGTGGAATGGTTATTGATTACCGGGATAATAGTTTGCGTGAAATCTCCTATGCCGGGGATATGAGGATTTCACTTTTAAAAAATACAAATCTGTCCTTAAACTATGCCTGGATAAAAAATGACACAATAGATGGGTTTCCGAACGCACTTGAAGTGTGGTTTTCCCAGGCTATCCGGTGCTTTTCTCTTTCTCTCGGATATAAGGACTATTCCATAAATTTCAATCCCATTCTGGGATTTGTTTCCCGAAACGATATAAAAGGCCCTGTATTGAGTGCAGGTTACAGAATCTATCCCTCGCGGGACTTAATGATAAAAACCAGTATGCTTTTTAACGGGCTGCGCAACCATGATGGAGAAAGGGTGTTGTATGGATGGAGGGGGAGTCTGGAGATAGTGTGGTATAACAGTTATGGGATTTATTTATACAATAACAGATTCGGGCACAGATACGGTGAGGATTACTTTCAGAACAATTTCTACGATGGTGGAATATTCTGTGATATAGGGGATAGAGTTTCTCTTGCAGGAGGATTTGCAGCAGGGGATTTTTACGGGGGTAAAATGGAATACCCTTACCTTTCCATCTTTTTCCATCCTGCCTCAAATATAAATATTTCACTCTCTCTGGATTACAGCAAGGTGGATTATGGTGGCAATGCTGAGGAAGAATGGATATCGGTTCTCAAGTGTGAATACCAAATTTTTTCCTTTTTATCTATCAGATTGTTCTATCAGCAACACTTTCTGGAGGAAGAGAAAGAGAAGGTTCTGAATTCCCTGATAAAGATAAAACTGTCAAATTCGTCCACTCTTTATCTGGTTTATGATAAAGAAAACGAGGAAGAAAATATATATTTTAAGGGTTTATATGAATGGAGGTGGTAAAAAATGGGGCACATGTCAAGAACTTGAAGGTATGACCGATTTCCTCCCTCTCGTATCCATTTTCTCATTTCTTTAATCGGGATCATAGCAGAGAACAGCAATCCCGTTACACAAAATTACTTATAAAAATTGCTCATGTTAGGTAAGTTTTATCAAGGATGAAAGGGGATAAATCCAAAGGTATCCCATTTATAAATTTCTTTTTCAATGGAATCTCCGTATATTTCTTTCAATATCAACTCGTCCACCCCATCTCCGTTTACATCGGAAAACTCAAAATCTATGAAATCTTTATGGAATCTTGAACCAAACCATTTTGGGTAAATATAGTCTCCGTAAATGTTATAAACAAACAATCTGTTTGCATACCTTTTATCATACCTTGTCATTTTCCACACGCCCACGCATAACTCCGGTGGATACTCCCCATCTATTTCTGCTATGGTTATCTTCCAGGGATTGAGTCTGTGAACATCCAGAAGGGGTCCATAAACTTTTCCCTCGTATACCGGAAATATCACAATGCGTTCTCCCCTCGATTCGTTCTCCTTTCCAAGGATTCCATATAAGCGAACTCCATGTGAATCAGCAAGTCCACAGCAATCCTTGACTTCCAGAGTATCAAGCAGAAAGGAATCAATCACCCGGGACGATGTATCCTTCACAATAATTCTTTTCCGGAGGGCAATTATTTCTCCTTTCTTATATCTGAGTCTGCAAATGGGAGTTATAAAGGAATTTTTCCCTGTCGTGTCCACCACCCGGACCCTTTCTTTTTCCTTTAAAAATCTTACATTGAACCCCTTGCAAATCTTTTCCATCCTTTTAACAATCTCCTCTCTTTCCTTTCCCTTTGCAACTTCCGGTCTGAACCCTTTGAGGATAACAGGTATAAAATAAACAGAATCTATCTTCCCTTTTTTAAATACACATCCAAATATCATACTCTGCCTCTGCACGAGTTTGCGCTGGTCAAAAACAAAGTTTCCAAGGCTGTAAACTATGGGTCTTTCTCTGTAATATTCAATTCCCTGAAGAACATGGGGATGATGACCAAGAACAAGGTCCGCCCCCGCATCAATTGCCCGGTGGGCGTATTCTATCTGATTTATGGTCGGAAAATCCTGATACTCAATCCCCCAGTGAAATGAAACCACAATAAAATCAACCTCATCCCTTATCTTTCTTATCTCCTTCTCCATTTCTTCAAGATTTCCCATGGCAGGTGATGGCCTGTCATCAAGATATGTAACACCCTCAAGCAGCATATTCACATATGCGAAAAATGCAAATCTAAGACCATTACACTCCACAATCACAGGCTTTCTTGCCTCTTTCTGGTTCTCTCCTTCACCCACAGGATAAAATCCGTGTTTTTTCAATAACCTCACTGTTTCAACAAAGCCTTCCCTCCCCCGGTCCATCGTATGGTTGTTGGCAACAGAAATAACATTGAATCCTGCATTTTTTAAACCAAAAATGAAGGATGTATCCGCATGAAAGCAGTATTTTTTGTTAAGAGGAACTCCACCTGTACAAATGGGGCATTCAAGATTGCAGAAGGCAAGGTCGTTTCTACTTATAACATCAGAAACCCGGGAAAAGGGATAATCCACCCCATGTTTTTTTATAAGGGGTCTTATACCCCTATCCAGCAAAACATCTCCCACAGCACAGAATTCAACCCTGAAAGAGGGGAGAACGAAAAGAAAAAGCATCATCTTTCAGCACCCGGTCTCATAGTAGATGAGTTCCCATCCTGACCCTTTACCCATTTTTTCTCTTATCCCCGCAGGAGGAATATAGGCAGGTTTTGAAAATTTCTTTGGTTGTGGAGAAAAGTACACATCTATCCAGTCAGGCAGGGGAGGCTCTTTCCCCTCCCTCAACATCTCCTGCCATTTTTCATCGGTAAGACGGTCACTGATGGGCCAGAGGAATTCATAGTATGAAAAGACCGCACCTCTTGTGAGTTTGAGTCTTCCATCTATCTCCACCACCACGTATATCTCAAACGCATATCCCACTGCTTCTTCAAGAGCCATAAGTGGCTGTCCTGCCCCACCTCCGGTATGGACATCTGCAATAACCGGAATTTCTCTATCAGGCCCCTCCACCAGTGACCAGTATTGCGTGCGGAAAATTTGAAGGGTGAGGTTCTCAAGTAATGAGCCAAACCTCCTTATCTGGTCGTACTCCTCAATGGAAAGAGGAGTCCCTTTCAATTCCTTAAGAGAAACCCTTTCCAGAAAGACAACAAGTTCAATAAATCTTTCAAAAATCTCCTTCTGTTCAGGGTCAAGAAACCCTCTTTCCTCAAGCCCCTTCTCTGTAAACTCAAGCAACTCCTTCAGCCTTTTATAGAACTCAACGTTTGGCTCCACATATCCCTTTGGAGGCTCAGGAACCCATTCCCATTTTCTCTCCACACCCCCACCACACTCAGCACAGCCCGAAGGCTTGGCATAAAGAATTGCATCATGTCTGAGTTCTGCCCAGCTTGCAAGCGAAGTATTGAGACTTTTTGTAAGCCATGCATCATTCTGCATAAAGAAGGGATATTTATGCTTCTTATTCAGTTCAAGCAACGACTTGAGACACCAGAGCCAGGAGAGATAAAGATTTTTCTTCCAGTCCTCCTCTGTGAGTTTTTTAAACTCCTCTATGAGTTCGTTAAGTCTCTCTGGATACTCCTTCCATTCCTTCCAGTCATCTTTGTACCTCTCAAGCATGAGTTCTTTTGCTATCCTGCTCCCCAGAACTGCCATAACATCAAGTCCCTTTGGAAAGTATCTTTTACGGGAACAAACGAGCCTCTGCATTATCTCAGAATCAGGAATATATCTCTGTCCCATGAACCTGAACTCCATTCCCTGAGGAACTCCACCAACTATCTGCCTTATCTTTGTTTTCTCGTTAAAAATCTTGAGGAGCAGTTTTCTCACCTGCTTGAGTTTTTCCCTGTCAGAAAATTCACTTATATCCGGCTCTTTGCCAAACACCCTCTCCATCACCACCCGGAACTCCTCAGGCCCAATGTCGTCTGAAAATCCCACATAAAATGCTGTAATTTCATAAATCTTCCTCCACAGGGATATAAGGGGCTTTTCTTCCACCAGAAAATTATAAAGAACATGGGTTATGAGAAGGGCCTGGATGAGTTCTATATCCACATCCGGATGAAGTGCATAGATTCCATACCACATCATTGCCATGAAGTAGTTCTTGAGGGTATCATTTCTGGTATAGTGTCCCCTGGGAATGAACTGGCTGTAATCAACCGTGTATCGGGTGGGGGAAAGAATTGGAGGATATGCAAACCCCTGATGCGCTTCACAGTTTTCGATCTCTTTTTCCACCACATCCCACACCTCGGAACTCACCGCACCCCTATCCCTTCCATAAAGATAATACACAGGAACATAAAAATAGGCGAGGTTTCTCAGGGCCGCTTTTTTTATCATTGAATCGTGAGAGGAGGAATAAATCGTCCAGGTTTCATCAATAAGGTAATCTGTGAGACGCCGAAGGAGATTGAATAGATGTTTTTCTTCTATCTCCATTAATGTGCGGTCAAAGAAGAGATGGTAAAGTTGAAGCACGGCATCGGTGGTTATAAAACTTGCTATACCAAGATAGTCGTTGTTTTCGTAAATATGAAAGAGCTGTTTGTATTTTGATGGAACAACAAGAAAACCATTCCTGGAAAGTTTCTCTATCTCCTCCTCAGTGAATTCAGGGAACTGGAACCGGTTTATAACATTATCAAAATTTATCACCTTCCTCCCGTCCTTCATTATATAGTTATGCTTTAAAAGTTCCCTTTCCTTTTCGAGAATGAGTTTTGCATTGTGAATCTCAACCGGAGAAAGTTCCCTATCGCTGTAATCTTTCCTGGGTTTATACCATTCCTTTCCCATGAAATATGCAAACAGTTCATAGGTTTTGAAAGGTCTTCCATGCCTTGCATATATCTCATTCCGCATGAGGTAAAGGTCCTGAAGGGTTTTCCCTTTAAGGTCTTCCAGGGTGAGTTTTTTTACGGGAGGATTGCCAGAAATGAAGATAAAAAAAAGATAACATCCATAGCATGGCCTTCCTCCTTTCTTTGAAATCTTATGTAAAGTTCAAAACCTTTTACTCAAACCTGTATGCAACCCCCTTCCATACAACTATTACCTTGCCGAGTGCAAGATAGGGGACAAGTTCGGGATGGCTTTCCATAAATTTCTCGTATTCCCTGCTCCACAGTTCTATCCGCTTCTCCTTCATTCCCTCTTTGTATTCGGTATCAACCCACACCTCTCCCTTCATGTAAAATGTCTTTTCTCCTATAACCTTTACCTCTCTCCTCTGCGGGGTCCCTGTAATCGCCCTCTTCGCAAAGGCTACATCCTTCATTATCCTGACAGCCCCCTCTCCCTTTTCAGCCCTGAACACACCCGGTGCATAAAGTCTTCTCTCCTCCTCATCCGTTATAAGGTATGAGGTGTATGGAGTAACAATGCCGAATCTCTTTCCAAGTTCTGTTACCTCGTCCACGAGTTCCCTGCTCTCTCCATATCTCTTTATCTGTGAAAGAAGGTATCCTATCCTCCTCCTCGCCCACACCCTGGGAACAAATGCATACTCCTCGCTCTCTCCAGGAAATTCAAACCTCTCCTCGTAAACAACCTCCCTCCCCTTCCTCTTTCCCTTGACTGTGATTGTGGTTTTCCCCGGATTTTCATACATTCCCGCTATGGTTATTGAACTTCCTGCAAAAAGGTCTCCCGGCTGTTCAGGATGGACCTTCTTTACCTTAATCTTCCCATAATCTATCTCAACATCGGTAAGTACAGGGGTCTGGATGCTTGAGAAGAAGGAGGAAAGAACTATCTCAAGGTCCTCATCCGGGGTAACATACTCACCCCTTCCACGGAACTCTCCCGTAAGTAACTCCAGAAGTTCTGTATTCACATCGTATCCAACCCCGAAGACAAACAATCTTCCATTTTCCCATTCTTTTTTAATCTTATCCTTCAGTCTTTCAGGATTCCTCTCTCCCACCGTTGGTTCACCATCCGTGAGGAAGACAACATAAACAGGCAGTTTTTCAACCTTATTTGCAAGTTCTGCTGCCCTTAGCAAAGCACCCTCTATGTTTGTTCCTCCTCCTGCATTTATATCCCTTATCCCGGATAAAGCCCTTTCTCTATCCCTCCATCCCATAAGTCCATCTCCAAGAACCTCAACATCGGTTGAGAAAGTTATTATTGCAAACTCATCCCCCTTGTTGAGCGAATTCACCATGAACTCAAGTGCCTCCTTTGCCTGCTCTATCTTCCTTCCCCTCATGCTTCCGGAGCGGTCAAGCACAAATATAATTGCCTTGTTTTCCTTATCCTCACTTATGTATCCACCTGAAAGCGAAAGGAGAAAGTATCCATCTTTTCCCTTCCGGTATGTAAGGAGGCTCATGTCAAACTCTTCCCTGGATGCGGAGTAGTAGAAAATCACATCTGAGTTCGGCCTTATGTTATTTTCCTCTATTGCAACCTCAACCTTATTCTTATCTTTTGGAACAACATCTATGGAATGGGTGGGAGAGAATACATTCTTTATATCCCAGGACGCCTCGATGGCTGCGTGCAGGGAGAAACTCTCCATGGGATGTTCTGTTAAGGAGTTTATCTTCAACGGGTATCTGAATTCATACATATCCCCCTTCTTTTTCAGAACCTGCTCATACCCTATCTTTACCCTGACCTCTCCGTGCGGTTCTATCGGGAATATCCTGCACCTGAACATATCACGGTTGTAGTATTCAAGCAGTGCAGGGTCTCTTCTCCTCCTCACAATCTCAAGATACCTCCTCCTTGCCTCATCACTTCTCAAAATCTCTCCCTTAACCTCTTTTCCATTCACCCACATGGAAAAATCAGAAAGGGAAGCCCCCTCAGGGATGGGGAATATGTATTCTCCCTCAATCCTCATTTCATGGGGATTGTAAAAGACCTCCTCTATCTCAACGGCTGCAACCCCTTCAACTATCTTGACCTCGGCATGCTGGGATTTTATGTCAATGTAAAGGGGCTTTGGTCCCGGTGGTCTTGGAGGGATGGGTATTATGTGACCATCTCCAAGAAGCAAAAGAGGGAAAAGCATGAAAATACTCATGGCTCCTCCTTATGTTTGAGGTTATGAACTGCTATGGATAGAAGTGCAATGGCTGCTGTTTCTGTCCTCAACGTATTCCATCCACAGGATACGGGAACTGCTTTCCTCTTTACAAGCAGTCTTTCCTCCTCAAGTTCAAACCCTCCCTCGGGCCCAACAACTATGAGAAAACTCTCACCCTCAGGGAATTTTTCACCTCTTTCCTTCCCGTAAACCACAACTTCCCCCTTCCCTGCATCCAGAACCTCTTCAAGTGAGGAATAGAAGGAAATTTCGGGGAAGTGTGGATTATGAGCCTGCTTTGCCGCCTCTTTTATTATCCTCCTCCACCTCTCCTCTTTCCCGCTCCTTCCCACACCTCTTATGGGCTCAAACAGCAAGAACTCCCGAACCCCGAGTTCGGTTCCCTTTTCAATCGCCCATTCAATTCGCTGGGGCTTTATGAGGGGGATGGCAAGGTACAAAGGAGGTGGGGGTGGATAATACTCCTCCTCAAGAACCTCCCAGTCCCTTTTCTTTCTTTCAACCAGCCACACCCTCCCCTCACCATCGGTTATGCACGCACGCTCCCCCTCCCTTATCCTCCTCACCTTCTCGTGCCTGAGTTCCTCCTCTGAAAGTATGACCTTTCCCCTTACAACCTTTCCACAGAACCAGTGCATTTTACATTGCCGTTGCCTCAAGAACTTCCTCAAGGGTTGTTATTCCCCTCAGTGCCTTCGCCACCCCATCCTCCCTCAGGGTCCTCATTCCCTCCTCCCTTGCAGCCTCCCTTATCTCATCAACCGGTCTCTCCTCAATTATCATCCTTCTTATCCGGGGTGTTATGGGCATCACCTCAAATATCCCTATCCTTCCCTTGTATCCTGTATTCCCGCATTCAAGGCATCCCTCACCCCTGTAAAAGGTGTGGTCTCCTGAAAGCCCGAATATTGCAAGTTCATCCTCGGAGGGTTTGTAGGGAACCCTGCACTTCGGGCATATTCTCCTCACAAGTCTCTGTGCCTCAACAAGGATAAGAGATGATGCAATTAAGTAGGGTGCTATTCCCATGTCCGTGAGTCGGGAGATGGTGGCTGCGGTGTCGTTTGTGTGAAGGGTTGAGAGGACCAGGTGTCCTGTGAGTGCAGCCCTTATTGCTATCTCTGCTGTTTCTTTATCTCTTATCTCTCCAACCATTATTATATCCGGGTCCTGCCTCAAGAATGCCCTGAGTGCGGTTGCGAATGTCAGACCTATCTCATCCCTTATGTTCACCTGATTTATTCCCATGAGGTCGTATTCAACGGGGTCCTCTGCGGTCATGATGTTCACATCAGGGGTGTTGAGTTTGTGGAGGGCGGAGTAAAGGGTAACGGTCTTTCCACTTCCCGTTGGTCCTGTTACCAGAATTATTCCATTTGGCTTTTCAAGTGCCTCCTTAAAGTGCCTCAATGCATCTCCCTCAAGCCCCAGGTCCTCAAGTTCATACCTCAATCCGGTCTTTCTCGCAATTCGTATAACAACCTTCTCCCCGTGGGTTGTCGGGAGGGTTGATACTCTCAGGTCAACCTCCTCATTCCCAACCTTCATGTTTATGTGCCCGTCCTGGGGAAGGCGTTTGTTTGCAATGTCAAGTTTTGCCATGAGTTTTATCCTGGAAACAATTGCAGGACCGAATATGTACTGGGGAGACATTGCCTCGTGCAGAACTCCATCTATCCTGAACCTCACCCTCAAAACCTTCTTGTAAGGCTCTATGTGAATATCACTCGCACCCCTTCTCACAGCCTCTGTTATCATTGAATTGACAAGTTTCACAACAGGGGCTGCCTCAACATCGGTTATGATCTCCTCCTTCTCCTCCTCTATAACCTCAAGTTTTTCCTCTTCCTCCTCCATCTCCTTCAGAACCTCAGCCATCTTTCCACCAACTCCGTAGTATCTCTCTATCGCCTTGAGTATCATGTGCTCGGATGCAACATAGGGTTTCACATCAAATCCCGTCCCGAATTTTATGTCGTCTATCACGTAGATATCAGCAGGATTTGCCATGGCAAGGTGAAGAATCTTCCCCTCTCTCTTTAATGGGAATATGAGCAATCTCTCCGCAACATGGGGTGGAATGAGTTTCAGTGCGGTTTCATCCACTGGATAGTTTGTGAGGTCAACCGGTGGAACCCCATACTGTTCACTCAGAACCCTTGTTATGTCCTGGTCGGTAACAAATCCGAGTTTCACCAGGATTGAACCAAGCCTTCCCCCACTCTTCCTCTGTTCCTCAAGGGCAAGGGCTATCTCCCTTCTGGTTACAAGTCCCTTTTCAACAAGCAAGTCCCCAAGTCTTTTTGCCATAATTCCTCCTTATCTTATACTCCTCCCTATTCTCTCCCACCTTATACCGGGAAAGGAAGAGGAAGGATTCCATGACCAGTAGATAAAGAGAGGTGTCCCCACGATGTATCTTAAAGGAATGGGGCCCATAAATCTTGAATCCCATGAGTTGTCCCTGTTGTCTCCCATGACAAAAATTGTCCCCTCCGGGACCACAACAGGTCCAAAGTTGTCCCTCACGTATCCCCCGGCATTCCTGAAACTTCCTTTTTCCCATTCCTTTTGATAGATGGAGGGTGGAATGGCAAGTGGCGGATATTCCACAGGGTCCCTGTGGGAGACATACGGTTCCTCCTGGGGTTTCCCGTTAACATACAGTATCTTGTGTTTTATCTCTATTGTATCCCCGGGCAATCCAACGCATCTTTTAACAAAGTTCTCTCCTCCGTATGGATTTGTGAAGATAACTATCTCTCCTTTCTTTGGCGTGCGGTACATCCAGAGGAAGCGGGTTGTGAAGGGAATTCTTATTCCGTATGAGAGGCGGTTCACAAGAAGAAAGTCTCCTATGAGTATTGTATCCTCCATGGAGCCCGTCGGAACCCTGAAAGCCTGAATCACAAATCCTCTGAGAAAAAGAATGAGAAGGATTGCCCTTGCGTATCCTGCAATCTCACCTTTCAATCTTGAGAACCGCAAGGAATGCCTCCTCCGGGACATCAACGTGCCCTATCTTTTTCATTCTTTTCTTTCCTTCCTTCTGTTTTTCCAGCAGTTTCCTCTTCCTTGTCACATCTCCCCCGTAGCACTTTGCAGTTACATCCTTCCTGTAAGGCTTTATCGTTGCCCTTGCTATAACCCTCTTACCAATCGCTGCCTGGATTGCAACCTCAAATAGCTGCCTTGGGATTACCTCTTTAAGTTTTCTCACAACCTTAAGGGAGGTATGATATGCCTTTTCCCGGTGGACGATAAAGGAAAGGGCATCAACGGGTTTTCCATTGAGGAGTATGTCTATTTTGACAAGGTCGTTTTCCCTGTATCCATAAAACTCATAGTCAAAGGATGCATATCCCCTGCTCACGGATTTGAGTTTGTCGTGGAAGTCAAAGAGAATTTCTGCAAGGGGAAACTCATACCTGAGTGCAACCCTTCTTCCGGGCATGTACTCCATTGACAACTGCTTTCCCCTTTTCTCCTCACACAGTTTGAATATTCCTCCCAGGTATTCGTCAGGAGTTATTATCTCTCCACGAACAATGGGCTCCTCTATCGCCTCTATATCTCCCATCGGTGGAAACTTTGCCGGGTTTTCTATCTCAAAAACCTCCCCCTTCTTCGTCTTCACCCGGTATCTCACATTCGGGGTTGTTGCAATTATAGGGATGCTGTATTCCCTTTCAATCCTTTCCTCAACTATCTCCATGTGAAACAATCCCAGGAAACCGCACCTGTATCCAAATCCAAGGGCGGACTGCTCTATCTGGAAGGTAAGGGATGCATCGTTGAGTTTAAGTTTTTCAAGAGCCTTTCCAAGTGCCTCAAAGTCCTCTCCCCGGGATGGATATATCCCGCTGAACACCATGGGCTTTACTTCCCTGTATCCTGGAAGGGGACGCTCTGCCGGGTTTTTTGCATCGGTTATCGTATCTCCAACCCTTGTATCCCTTATTGACTTTATCCCTGCAATTACCCATCCAACCTCACCTGTTTTCAAGGCATCTGCACGTACCCTCTGGGGTCTGAAGTATCCAACCTCCATAACCTCGTATTCCCTGCCCGTTGAGAACAGTTTTATCTTCATTCCGGGTCTTATCTCCCCGTCAAATATCCTCACATATGGAACGGCACCCCTGTAGTCATCGTAAATTGAGTCAAATATGAGGGCACGGAGAGGGGCATCGGGTTCACCGCGCGGTGGAGGTATTCTTTCAATAACGGCATCAATCAGTTCCTCTATCCCAATTCCCTCCTTTGCAGAAATGAGAATGATATCCTCAAGGTCGCATCCTGTGAGTTCTATTATTTCCTCTGCAACATTTTCAAAGTCTGCGTTGGGGAGGTCTATTTTGTTAATAACCGGAATTATTACAAGTCCGTGTTCTTTTGCAAGTTCGTAGTGGGTTACGGTCTGTGCCTCAACTCCCTGGGTTGCATCCACAAGAAGGACGGCTCCCTCGCATGAGGCAATGGAGCGGGAGACCTCGTAGGAGAAGTCAACATGTCCTGGTGTATCAAGCAGGTTGAGGACATATCCTCTGTATTCCATCCTCACGGGATGTGCCTTTATCGTAACCCCGTGCTCCCTTTCCAGGTCCATTGAATCCAGGAACTGTTCACGCAACTTATCCCTTGGGACGGTTCCTGTTATTTCCAGGAACCTATCCGCAAGGGTTGATTTCCCGTGGTCAATGTGCGCTATTATTGAGAAGTTCCTTATATGCTCCACGGGTTTATTTTACAAAATTAAAAAGGATTTGACAAGGGCGATTTACCTCAAAAATACTCTTCCTCAAAGGGATTAATTTTCACTTTGAGACAGAAGATACCAAATCATGTCTTTTTGGGAAAAGAAAGACGAGGTTCTATGGTGGATAACCTGTGCGAATGATAATCAGGGTTTTTAATCACCTCACCTCGCATCCAGTATTTTTCCTGGAAGGAGCATTATGCTATTTTCTGAGAAGGCTGTATGGAGAACAAGAACAAGATGCTGAGGCCTTTCATGGGTTGATAAAGGGTAAGTTTCTGCGAAAACATACGCACATCGACTTTATTTTAACCAAGGATAAAAAGTCCACAAGAGATAATGGAGGAAAATCGCAGCCTTGACAATTTTTATTTTTTCATATATGATAGAGATGCAATGAGAAAGTGGAGTGTTCTCATCCTCAGGGAGGAGAGACCCGTTGTGGGATTTGTTTTTACGGAAAGGGGAAGGTGGATTTTCCTTTCCGCACTTATAATATTTTTCAGTGCATTTCTTTATGTTGGAATGGAGGGGTATCGTCAGAGGGCGCTTCTCAGCAAGGTTATTTATGTTCATACAAAAAGGCATGCTCTTCTCCACAGATTGCGTTTAGTTGAAAGGAAAATCTCCGAACTCAAGGATAGAATCGGGTCCCTCGCTGAATTTATTCAGACAGGAAGGCTTTATGTAAACCTTGAGCTGCTCCCTCCGGAGGAATTTGAGATGGGAACCGGTGGACGCGCTCCAACACCTCTTTATTCCGATCCCTCTCTTAACCAGAAGGTATGGAAACTCGATGAAGAAATAACTTCTATCTCTGCACTTGTTTCGTTTGATAAAGAGAAACTTGGAGAGGTGGAGAAAAAAATCAGAGAGAGGGAGAGCCTTCTTTCTCACACCCCCTCCATATGGCCAACAACCGGAAGAATAACTTCATCCTTCGGTTACAGAATACATCCTGTAACAGGAAAGAGAGAGTTCCACAGAGGACTTGATATTGCAAATCTCCCCGGGACCCCGGTATACGCCACAGCAGATGGAGTCGTGTGTTTTGTTGGCTGGAAGGGAGGATATGGACACACGGTTGAGATAAACCATGGATATGGATACAAGACAAGATATGCACATCTCAGGAGTTATGTTGTGAGAAAAGGGCAGAGGGTGAGGAGAGGGCAGGTCATAGGCTATATAGGTTCTTCAGGATTGACAACCGGTCCCCATCTGCATTACGAAGTGAGGGTCCTTGGAAAACCTGTAAATCCCTATCACTATCTGGACCTTTCCCCAACCACCTATTGAGGAAAAGTTGATTGTCCTGCGGGATGTATCCATTGAGAAAAACGGGAAATTTATCTTAAAGAATGTTAACTTTACCTGGAGAAAAGGGGAAAGAATTGCACTCCTGGGAAGAAATGGATGCGGAAAAACCACCCTTGCTTCAGTGATTGCAGGACTCATTGCTCCTTCGCGTGGAGAGGTTATTATGGAGGGGAGAGTCGGAATTGTATTTCAGGAGCCAGAAACCCAGTTCGTAACCCTCAACTGTGAGGAGGAAATTTCGTTCGGGCTTGAGAACATGGGGCTTTCGCGGGAGGAAGTGGAGGAGAGAATAGAAAAGGTTAAGGAGAAGCTGGGAATAGAGCCTTTTTTCTCCCGGAATCCCTTCACCCTTTCAGGAGGAGAACTCCAGATAATGGCGGTTGCATCAATTCTTGTGATGGAGCCTGATTTTTTGATATTTGATGAGGCAACCTCTTTCCTTGATGCAGAATGGAAGAGGAAAGTCTATAAGGTGTGGGAGGAGTATCCCGGAGGAATCATGATAATAACCCAGGATTTTTCCGAGGTTGTTTATGCTGAAAAGGTCTATGTGATGGAAGAAGGAAAAATTGTTTACGAAGGAAAAACAGAGGAAATGCTTGAAAGGGGGCTTTTAAGAACGGACGAGGTCCTGTTTGTTTCATTTCTTAAAGAGATGGGAATCGAGATAAATGCATGGAGAAGAGATGAGATTCTGAAAGGGGTGGTGAATGCTTATACTCAAGGGAGTGGAGGTTTACAGAAATGAGAAAAGGATTTTAAAAAACATAAATCTCTCTTTTGAGGAGGGAAAGTTTTATACAATTACAGGTCCCTCAGGGGCAGGAAAGACGACCCTCGGATGTGTGATAAAGGGGTTTATTCATCCCTCCACAGGTGAGATTATATACCCAAGGGGAAATGTGAAAAACCTCCAGGAAAGAATGGGATTTCTACTTCAGTTTCCTGAAAGGATGTTTTTCTGCGACACGGTTTATGATGAGATTGCATACGGTATAAGGAACTTCTCCCTACCCCATGAAAGAGAAAGAATAGAGGAAGTTACTTCGCTTTTATCCATTCCTCCTGAACTCATGAAGTTGCCTCCCTATAAACTTTCCTGCGGGGAAAAAAGACTCGTCGCTCTGGCGTCGGTTTTATCCTTTGAACCGGACTGGCTCATACTCGACGAACCCTTCTCAGCCCTTGACTGGGAAAATATCAAAAAATTGAAGGATGTGCTCTATATTCTGAAAGAAAAAAAGACCGTAATTCTCATTACACATGATCTTTCTCCAGTCCTTGATCTCACCGACGAACTCGTTCTCATGAAAGAAGGTTCCGTGATTTTAACAGGAGCGCCGGAAACCATCCCCTGGAAAATCGTGGAGGAAAGTGGAGTGGAACTGCCCATAGTTCCATACTTTATTCTTCACTTAGAAAGACACGGGATAAGAATACCAAGAAGTGTAAAGAGAATAAGCGAACTTACAGAGGCAATAAAAGAAAGACTGGAAAGGAGGAGAAATGAAGGTAAAGTATGATGCCCTTGCATGGAAGGACTCCCTTTCCATCTCCTGGAAACTTTCCTTTTCTTTCCTTTTCGCATGCATAACCGGACTTTTTGCACAGATAAGAATTCCATTGCCCTGGACACCCGTTCCTGTTACCGGACAGACTTTTGCAGTATTACTTTCGGGAATTGTTCTGGGAAAGATGTGGGGAGGTGTGAGTCAGTTAATCTATGTCATCCTTGGAATTCTGGGAATCCCGTGGTTTTCCGGGTTTAAAGGAGGAATAAATATCCTTACAGGACCCACCATGGGTTATCTTGCAGGATTCATCCTGGCATCCCTCTGGGTGGGGCACATAAGTGAAAGATGTAAAAAGAAAAACTTTTTCTTTCTTTTATGTATGATTCTCTTTGCCAACTTTTTCCTCATACACCTTCCTGGACTCCTGTATCTCAAAATGTGGATTTACCACACAAGAGGAACCATACCATCCCTGCATGAATTGTTTGTTCTCGGAACCCTTCCCTTCATTCCAGGAGATATCTTAAAGGCAGTATTTGTCTCCATCTGCGGTGCTCTGATTTTAAAAGGGAAAATAAGAAAGCCTCAGGGATAAAGGGTATCAAGCATCCTGGGAAATGGAATAGCCTCACGAACGTGGTGGATACCGCATATCCACGCAACAGTTCTTTCTATTCCGAGCCCAAATCCTGCATGGGGAACGGTTCCATATCTTCTCAGGTCAAGATACCACTCAAAAGCACTTTCAGGAAGGTTATGCCTTTTGATACTCTCTTTCAGTTTTTCCAGCCTCTCTTCCCTCTGCCCTCCCCCAATTATTTCTCCATACCCCTCAGGAGCAAGCATGTCAAAGGAAAGAGAAAGTTCCGGATTGTCAGGGTCCTCCTTCATGTAGAATGCCTTTATTTTTTTAGGATAACGATGCACAAAGAAAGGAGAAGAGAAGGAATTTGCAAGTTCAGTCTCATGTGGAGCACCAAAATCCTCCCCCCATTCAATATCCATTCCCTTTTCCTTCAAAATCTTTACTGCCTCATCATATGATATTCTGGGAAACGGAACCTTTATTTTTTCAAGCACTTCTGTATTCCTCTCCAGCATTTCAAGTTCCCTTTTTCTTCTCTCAAGCACCCTTTCGACCACACAGGCAACAAGTCTCTCTGCAACCTCCATTGCATCATTTATATCCGCATAGGCAATCTCAGGCTCAATCTGCCAGAACTCCGTAAGATGTCTTCTTGTTTTTGACTTCTCCGCCCTGAAGCACGGACCAAGGCAGTAAACCTTCCCAAATGCCATGCAGGCAGCCTCCATGTATAACTGCCCACTCTGAGAAAGATAAGCAGGCCTTCCAAAATAATCAACCTCAAAAAGGGTTGTCGTTCCCTCACAAGCAGAGGGGGTAAATATGGGAGCATCAACAAGTAAAAATCCCTCTTTATTCAGAAATTCCCTTGCAGCATTTACAACCTCTGCCCTTATCCTGAGAATAGCATTCTGCTTCCTGGACCTTATCCAGAGGTGCCTTCTTTCCATCAGGAATGCAACTCCATGGGACTTGGGGGTTATGGGATAGGACTCACTGAGATGAACGAGTTTTATATCCTTTACTCCAAGCTCGTATCCTCCTGGGGCCCTGGGGTCCTTTCTCACAATCCCCCTGACAATAATGGAGGACTCCTGGGTCAACTCATCTGCAAGTTCAAAAACATCATCCGGCACCTCCCCCTTTACCACAACCCCCTGAATTATTCCGGTCCCGTCCCTGATAAGAATAAAATGTATCTTCCCGCTTGAACGGGAGTTGAACAACCATCCCCTTATCTCAACCTCTTTGCCCTCGTACTCACCTATATCTTCAATCCTCACCCACATGTCTTTTTTATACTCCTCAAAAAATAAAAGTCAACCCTTATTGCTTCCACAGCAGGGTTCGGGTTTCCCCTCTTTATAAATCCATTGACTTTATCCGAAATATGGGGTAAATTCTAAAGGGATGAAGAGGATAATCTATGGAATTCTTGCCTTTGGGGCAGGTGGGTTTCTTGGATTTTTCTCGTTTCTTTTAAGGGAACTGCCCGACTATCGGGCCCTGGAATACTATTCCCCCCCTCTCTCAACCAGGATTTACGACATAAAGGGAAGGCTTGTGGATGAGATATATGTGGAGAGAAGAATACCCGTGAGCATAAAGGAAATTCCCGATACATTAATCTACGCATTCATAGCTGTTGAGGACAGGGATTTTTACCGGCACTGGGGAATAAACTTAAAGGCAATAATAAGGGCTGCGATAAAGAATATAATAAAAAGAAGAATAGTTCAGGGAGGTAGTACCATAACCCAGCAACTTGCCAGGAATCTCTTTTTAACCCCGGAAAAGAGTTTTATAAGAAAACTCATGGAGGCTCTCCTTGCCATTAAGATAGAAAGACATTACTCCAAGGAGGAAATCCTGGAGATGTACCTCAACCAGATATACTTTGGGGCGGGAAACTACGGAGTGGAGGCTGCAAGCAGGTATTATTTTGGAAAATCGGTGAAGGAGTTAACCCTGCCCGAATGTGCACTGCTTGCAGGAATACCAAAGGGACCGGCCTATTATTCTCCTTACCGGGATTCAATAAGAGCCAAACGCAGAAGAAACGTGGTTTTGCGTGCAATGGTGGAGGCTGGGTATATAACAGAGGAAAGGGCAGAAAAGGCAATGCGTGCACCTCTTGGTGTTGTATCAAGGGAGGAGAAAAAGCCACCCCCCGGCCCCTACTTCCTTAAGGAGGTTAAAAGGGAACTCGTATCACTTTTTGGAAAAGAGTATCTCACAAAGGGATTTTCCGTTTACACCACGATGGACATGGACCTTCAGCGCGTGGTGGATTCCTTGGTTGAGGTTCACCTCCAGAGAATAGAGAGGTGGTATCATATAAAGCCGAAGAGTGAGTATCCTGATTCCCTCATTGGAAAGGAGATGACTCCCTATCTTCAGGCTGCTGTTGTTGTGATGGAACCTGATTCAGGGTTTGTTCTTGCGATGGTGGGGGGAAGGGATATAAGACACTCCCAGTTCAACCGTGCAATTCAGGGAAGAAGACAGCCCGGTTCCTCCTTCAAGGTCTTCCTCTACACAGCAGCCCTTGATAATGGTTTCAATCCATCGGACCTCATTCTTGATGCCCCCATAATTGAGCAGATTCAGGATAAGATCTATGCCCCTGCAAACTTTGATTCTTCTTTCCTGGGGTGGATTCCATTGAGAAAGGCACTTGCCCTCTCAAGAAACACGGCTTCTTTAAGGCTTGTAAAGGAGGTCGGTGTCTTCACGGTTATAGACTACGCAAGAAGACTCGGAATCCGCTCCCCTCTCCAGCCAGTTCTCTCCCTTCCCCTTGGTTCTTCTTCCGTTTCCTTGCTTGAAATGGTTAATGCATTCGGGACCATTGCAAACTATGGGGTGAGGGTAAAACCCGTCTTTATAAAGAGGGTTGTGGATAGATACGGAAATGAGATATACCATTTTGACTATGAAAGGGAAAGGGTGCTTGATGAACGCACCGCATACATGGTGATAAACATGATGAAGAGTGTTTTTGATGAGGGAACGGCGAGGTATGCAAGAAGGCTTGGATTCAAATATCCTGCGGCAGGAAAGACGGGGACCACAAACGATTTCACGGATACCTGGTTCATAGGGTTTATTCCGGGAGTTGTTTGTGGTGTTTGGGTTGGATTTGATGTTCCAAAGACCATAGGGAAGAATGCAACAGGAGCATCCTGTGCATTGCCCATATGGGTTGATGTGATGAGGACTATGGTTGATACATCAGAGGTTCAGGACTTTCCAGAACCACCCGGGATTGTTAGAAGATACATATGCACGGAGACAGGACTGCTTGCAACCCCTTACTGTCCAAAGGTGAGGGAGGAGGTGTTTATTGAGGGAAATGAACCGGTTGAAAAATGCTATCTCCATGGTGGTGGAAAAATAAAGGAGAGAACACCAATAGAAAGAATAGAGGAGGAGTGGAGATGAGGTACATACCTTTTGTTGTCATAATTGTTGGGCTTGGAATTTTTGCAGGGATGGAAAAGGGAAGGGCAGGAAGACTTGAAAAGCGAATAGAGGCGCTTGAGAAGGAAAATGAGAATCTGCTTGGTTTGCTTGAGGAATACAGGAAAAAGACACCGGAAAAGCCGGAGGTTGAAAAAGAGGAGATTATGGAGGAGGAACTCAGGGAATTCCTGGGGGAGTTCCAGGTTGAAAAAGAGGAGGAAGAGATAACCATAACCGTTCCGGGAAAGAGGCTTTTTCCACCGGGTTCGGTTGAGATATCCAGTGAGGGGAAGAAGATTCTAAAGAAACTTGGAATGATAATAAAGGAGATGGATGTTGACATAGTGGTTGAGGGGCATACCGATAACTCTCCCATAACCGGTTCTTTGAAAAAGAAATTTCCCACAAACTGGGAACTTTCAGCACAGCGTGCGGTGAATGTTGTGAAGTTTCTGATATCAGAGGCAGGTGTTCCACCTCAGAGATTGTGTGTTGCAGCGTATGCTGAGTACAGACCCATTGCGTCAAACAGGACGGCGGAGGGGAGGGCGAAGAACAGAAGAATAGTTATAAGACTTATACCAAGAAAATGAAGGCACTCGCCCTTTTCTCAGGGGGGCTTGATTCATGCCTTGCAGTGAAACTCATTCAGGAGCAGGGAATAGAGGTTATTGGAATAACGTTTTTAACTCCTTTCTTTTCCCCTTTTCATGCAAAGGAAATGGCAGCTCGGTTGAAGATGGAGCATCACTTTGTGGAACTTGGAGAGGAGTATCTTTCCCTTGTTTTGAATCCAAGATATGGCTACGGCAAAAACATGAACCCATGCATAGACTGTCATGGTTTTATGATAAAGAAGGCAGGGGACATGCTCGGGGATTTTGGTGCATCCTTTATCATAACCGGTGAGGTTCTGAATGAAAGACCATTCTCACAGACCCGCAGGGGGCTTTCCTTGGTTGATAAAATATCAGGTTATGGTGACATCACCCTGAGACCCCTTTCTGCAAAACTTCTTCCCCCAACCCTTCCGGAAAGGGAGGGGTGGGTTAAGAGGGAACTTTTGCTTGGGATAAAAGGAAGGAAAAGGGATAAACAGTTTGAACTTGCAGAAAAATACGGGATAAAAAAATTCCCCACCCCTGCGGGTGGATGCCTTTTGACAGACCCATCATTTTCCAGAAGATTGAAGGATGCAATTGAGCATGGAGAGGTATCGCTGGAGGATATTGAACTTCTAAAGACGGGAAGGCACTTCAGAATAAATGGGGTGAAGGTGATAATATCAAGGAATAGAAAGGAGACCGAGGAGATGAAAAGATACAGAATCTACTTCCGTCCCGAGCATTCATCCGCACCGGCAGGGCTTTATCGGGGAGAACTCAGTGAGGAGGAAATGAAGGCTGCTGCATCCCTTCTTTTGAGGTATCTTGGAAGGAGGGAAAGGGTAATTTTTGAGGGAGTGGGGATGATAGAGGCAGAGCCAATGGAAAGGGATGAGGCAGAGAGGTATATGGTATGAGGTGCATATTTCTTGACAGGGATGGGACGATTGTCAGGGAGAGGAATTTCATGCGGTATCCCTGGGAGGTTGAGCCAGTCCCGGGTGCTGTTGAGGCAGTGAGGCGAATGAAAGAACTCGGGTATCTTTTAATAGTCATCTCAAATCAGTCCGGAGTGGGAAGGGGGATAATCACGATGGAGGATGTTCTTGCAGTGGAGCAGAGGATAAGGGAGATTTTTTCAGGGATGATTGACAGGTTTTACTACTGCCCTTCCAGACCTGAGGAGAATGCATGGTGCAGGAAGCCAAATCCAGGAATGGTTGAGGATGCGATGAGGGAGTTTGATATTGATATAAAAGAAAGCTGGGTTGTGGGGGACAGGTGTTCTGATGTTGAACTTGCAGACAGGGTGGGGGCAAGGGGTGTTCTGGTTCTCACAGGATATGGGCAGAGATTTGTAAACCGGTGCTCCCCTTTCCTCATAGCCTCTGACATCCTTGCATTTGCAAGGTATCTTGAAAGAAGTGTTGATATGCCCCTGCAGAGTGGGATTCAGACTCAGTAGTGGGATGTATTACGGGTATCGTGATAGGGTCTTGGCCAGGGTGAGTTTGCAGGACCTGCCTCTGCCTGGATTGCGGTAATTCCGGATGGGGTCTGGACGTAAAGGGTATTGTGCGAGTCAATGAGTGGAGGCCATTCACTGAATTTATCGGGTATTTTCCACAAAAGCTCTCCATTTCTGTCCAGTGCATAAATAAAATCGGTGTAGCCCTGTGCGCCATAAGAGTCTGCCCCATGAATGTAAACATTTCCATCCGCATCCACCACAATGGTGCGGAATTCCGCGGTGTCGAATTCGTAAATTTTTTCCTTCCAGATAACTGTGCCATCTGCAGGGTTCAGGGCAACGATAGAATCGTTCAGGAGTTTCGTATAGATGGTACCGTCAGGGGCTATTACCGGTGAGCCTGGTGCTGCTCCAAAATTTCTCTCCCAGAGAAGGATTCCATCGCCGTTTAAGGCAATGAGTTTTGCTTTATTGAACAGACCCACATAAATAACCCCATTTTCATCCAGGGCAGCGGGCCCTGATACACAGTCTTCCATTTCGTAAATCCAGGATGTATCCCCGGTGGAGGCTGTGAATGCATAAATTGCGTGACCTGACTCTGCAAAAAGAAAGAGGGTTCCGTCCGGTCCTATTTCAAGAAAGCCGTTGTGTGTTGTGAGGTCTCCATAGGTTATTGCCCATTTCAGTGTGCCATCCGGTGCAACTGCAATAATCTGGGGAAGGACGGGATTTAGGTGGTCCTCCAGGGCTGCATATATGGTTCCGTCCCTGTCCAGGGCTATCTCACCGGTAAATACATAACCCTTTTCTGGTTCCCTCTCCCACTTTTCGGTTCCATCCGGATTTATTGCATAAAGTTTATCCGCGACAACATAGATGGTTCCATCCTCCCCAACAACCGGGCGTCCTATCCAGGTTGCGGATTCAATATGGAAACACCATATCTGTGTTCCATCCTCAGAGTTTATCGCATACAGCCAGCACCCACTTCCAGCCGTGGTTGCATATATGGTTCCATTATAAAGTGCGGGAACATCCGCTATATTGGGAGCACCATCAGGGAATGTGTATTCCCATATTATCGTTCCCGGCTCCGCACTCTCCTCAACAAGATCACACCCACCCGTCCAGAGGATTGCAAACACAAGCATCCAGATTGACTTTTTCATTTCTCCTCCTTCCTCTCCCCTTGTGCACCCCTGAGGGAGAATGTTCTCGTTAAAGGCCGGTGCCACCCTTACACCACTCTGCAGGGACACAGATTCTGTAATAGTATGCATGGAGAAGAAAAAGTCAAGAAATGCAAAATTTTTCCATCCCACCCCTTGACTTTTTGTGAATTTTGTGTAAAGATAATTATAGAATGAGGCTTACGGTAAGTTACGTTTTGCAACGTTTAATGGATGAAGGGTTTTCCTTCTTTACCGTGGAGGACCTCTGCCGCCTCTTCGGGATAAAGCCAAACTATGGTGCCCAGGTTGTTTTCAGGATGAAGGGAGGCGGGTATATAAAGGAGGTCGAAAAGGGGAAGTACATAGTATCTGATGTTGAGAACGAGGAGTGCGTGGAACTCATGGTTGGTGTGGGGACGGTTGCCCCATCTTACATTTCTTTCAGGACTGCGCTTGAACATTATGATTTGTGCGAAAAAAAGGAAGATGAGGTTTACGTTGCAACACCAAAGAGAAAGAATACGCTTGAATTCGAAAATACGGTTTTCAAGTTTGTAACAATTAAACCCTACAAGTTCTTTGGATATCACAGGGAGGAAAAGGAATGCATAAGTTACACCATAGCAGATATTGAGAAGGCAATTCTGGATTCAATGGAGCAGGTTGAGTATGGAGTGGGAATGGAGAACATGTTTGATGTTCTTGAGAGGGCGTTGCCCCTTATATCCCTGAGGAAACTCATTGAGTATGCGGTAAGATTCAGGGAAAAGAGCCTTGTGGCAAGGCTTGGTTACATACTTGAACAGCTCGGAATAAAAATAGATGTTCCTGAGGAACTGCTTCCAAGAGGATTCATAAAACTTGACCCCTCCGGTGAAAGGAAGGGCAAATGGAACCCTCACTGGAGGATAATAGACAACCTGTAAGGAGGCTTTTATGAAGAAGAACAGGGCACTTGAAGAGGTATGGAAGAGGGGATTTGAGGAGGCGGAGAGGCTTGGAGAGGGATGGGTCGATACCGACCACATCCTTCTTGCTCTGCTTTCGGGGGGAGATGGCAATCCCTTTGTCTCCCTGCTTGAAAAGAGGGGTGTTCCTGTAAAGGAGGCAAAGGGTGAGATAGAGAAGGTTATAAGAAACTTCCATCGCCAGAAGGATGAGATTGTTAAGAGATATGCGGAGGCACTGGAGGATACACAGGCACGCCTTGCAAGGGAACTTGGGAGGGAAAAGGCACGAAAGGTGATGGATATAATCCTGAATAATCTTGAACGTGAGATGCTTGAGATAATGGAAGAGGGAAGAATACGCGGAATGGTGGACATGAGGCTGAGAAGATGGGTGAAGCGGAGACATCCTGTTGAGTCAATGCTTGGAGACATATTCAGTGAGTTCTTCCGTGAGTTTGAGGAACTGTTTGATACCGGATGGACCCTGAGTGAGGAAAGCGTAAGGGTTCCTGAGAGGCTTGTTAAAGAACTCAAGAGCGAACTCGGAGAAAGAGATGAACTTCTGCTTGAACTGCTTGATGTGGAAGAGAAATTGAGAAGTTTCCTCATACAGATGAAAGAGCAGGGTATAGAACCCAGGCGCTTTGTTGATGGGATAAGAAAGGAATTGCTGGGTGATGGAAGAAAGAAACCGAAGGAGTCCTACTTCCTCAGGCGTGTGCTGGAAAGGGCAGAGGAGGAGGCAAAGAAGGAGGGAAAGAAAGAGGTATGCGTGAGCGATTTCATCGAGGCATTGAGTTCCATGCCGGAGACGGCAGGCGGTCACATTCTTTCCCAGATACTCAGGGGAGGAGAAATGAAGGATATAAAAAGGGAGATTGCAGAGGAGGAGAGGTCCGCCCTTGAGAGATTCACGGTGGACCTCACCGCCCTTGCGCGTGAGGGTAAACTTGACCCGGTTATAGGAAGGGAGAAGGAAATCCAGCAGGTGATAGAGATACTTTCAAGAAGACAGAAAAACAATCCCGTTCTTATTGGAGATGCTGGAGTTGGAAAGACTGCTGTTGTTGAGGGACTTGCACAGAGGATAGTGAAGGGAGATGTCCCTGAAAGTCTTAAGAACAAAAGAATACTCTCCCTTGATATGGGAGGGCTCATTGCGGGAACCCGGTACCGGGGAGACTTTGAGGAAAGGCTGAAAAAACTGGTTGATGAGATACGCTCAAGGGATGATGTGATTCTCTTTATAGATGAGATTCACAATGTTGTTGGTGCAGGAAGGGCAGAGGGGGCTCCGGATGCTGCAAACCTCATAAAACCTGCTCTTGCAAGAGGAGACTTTCAGGTCATAGGTGCAACCACGGTAAATGAGTACAGGAAATACATAGAGAAGGACCCCGCACTTGAAAGAAGGTTCCAGCCCGTGTGGATAGAGGAGCCTGACCTTGAAATGACAAAGGAAATTTTGAGGGGAATAAGAAAGAAATATGAGGACCATCACGGGGTTACGATTGATGATGAGGCGATAGAGGCGGCGGTTCATCTCACTGCAAGACATGTTCAGGATAGAAAACTTCCCGACAAGGCAATAGATGCAATGGACCAGGCATCCGCGAGAAAAAAACTCAGAACAATATTTGCATCCCCTGAGGAAATGCAGCGCAAGGAAAAACTTGAGAGAATGAAGGCAGAACTTGAGAGACTGCGCGAGCTCGGTGAGGAGGAGAAGGCAAAGAAACTTGAGGAGGAGATAAAGGAGCTTGAGCCAGAGGCACCGCCCCGGGAGAAAAAGGAGGATGAACTTTCAAAGCTTGAGCATGAGATTGAGGAACTGAAAGAGAAGATAAAGGATGCAGAAAAGCGCGAAGATTTTGACCTGGAGAATAAATTGAAGAAAGAACTTGCCGATAAGGAGACAGAACTCAAGAAGAAGAGGAAGGAGAAGAAAAAGGAGGAAAAGGAGAGGACGGTTGTGACAAAAGAAGATATAGCGGATGTTGTATCCGAGTGGACGGGAATACCGGTATCAAAACTGATGGAGGAGGAGAAGAAGAAACTTCTTTCAATGGAGGAGATTCTCCACAGGAGAATAATAGGACAGGACCACGCAGTTCGTGCGGTTTCAGAGGCTATAAGAAGGGCGAGGGCAGGAGTATCAGAGCCAAAGAGACCCCTTGGCTCCTTCCTCTTCCTTGGACCCACGGGAGTTGGAAAGACGGAACTTGCAAGGGCGCTTGCCGAGTATCTCTTTGATGATGAGGATGCGATGATAAGGCTGGATATGTCGGAGTACATGGAGAAGCACTCCGTTGCAAAACTCATTGGGGCCCCGCCTGGGTATGTTGGATATGAGGAGGGTGGACAGTTGACCGAAAGGGTGAGAAGAAAGCCATATTCCGTTATCCTGCTTGATGAAATAGAAAAGGCACATCCCGATGTCTTCAATATTCTGCTCCAGATACTTGACGATGGAAGATTGACGGATGCAAAGGGAAGGACCGTTTCCTTCAGGAATACGGTGATAATAATGACATCAAACCTTGGAAGCAGGTATCTTATAGAGCTCATGGAAAGGTTCAACGACAGGTTTGAGGCACTTGAGAGAAGAAGAAAGGAAGGTGAGGATGTATCCCTTGCAGAGAAGGAACTTGAGGAGGACTTTGAGCGTGCGTTTGAGGACGCAAAGGAAAAGGTGCTTGAGGAGGTAAAGAAGTTCTTCAGACCTGAGTTCCTGAACAGGATAGATGAGATTATAGTTTTCCATCCTCTGAAAAAGCAGCACATACTTGGAATTGTTGATCTGTTTATAAAGAGGTTGAATGAGAGGTTGAAGGAGCAGCGAATCACCATAGAACTCACCGATGGGGCAAAGGAATTGCTTGCAAGAGAGGGATTTGACCCGCTTCATGGTGCAAGACCCTTAAAGAGGGTTATACAGAAGCGTATAGAGACCCCGCTTTCTGAACTCATACTCAGGGGAGAGGTGAAGGAGGGAGACACGGTTCTGGTTGAGGAAAAGGATGGTGAACTTATCTTAAGGAGGAAGTAATGGATCCCTTCTCCATTTTCTTTCTCATTCTTTTCTTCTTTCTTGTCTTTCTTCCCCAGCTTGCCCATCAGTCCTTGCTGAAACAGAGGCTAACCTTAATAAGGGAGATAGAGAAAAGGAGAAAGTCCAGGGTTATTACACTCATACACCGTCAGGAAAAGATAGGGGTGTTTGGAATTCCCCTGTTCAAGTACATAGACATAGAAGACTCTGAAGAGATACTCCGTGCGATAAGGATGACACCAAAGGACATGCCGATAGATGTTATTCTCCACACCCCTGGTGGTCTAATCCTTGCATCCGTCCAGATTGCCTATGCCCTGCGCGACCATCCTGCAAAAACCACAGTCATAGTTCCTCACTATGCGATGAGTGGAGGGACCCTCATTGCGCTTGCAGCGGATGAGATAATAATGGACCCCCACGCAGTCCTTGGCCCCATTGACCCGCAGATAGCAATAGGAAAGGAGACCGTTGTTCCTGCGGTTTCCATTTTGAAGGCCGTTGAGACAAAGGGATATACAAAGGCAGACGACCTGACACTCATAAAGGCGGATATGGCAGAGAAGGCGATAAGGCAGGTTGAGGAAACAATAATGAAGTTGCTGGAAGGAAGGATGGATAAAAGAAAGGCGGAAAGGATTGCAAAGACACTTGCTGAAGGAAAGTGGACGCACGACTATCCAATAACTCCTGAACTTGCAAAGGAACTCGGGCTTCCTGTTAAGATAGGGATCCCGGATGAGGTTTACAAACTCATGTCCCTCTATCCCCAGACCCATCAGTTAAGACCCGGAGTTGAATTCATACCCATTCCATACCGGAATGAAAAGCCAAAGACCTGATTACGAACTCATAGACCACACGGCGGATATAGGTGTCAGGGTAAAGGGAAGGAACTTTACAGAGGCTCTTGAAAAGGTTGTCCTTGCCTTTTATGATCTTCTCACACCTGTTGAGGGAGTGGAGGAGAAGGAAAGAATTGAGTTTGAGGTGGAGGATGATATAAAGGAGGAGGTTGTTCATTCTGTTCTCTCTGAATTGCTCTTCAGATTTGATACCCACGGGTTTGTCGGTAAAAAATGCAGGATAAAGAAGAAAGGCGATACCTGGAAGATTTCTCTTGCCGGTGAAAGATTTGACCCTGAAAGGCACTCTCCGGGTTTTGATATAAAGGCAGTGACCTATCACATGCTTGAGGTTCGGGAGAATGGGGGATGTGAGATAAGCGTGATATTTGATATATAAAAGAAGGAGCCCTTTTGCAGGCGGGGTAATGGGAGTGCCACAGGTATTGCTATTTTTTCGCAATTAAAGATGTGCCAGGACTTCTTCCTATGCACTTTTCAAGGGGTGAAAGGTGCAGAAACCACTCCTACTGTAAGCCCTAAAAGATTCCCTATCCCTAATTGTCTCAAGCCCTATTACAACCTCTGCCTGGTTGGAGTTTTTTGGGATGTTCAACGAATTCTCTAATTTTTCATTTCGTGCGGTCGTAATGGGTCAACACATTGTTACCACCTGAGATTTTTTCCAGGATTTTATGATCTTTTAGGAGTTTGTCAAGTATAAGTGGAGGGAAGCAGCATATGGTGGGGTTCAGGGTATCCATTTCTTCTTTTGCTTTCTGGAAGGGTGTTTTTCCATCCATACCTTTGCCTGAGTGTCCTCTTGAGTAGTTGTAATAAAAGTTCCAGTGGAAGGCTTTATCAATGAAATCTTCCACATTCTTCACCTCTCTCAGTTTCAAAAGGTAAAATTCTTCATCATCCGTTCTGTGAACCCTCTCAACAAATGCATTCTCATTTGGTTTCCCTTTTGCTATCCTGAGAAGGGTCGCCCCAAGTTTATCAAGCTCCCTGTTAATCCTCTCTATCTTCCTTATGCTCTTACCTCCGAACTCCTCACCCCAATCACTCTGAAAGTATACCCGGTGATATATGCCAAAAAGCCTCAACCAGGCAAGGACAAGCAACATGAAATTATACCCGTTTATAAAAGACTTCTCATATCCATAACACGCAAACCTCATCCTCGTCTTGACATCCTTAACAGTAAACTGATACCTGGGAAGTCCAAGCTCAAATATGAGGTTATAGATATCAGGAGGAAGTGTCTTCTGGTCGGCAATATCCTTGAGGTCCAGTTGAAAGAATTGAAGAGGTGGGAATCCCTCCCAGCCGTAAACATTTACCAGTTTACCCACCTTTGAACGCTTCCTCTTCCTCACAAGCCCACGCCTCCTTATTATCCTCTTTATCGTGCTCTCAGAAAGTTCAACCCCATATTTCTCATGAAGTATCCTCTTCAATCTCTGGGGACCAAAATTGGTCCTGGTTCTCTCTTTCACCACAAGTTCCTCTATTCCATCCGGGGTCTTCCTGGGCATATGATGGGGTCTCCTTGAAAGGTCTTCCAGCCCTGAGAGCCCATGCTCCCTGTGCCTCTCTGCCCATTTTCTCACAACATTCCTGGATGTCCCACACACCCTTGCTGTCCTGGAAATATTCCCTCCCTGCCTTATATACTCCTCCAGTAACTTCTCTCTTGCACCTGTGCGATTGAGCCTCAAGAGTTCTCCATAAGAAAGTTTCATCATTCACCTCCCTTTTTTCTTTTACATACCTTTCCATTACCTCCTCCACAAGTGTGCGAATTTTGTGGGGTGAGAATTTTACAAAGAATATAGCCCTCTCCACACACCTTCTGTGAGACTCCCCACCAAAAAGTTCTATGGCTATCCTTCTTTTGCTTATATGGAAGTATACATGGAGAATAAAGGCTCCTATAAGAAGGACAAGAGAATGCTGGAAATATGGAGCAAGAAGGGGATGACCAGAGGAGAAGGTTCTTCCACAGGAGGGACAGTAGTATCTCTGAATAGGGACCCTCTGGGTTTCCAGGTATCGCTCGTATGTTCCATGCCTCCAGAGAGAGGAGCCACAAAAAGGACAGACTTTTTTCTCCTCCCCCTTGACAGAGAGGCTTTCCTTTATTATCTTTTCTGTGCCCCCGATGATCTTCTTTATGATTTCTTGGGTTTCCATCGGGGGCATATTTTATTCCTATCTTCAGGAATTTCAATACCATACTCCCTTCGCCTTCAACCTCTTAAACAGGGTAAGCACACTTCCAAACCCCATAACACCGAGAGCCACATCCACAAAACCCTTTCCCCAACACCTTAGCATAAAGTGGTAACGATCTCCTGACCCTTCTACATTCATTTCGTGCGGTTGTGTTGACTTTTTATTCTCTTCCTATTATTATTTTCCCATGTGGACGGCTGATAGATTGAGGAAGGCATTCCTCTCATTCTTTGAAGAGAGGGGACATGTTGTTGTGCCCTCATCCTCTCTTATTCCCAGAAAAGACCCAACCCTTCTGTTTACCTCCGCAGGAATGGTCCAGTTCAAACCCCTCTGGGCTGGTGAGGTTCCATTACCATACACACGTGCAGCCTCTGTTCAGAAGTGTTTAAGGCTTTCCGATATTGAAAATGTCGGAAAAACAATAAGACACGAAACATTCTTTGAAATGCTCGGAAACTTCTCCTTCGGTGATTACTTCAAGGAAGAGGCAATAACCTGGGCATGGGAGTTCATAACAGAGGTTCTGAAAATAGACCCTTCAAGGCTTTATGTCTCCGTTCATCCTGAGGACGAGGAGTCCTGCAGGATATGGAGGGAAAAAATAGGGATAAAAGAGGAAAGGATTTACAAATTTGAGGACAACTTCTGGGGCCCGGCAGGTGGAACAGGGGCATGCGGACCTGACACCGAAATATACTATGACCTTGGAGCAGAATTTGGAGAGTGTGGATTGGGGGATGAGGAGTGCGATAGATACATAGAATTGTGGAATCTCGTCTTTCCCCAGTACAATCAGCGAAAGGATGGAACACGTGAACCTCTCAAAAACAGGGGAGTTGATACCGGGATGGGGCTTGAGAGACTCTGCATGATAATGCAGGGTAAGAAATCCATCTTTGAAACCGATGTCTTCATACCCATTATTGAAAGGATTCAGGAATTGACAGAGGTAAAATATACCGAAAATCCCATTCCCTTCAGGATAATAGCAGACCATGCAAGGGCCGTGAGTTTTGCAATAACCGATGGCGCGTATCCCTCCAACGAGGGAAGGGGATATGTTATAAGAAGGCTCATAAGAAGGGCACTCGTAAGGGCAAGGGAACTTGAGATAAAGGGGCCATTCCTTTACCGGCTTGTTGGGACCGTGTCCGAAATAATGAAACAGGCATACCCTGAGGTTGAGGAGGCAAAGGAGAGGGTTGCAGCAATTGTGAAATCCGAGGAGGAGAGATTCCTGAGAACGATAGAGGGAGGAATGGCACTCTTTGTTGAACTGGTTGAGCGTGCAAAGAAGGAAAACAAGCCCATAATTGATGGAAAGGATGCATTCAAACTTTACGATACCTACGGATTTCCCCTTGACCTCACCGTCTCCCTTGCTCGTGAGGAGGGGCTTTCTGTGGATGAGGAAGGGTTTGAACTTGCGATGGAGGAACAGAGAAGGAAGGCAAAGGAAAGTGCAAAGTTTTACACAGAGGAAAAAGAAGAATGGAATGTAATCACTGAAGGAGAACAAAAATTTGTTGGATACGATACCCTTGAGATTGAAACAGAAGTCCTTGCATGGAGGGGTAAGGATAGGGTTGAGATAATTCTTAAGGAGACCCCATTCTACGGAGAGGCAGGAGGACAGGTTGGGGATACCGGAGTAATTGAGGGAGAGGGATTCAGGATGAGGGTTGAAAATACCGTGGTTACCGGTGCGGGAATTGCATGTATTGGAAAACCGGAGGGAGAAATACCACAAAGGGTCCTGGCAAGGGTGGACAGAAAGAAGAGGCTTTCAACGGCAAGGAACCATACGGCAACACACCTCCTGCATGCCGCATTGAGGAAGGTTCTTGGAGAACATGTTCGTCAGGAAGGCTCTCTTGTTGCCCCTGATAGATTGAGGTTTGACTTCACCCACTTCAAGCCACTTTCTCCTGAGGAGATTGAGGAAATAGAAAGAATTGTCAATGAAAAGATTTATGAGAATATTCCTGTTGAGACCCTGTGGATGGAGTTTGATGAGGCAATAAAGGCAGGTGCGATTGCACTTTTTGATGAAAAATACGGAAAGGAGGTAAGGGTTGTGAAAATCGGGGACTTTTCCATGGAACTCTGCGGTGGAACACATGTGAAAAGCACAGGAGAGATAGGGATTTTCAAGATTAAGGAGGAGGGAGGAATTGCAAGCGGTGTGAGGAGGATTGAGGCACTCACAGGTCTTTCGGTATATGAATACCTGAAGGAAAAGGAGGTTTTGCTTTCAGAGATACTGAAGAAGGCAGGGGGAAAGGAGAAGGATATTATACAGAGGATTGAGAACATGCTTGAAAGAATGAAGGAATTTGAAAAGATGAACAGGTCTTATGAAGAGGAACTTGTGAGGGTTCTTAAAGAAAAGATAAGGGGAGAAAAAACCGGAGAGGTGGAGGTTGTGTGGGAGAAGGTTAAGGGAAGCAAGCAGATGTTGAGGATGCTTGCGGATGAGATAAGGAAGAGAGGGAAGACCGTGGGAGTGCTTTATAGAGAGAACGCAGCCATTTTCCTTGTTGCCTTTGTATCGGACGACCTGGTGAATAAGATAAAGGCGGGAACGATTGCAAGGGAGATAGGAAGGGTTCTGGGAGGTGGGGGAGGAGGAAAGGATTACCTTGCAGAAGCAGGTGGGAGAAAGCCTGAAAATCTTCCTGCGGCAAAACAGAAACTGTTTGAACTATGCAGCAATTTGACGTAGTTGTCGTTGGGGGAAGTATTTCAGGGACACTTGCAGCAATAAGTGCTGCGGAGCGGGGTTTATCCGTTGTCCTCCTGGAAAGAAAGAAAATTCCCGGAGAAAAGGTATTCTGTGCAGAGGGAATAAGCCAGAGTTCCTATCATTATTTTTTTGAAAAAAATCCACGGTGGATATCAACCGAGATAAACCAGGTCTCCCTTTTTTCTCCATCAGGGAGAGGTGTGAGGATAGAAACCCCCGGCGCAGGATACATCCTTGAAAGGAGAGTTATGGAAAGGGACCTGTGGGTCATTGCTGCGGAAAAGGGAGCAGAACTGCGGTGCGGGGTAAGGGTTCTTGATATTGGAGAGTGGGATGGAGAGGGAAGGGAAGTTGTAACATCAGATGGAAAGGTATGGGGAAGGATAGTTGTTGGCGCTGATGGAATAGAGAGCCTTACAGGAAGAAAAACAGGGCTTGTTCGTGGACTCTATCCCGGAGAATATCATGCAACCCTTCAGTACTTCGCATATCACCCTTCCATAGAGGAAGATACCGCTGAACTCCATGCAGGTCCATTTGCCCCTGGTGGATACGGGTGGGTGTTTCCCAAGGGAAAGGGATATGGATGGGTTGGAATAGGTGTTGATACGGCAAAAAAGTCCGGGAATCTTCGTGATTTACTGAAAGAATTTATACGAAAAAGGTTTGGCAATATTAAAATTATTTTTATATCAGGGGGTGGTGTTCCAACAACCCCCCTCAGGAAAAGGACGACCGATGGTGTGATTCTTGTCGGTGATGCAGGAAGATTTGCAATTCCTGTTTCAGGAGGAGGGATATCCCATGCCCTTTACACTGGAAAACTTGCAGGTGAGGTTGCATCAGAGGTTCTGGAAAAGGGACCCGCAACCGCAAAAAGGCTTTCTATTTTTGACAAAAGATGGAAAAGAGAGTGGGGAAAGGAAGAAAAGTGGTACTTCATCGCAAAGAAGATATACATGCGCATGAAGGATGAGGACTTTGAAATCCTTTACGATGTTGTGAAAAAACTCTTTGAGGGAAAAAAGATAAGAGAGTTTCATCCCTTTGAGGCTGTTGAGAGGATATTGAAGGCAAGCCCTCATCTTTTAAAACTCGGGAAAAAACTGCTTGGAGGTTATCATGGTATATGAGGTTATAAAAAAAGGAGGGATTGCGGTCCTCATAGACCCTGACTCAACCCCGGTTGAGGATGCGAAGAGGATAATAGAGAAGGCAAAGGGTGTGGCGGGAATTATTCTCGTTGGTGGAAGCACCCTGTGGAATGCAGAATTTGATGAATATATGAGAGAATTAAAGGAAGCATCCTCCATTCCACTTGTTATTTTCCCCGGATACTCCCTTCAGGTTTCCAGGCATGCGGATGCCATTCTCTTTCTTTCCCTCTTAAGTGGAAGAAATCCCCAGTTTCTCATAGGGGAACAGGTGAGGGCGGCTCCTTTGATTAAAAGAGTAAACCTTGAGGCAATCCCCACCGCATATCTTTTGATTGATGGTGGGAAAATAACATCTGCGGAGTTCATGAGCAACACAAAACCCATTCCCAGAGACAAGCCCGATATAGCAGTTGCCCATGCAATAACAGCAGAACTTATGGGGATGAAGTGTGTTTACATGGATGCAGGAAGTGGAGCCTTCTACCCTGTTCCTGACGAGATGATTGAGGAGGTAAAAAAGAATATCTCCCTTCCCCTTTTTGTTGGAGGAGGGTTGAAAACCCCTCAGGATGTTGAGAGAAAGAGAAAGTGCGGTGCAGACTGGGTTGTTATAGGGACGGCAATAGAGGAAGACGAGGATTTCCTGCTCGCTCTCAGGGATATTGTGTGATCATTCTGCTATAATGAATCCCAGAACGTAACCCAGACAGAACGCTCCCATTCCCAGGTAAAGCATCGTATCCATCATCTTTTTTTCCTTTTCCTTCCTTTTCATCTCCTCCATGAGCCACATCTTCTTCAATCCCTTTATTTCCTTTTTCAGTCCCTCTATTTCCTGAAGTATTCGCTCAAGATTCTCATCCTTTTTGCTCTCTTCCGCCTTCTCCTCTTTCACAAGAGGCGCACCACATCTTGCACAGAACTTTGCTCCCGGAGGATTTTTAAATCCACATTTGGGACATATTATAAACTTCTCCTCCTTTTTCTCCTCCACAAGAGGTGCTCCGCACCTTGCGCAGAATTTCGCCCCCTTTGGATTTTTAAATCCGCACTTCGGGCATATGATGTACTCTTCTTCCTCATCCAGAGGTGCACCACACTTCCAGCAGAACTTCGCATCCTCAGGATTTACCGCACCACACCTGGGGCATATCTTTTCTCCTCCAAGCAGGAGAAGCGGAATGAAGAGAAGCAGCAGGAATCTACTGAGTGAGGTACCCATAGATGCTCGGAATGTCCACGGGAATGTTTACACCAAACCAGAGTTTCGCATCCGCTATTCCGCTCGGTTCTCCAAGCAGGTGTTCATATCTTGCACCCATGTTGAGAACCATCCATGGGGCAAGTACTGTCCTTGCTCCCATGGAGAACCACCATCCGTAGCAGAGGTCGGAAGGAGACTGTATCCCGTCGGGCGCAAGTTTGTAGTCCGCATACTGGGAAACCTCCCCTATAAGATACGCCTTCTCCTTCACCCTCAGTTCAACCCCTCCAAAGAAAAGCACAGGGCTTCTTGCTATTTCTGTCTTCTGAACACTCGTCTTTATCCTCCAGTCACTTATGGACAACCCGCCCACAAGTTTGAGTGGACCAAATGTATCCTCAAGGGTGAGATAAAGGTGGGCGAATCTCCTCATGTAGTCTATATCTCCAACCGTGGTTGTATTCCACCATGTTCCCTTAACCGCAAAGGCAAACTCTGGAAACCTCTCGTTTATTATCCCCTTCTGTTTGAGAGTGGTTGATATAAGCATCTTGAATCCTATGGTGGGTATGATGATGGAACGGTTCATGAGGGTATTGAGGAGGGTCTGGGTGCTGAACACAAGTTCTGCAATATCTCCAAACCCTATGGAGAACACACCCAGAGGGGAGTATCCCTCTTCTTCAAGGGCAAATGCTCCACCTGCTGTGAGGTCAAGGACCAGGGAAGGAAGAACCTCTGCCTTCGGGATGGAAAAGAGTATTGAGGGGTCAATATCCCTTAATTTAAGGGGCTTTCTGGGCTTTTTTGGTTTTGGAGGAGGTGGTGGAGGCGGAGGTGGAAGTTTCTCCGCTATTTCCTCACCGGGTTTTTCTCTTATTTCCGGTTTTTTCACCCCTTCTTCAACCTCAGGCTTTGCCTCCGGCTTCTCCTCGGGCTTTTCAACTTCCTCAGGCACTGTCTCTGGTATTTCTTCCTCTTTTTTCATCTCCTCCACTTCCGGAATTTCCGGGGGTATCTCAACCACTGCTGGAACATAAAAGAGAACCCTCTCGGAAAGTTCGAGAGCAAGGAAATCCTCTCTTTTTCCTACAAGTTCCTTCCTCGCCTTCTCCTTCTCGTCATCAAGTGGATTTCCACAGTTTATACAGAACCTGTATTCCCATTTGTTTTTATCAAATCCACACTGAGAGCACGTCAGAAACTCAGGCAATTTCACTTCTTTTTCACTTTTTACCATTACAGGATAGTTCTTCCCCTCCTCCTCTCTTGTAAAGAGGAATCCACTTCCTTCAGGCATCCAGGAAGGATTTACCTCGTTGTAGGGTGTCTCGGTTATCCTTATTTCATTTCCGGTATCCAGATTGACAAGAAAGATATCACTCTGCGTTCCCATTCTTCTGGAAACAAGTAGGTATTTTCCATCCGGGGATGGAGCAAAATCAACAACCTCTTCCCCTCTCGTTATCTGGGAAATTTTTCCCTCCTCCATCACAAATACCTGATACTTTCCTCCGTCCACATCAGAGAGATAGAACTTCTTCCCGTTTACCTCCCTCATCATCCTTTCATTTGCAGGGGTCTGTAAAACAGGCTCAATGGCACCCGTGGAGAGATTCCAGCGGTAAATATCAGTATTCTTGCCGGAAAGGGTGAAGTAAACATACTTCCCATCCGGGGAGAAGGAAACATCCTTTGCATTTCTTTTTATCTTTTTCTGATAGAGAAACGCCTTTTTCTCAGGGTAGTAAACCGCAGGAATTGTCTTTCCCCCTCTTTTTGTAATGTAGGCAAGGGCATGGATGGAGGGGGAGTAAGAAAGTTCGTGCATCCCACCAAGTGCACGGAGAACAAGTTCAGGAGAAGTTCCCTCCTTCCACCGGTACAACTGGGGGATGGGCTTTCCCGATAAAAAGTAAACATATCCATCAACCCATACCGGATACTTCCCGGAATCAACACCGGGTATCTCCGTAACATATATTGCGAGCAATAACACCATATCCCACCCCTCTATTTTTCATCAAATATATAACGATTTGAAACCAGGCTCATATGATACCGGTACTTCACAACCTTCGTTTTCCCTGGCTCTATCTTCACCTTTATCTCCGGAGGCTGGTCAGGGAAGAAATCATACCACTTCCCCTTCTCCACATATCCATGAACAAGTTTGAGGGTATATTCCTTTCCTCCATCAAGCACAAGATGAAAAAGTTTTTGCCACTCCTTGATTTTCTGGACCGGAGGGCTCGTTCCATAGTAAACACCATCCACATACAGTCTCACTATGTGATGGTATGCCTTTCCATGAGAAAGGGCCCCTGGGTCTATCATGAAGTATATCTCAAGTTCCCCCTTCTCCGGTACCTCCTTCCCCTCTATATATTTTTCCCTCAGTCTCTTTGCGAGTGTATCTGGAAGTTCTCCGATTTTTGTCCCCTCGCTGTAAGCCGCAACTATCACCCTTCCGGTATGTGTATCTATTATCCTTGCATCAAGTCTGTATTTTCCCTCTATTATGGAAAATGTTCCAAGCAACACCGCATCCGCTCCGAGCCAGTTTCCCACCTTCAATGCCGCCTCCGGGTCAATTCCACCCACCATTTCTATCCTGAAGTTCTCATACGCCTTTTCTATTCTGCTCCTCTCTATAAGGGCAAACTCCGGATACTGGGAAAGAGACGTGATGAGCATTTCGGGAAGTGCACGCACCTCATTGAGATATCTCTCCCCTGCGAGATTCTCCATTTCCATCACAGCAAGGTTCAGGGTATCAATTGCAAGGAGGAAAAGCACGATCCCTCCTATTTGTAGGTCTTGGCGAGAGGAATTGCCAGGTTTATTCCGGTTCTTATGAGGGCATCCGCAATCCCTTTAAAATCATCCCTGTAGAGGACCATTCCATCAATGGAAATCCAGTTCGTGAGGAAAAACCTGAACCCTGCCATGTATCCTCTTACAACCGAGAGGTCCCTTTCCCTTATTATTCCTTCTCCATAGTTTACCTTTTCAAATATTGTGGTTTCAAAAATCATCTTCGTTCTCGGGTTTGCATCTATCTCAATCCCAAAGAAGGGCCCCGCAAAGGAGCGTTTAACCTCCTGCCCTTCCTCTCCATACTTCGCCCTGAGATCCGTTGCCTTCACACCTCCATGGAGATGGAGGAAACCCAGGGTTTTGCTCAGGGAGAGGTAAAGAAAAGAATATCTCGTGTAGTAATTTCCCTCTATGTTCCACCGGGTCTTTTCCACATACCAGGCACATGCGGGGAGAAATCCCTGTTCAGGCCAGAGTTTCACCTTTACGATGGAGGCAGGCATGATGGTTGAGCGATTCATGAGTTCGTTTATAACACTTCCGGTGGTGAATGAGATCTCGGCAATGTCCCCAAATCCTATGGTTATAAGCCCCAGAAAATACCTCTCCTCGGATGTCCCAAATGTTCCTCCTCCGCTGAGGAGGATATCAAGGGAGTGCATCACCTCTGCCGTGGGAGAGGCAAACAGCCTTGATGGATTCACCGGGGTAGAGATTATGGTTGCCTCCTGGGAGAGAACGATAAGAGGGAATAAAAAGAAGAGAAGAAGCCTTCCCATTTTCACCTCCTTTTTGGACAATTGTAAGAAAAAAAACGGGAATGTCAAGTTTCGAAGGGTCTATGAGAATATACAATATTAAAAAGTCCGCTTTATCCCGTACTTCTTCATCTTCCTCCAGAGGGTTGTTCTTGATATTCCCAAAAGCCTGGCAACCTCATTTTTGTTTCCCCCTGTTTCCTCAAGTGCCTTTATTATCAGTTCCCTCTCCACCTCCGCAATACTTCCCATCCTTAATCCTTTTTTCCGCTGGCGGAGATAGGGAGGAAGGTCATTTACACCAATCACTCTGGAGTTTATGTGGACAAATATGTATTCAAACACGTTCTGAAGTTCTCTTATATTGCCAGGCCAGTCGTAGGAACACAGAATCTCCATTGCCTCCTCTTCTATCCCTATAACATCCTTCCCCCTCTTTCGGTTGAGTTTATCTATAAGATGCTCTATGAGCAATGGAATATCCTCCTTCCTTTCTCTCAGTGGTGGGAGTTTTACCGTGAGCACATTGAGCCGGTAGTAGAGGTCCTCCCTGAAATTTCCCCTCTTTACCTCCTCCTCAAGATTTTTATTGGTTGCGGCAATTATCCTAACATCAACCTTTACAGGAGTATTATCCCCGAGTCTTTCAAACTCGCGCTCCTCAATCACCCGCAGGAGCTTAACCTGGAGATGGAGGGGAATATCACCCACCTCATCAAGATAAATCGTCCCTCCATTGCATATCTCAAATTTCCCTGGTTTATCATTCACCGCACCGGTAAATGCTCCCTTCTTATACCCGAAGAGTTCGGATTCCAGAAGGGTATCCGGAATGGAGGGGCACGAAATCTTCACAAAGGGTTTATCCTTTCTCTTTGAGTGTCTGTGAATTATCCTTGCAAGCAAATCCTTTCCTGTCCCTGTCTCCCCCTCTATGAGAACATTCAGGTCAGAATCCGCAATAACAGGAATCTTTTCAAAAATCGTCCTCATTTTGAGTGAACGACCTATCATCTCATCAAATCCATCCTTCTCTCCCCCTTCCAAGAGTTTTGTATTGGGAATCTCCCTGAATGTCTCAACGCATCCCGTTACCCTTCCCTCCCCATCCTTGAGAAAGGATGCACTTATAACCACAGGCATCCTTTTACCGTTCTTTCTTCTTATAACCATCTCCCTTGTTGGAATCACCTCATTTTTCTCCATCACCCACTTCAATGGGCATGCTGTGTGGCATTCAAGGGCCTGAAATATCTCATAGCATTTCTTTCCTATCACCTCCTCTTTTCTGTATCCTGTTATCCTCTCAGCAGAACGGTTGAATGCGGTTATCTCCCACTTTTCATTTATGGTGAATATCCCCTCGGTTACAGAATCAAATATCGTCCTGAAAATCATCTCCTTTTCCCTGAACTTCTTCAAACATTCAAAACATTCTTTCACACTCCTGAAGTAAACAACCGCCCCCTTTAACCTTCCTCCCTCAAAAAGAGGCACGACACTCATATAAACCGGAATCTTCCCCTCTTTGGTGCGTATATGCCCCTTTTTATTGAACACGGAATTTTTATTCTTTATAACCTCCTCCTTGAGACAGGAGGAAAAAACCTCAAGACAGCTCTTCCCCACCACCTCATCCCTCTCCATCCCCAGAGCCTCACAACCCTTCTCATTCACAAAGGAAATCCTCCAGTCCTCATCCACAATGACAACGCCTTCCTTAAAACACTCAATCAACTTCTCCATTCTCCACCCCTTTTTTAAGCCTTATACACCATTCTTTTCTTTCTGTCAAGTTTCAATATGAAAAATGTTTCATTGTGAAAAAGAAAGGGGAAGGTTAAGTTTTTGAGTATCAGGAAAAACTGGATGGCACGCTGGTTGCATGGGAAAGCAGGAAGAGGGAGGTGAATATGAAGAAGGTATATCTTGTTCCAAACAGATGTCTTGGATGTGAGGAGTGTATTGAGGCATGTGCAAAGGAACACGGGGGTGTTCCGAGAAACTATGTCTTGTGGATAGACCTGGTCTATCCTGTGCAGTTAAGGTGTTCCCACTGCGAGAATGCCCCGTGTATGAGAATCTGTCCTGTGGATGCAATAAAGAGAAATGAACATGGAGCCGTGACGATTGATGAATCGGTATGCATAGGCTGTGGATACTGTGCTCTGGTATGTCCGTTTGGAATTCCAAGGTTTGCGGAAGAAGCAAAGAAGGTTGTGAAGTGTGATATGTGCTCCGAAAGGCTGGAAGAGGGAGAAATTCCGGTATGTGTGAGAAACTGTCCAACAATGGCCCTTCAGTTTGGAGAGATAGAGGAGTTTGAAAACGAAAGAAGAAAGAGACTGGCAAAGAGGGTGCTTGAGGTTGGAACCTATCTCAGGGAAATAATAACCTTACAGGAGGGATAACATGGGAGCGGTAACGCAGAGAAAGCCCTTTGATGAGATAAAATCCCATCTAAAGAAAACCGACAGGATAGGAATAATCTCATGCAATACCTGTGTCAGGTTCTGTGGAACAGGTGGACTCGAAAGGATGGAGGAACTTGCATCCCGGCTCAGGAAGGAAGGATACACGGTGGAAGAGGAACTCCTTGTGACTGCTGCGTGCATAAGGGATTACATAGAGAGGGCGCGTCTTAGTAAGGGATTGACCAAGGTTATAGCACTCACCTGTGATGCAGGATGGACAAGTATAAAACAGGCACTCCCGGATGTGGAGGTGATAAAGGCCAATGAAACCCTGGGAATCATGATTGTCAGTCCTGGAAATGGTGTTCTCAAGTTGATGAAAACATACAAAAAATACAAAAACAGGGCAGGGGATGAGTTTGGTCTCCTCACCGGGGAACCAAAAAAGGAAAAGGTTCTGGACCTGGAGGTGCCGAAATGATAGTCACGTTGAGAAAACTCTCCTATGAGGATTTGAAGAAAAAACTCAAGAAGGAAGACAAAATTGTGATATGGTCATGCAACAACTGTGTGAAGTTCTGCAACGGGCTTGGTGGAAGGGAGGCAATGGCACGCCTTAAGGAGAAGCTTGAAAAGGATGGATTCAACGTTATACACACGGAACTCATAGGTCTTTCCTGTGTTCTTGACCTGGTTCACCTGAGGGCTCTGGAGGAACCAACAAAGACAATCTTTGAGGAGGCAACGGTAATTATTCCCCTGGCATGTGAGGATGGGTATGAGAATCTCAAACATGTGTTCAAGGATAAAAGAATAATTGATGTTCCCTTAACAGTCGGTCTCGGTGTCTTCTCCACTGAATTCGGTGCACTAAGGCTCACGGTTCCTTTTGAAGACACGGGAATAGAGGCAAAGGTTGAAGGAATTCCGCTTGAAGAGGTTGCAAAGAAACTCGGGGTTTACGCGGGGCCGTTCTGATGGAGAAGGATTTTGAACCACGGATAATAGCATTTTGCTGTAACTGGTGTGCCTATGCCGGTGCGGATATGGCGGGTGTTTCGCGTCTCCAGATGCCCTCCACATTCCGGATAATAAGGGTGATGTGCACCGGGAGGGTGGACCCCTTATTCATCCTCCATGCGTTTGTTAAAGGAGCTGATGGGGTCATTGTTGCTGGATGCCATCCAGGTGATTGCCACTACATAAGCGGGAATTTGAAGGCAAAACAGCGCATAGAATTCTTGAAGGGGCTGCTTGAGCAGACGGGTTTGAGTGAAAGGCTTGAGATGTACTATGTCTCCGCAGGAGAGGGTAATAAATTCCAGCAGATGATACATGAGTTCACGGAGCGTATAAGAAAACTCGGACCAAGTCCCTTAAGAAACATCCCTGTTCCTGAGAAAGGTAAGAACAAGAGGGAGACCCTTTACAATGAACTGCTTGCAATATTCAGGGGACTCGGGATTGAAGAAATAAAGCCCTGGAAGCCCACGGAGGAACAGCGAATTCCCGGATTCGGAACTCCGGTGTACGACCCTGAGAAATGCGTGGGATGCGGTGCATGCTACATGAACTGCCCTGAGGGTGTGATTATGATTGAGGATGTGGATGGTAAAAGAAAAATAAAGCACTATCACTGGAGCTGTGTTACATGCAGGACGTGTGAGGAGGTGTGTCCTGAGGATGCAATAAAGGTTGAGGAAGGGTTTGACCTGGAGGCGTTTCTCAATAAGGTTGTACACGAGGATGTAGAGCTTCCACTTATAAAGTGCAGAATATGCGGAAGATTTTTCGTGAGTGCCCCCATGGTGGAAAAGGCAAAGGAAAAAGAGGTGCCGCTTGAATTACTGGATGTGTGTCCTGAATGCAGACAGAAACTGGTGGGAGAGGAACTGGTAAGTATATGGAGAAATATGTAAGGGGAGGGGTTTTCCCTCCCCTTTTTATTTATACCTCTCCACCGCCTCCTTCACCTTACCTGTCACACCCTTTACAAGTTCTATCCCGGCGGCCCCGAGTGCACTCTCCGCATTGGGCCCGACATTCCCTGTTATAACCTTTTCCACCCCTTTCTCCCTCAGGAACTCAACCGCCCTCATTGCCGCTCCACCAACAGCCTCCTTTGCAGGATTGGGATATGCCTTATATTCTTTAGTCTCGGTATCGTAAATGATGAAAAAGTTGCATCTGCCAAACCTGGGGTCAACCCCTGCCGTTTCAAAGTCGCTATCGGTTGAGGATATTCCTATCTTCATCTTCCCTCCAGTTCCTTTATCCTTTCCTCTATCTCCCTTAACTGACTTCTCAAAATCTCTGCCTGAGCCCTGAGCAATTCAAGTTCGGTTGCAGGGTCAGGTCCCAGAGGAAAAGACCTCGCAGGAGGCATCCATCCTCCCCATCTTCCCCATCCCATTCCGCGGCCGCGTCCGAATCCACCTCCACGACCGAATCCGCCTCCACGGAATCTTCCATATCCTGGCATGCCATCTCCTCTTTACCTCATTTCTTCAGGTTTTTCAATAGTAATAATAGTAGGGATATGGGTAACCCCATGCGTATGGATAGCCCCATCTCCACCATCCCCTGGGAAGCCAGGGATAAAACCTGCAGAATGGGAAGGGATTACCTCTTCCCCAGCCCCATCCTCTTCCCCATCCCCATCCAAATCCATAAAACCAGGGTGCATACCATCCATACATATCCACCTCCTTGTTTTGGAATAATATAAACAAAACTTGTGCCAGAGAAACTTATTGACTCTCAAGACCTTACAAATTCAAAAGGTTAAAATCTGCAACACGCAGGTTGCAGACTGAAACGGGTATTTTTAAAAATGCATAGCGGCTGGTTTCTCGCATGGTATCCCATATCTCCTTTTGCTGAATTGAAAATCAAGCCTTGAATTTTCAAAATATTTCCTTTAAACTATTCCCATGTTCTTCATCCTTTTTTCTCTTCAATCCCTGAGAATTCCGGGAAGACCGGATCTTCCGGTGATACGTGAACTTTTTACCGGCTCACCGGACAGCGTTAAGGTGGTAATAGAATACAGGGAAAGAAAACTTTCTTCACCACCCCCAAATTTTCCGTTTCCTGTAACAAAGGGGGGAAGGGTTATAAAATGGTACGTGCCTCCGCTTTCTGGAATTTTTCCTGATACCACCTATAGAATAAGGAAACTGGGAAAGGTTCGTGGGGTAGACTTATACCTGCTTGAAATCTACACCCACAGATATGATCCCGGTAGAGGCATTTTGCTTGAACCGGAATATCTTGACTACTCAATTCCTCCCCTGAAACTACCCTCATTTGGAAATACAGTTCTCTTTGTTCTTCCCCGTTCTTACTGGAACACTTTAAAGAGGCTGTTCATATGGAGATATGCCCAGGGATTTGAGGTGGATACCCTTTTCCTGGAGGATGTTTCCTACGACACCACCTTACTCCATCAGAAAATAAAAGAGAAAAATCCGGGATTTCTTGTGCTTGTTGGTGATGTGGATAAGATTCCCTCCTACGAGAGATACGCAGTCTGGGACTATGTTTACACAGACCTTTATTATTCATGCACGGATGGAGACTGGATTCCTGATATGTACTGTGGAAGAATAAGCGTTCCCGATACCCTTACTTTAAAGGATTACATAGAGAAGGTTGTAATTTATGATACCACCGGGGGGGACTGGAGAATCCGTGCATACTTTCTTGCCTCTGACGACCCAACATTCCACCTCCTTGCCGAATCAACCCACCTTTACTGCATGAAGATTTCAAGGGAAAGGGGTTTTGTGTGTGATTCACTTTTTGACTACTATCCCTCAGGAACCCCGATAGACACAGCACTTAAATATGGGAGAGGATGGGTGGTTTACTCAGGACATGGAAGTTCATCAGGATGGTCCGGTCCCTCCTATTCCATCTCAGATGTTTATGCCCTTCCGGAAAATAAGCTCCTCTTCTTTGTCCTGTCCTTTGCATGCTATACCGGTCTCTATGAAAACTCCGAGTGTTTTATGGAGGCATGGACGAGAGTGAAGGAAAAAGGTGGGGTTCTTTCATTCGGTTCTTCTGCATCAAGTCTGTGGGACGAGGACGATGTATTCCAGAGGAAAATATTTGATGCAGTGATGAAGGACGGAAAGGATGTTGCAGGGGAGATAATATGGGAGGGAAAGATAAGATTCATGGAAACCTGGAGTGATACCGCAACAGAGCATCAGTATTTTGAACAGTATAACCTCTTTGGGGACCCATCCCAGAGGCTCTTTCTCCATCCCCCTGGAAGGATAGTTTTTGAACTCCCCTGGTTCCTTCCCGATACAACCGATACCTTTATTCTCACCTACCGTGCCTATCCCTCACTTCCGGAAAGTCTCTTTTATACGCTTATTATAGATTCGTTTGTTACAAGAAGAAAAACCAACTCTGATACACTTGTCCTTGTATTCCCTCACGAAAGGGGAGAGAGATTTGAACTTATTCTCTACTCTCCCGGATACCTCACCTGGTACGGAAAAGGGGTCATCCTACCACCCATACCCTATCCTGTGGTCCAGAAGGTATCCTACATTCCTCCGGATACACTTGCATTTGTGCTTGAAAATGCCGGTGTTAAGACAGCATATCTCCTTCAGGTAAATCTTTCCTCACCCGGGCTCTCATTCACCCCTTCTTCATTTGAAATTCAGTCCCTTTCTCCCGGCGAGAGAGCAATCCTGAAATGTGCTTCCGATGCTGCATTTAGATGGAATGCATCCACCAATAAGTTCATTTTCTCCACCTCACCCGAAACCATAAAGGTTTACTTTTCCATGGAGGATACAGCATGCACCTGGAATGATACGGTTGAAACTGTCCTGGCTGATACCCTGAGATGTATTCCCCTGACTGAACTGGTAGAATATCCCGGGATTTCCCATGTAAAATTTCTTTTAAGCCTTCACGGGAACTTTCCCTTTGATCCCGGAGAAATCTACCTTGTATCTGAAGGAGGCTTTCAGGTTTTCAATAAAGGAAAGAAAACCGGAAGGATTGTTCCTGGAGATGGATGCGAAGTCTGGTGGACTGTAAAGGATACCACCGGATATACCTATCCAGGCATGAATGTGAATTTCTACCTTTATGCGTCTTCAATCCCGGATACCTTCCTTTCCTTCACCTTCTACACTTCGCAGAGGCAGGAAGAGCCCTGCATAACCGGAGGAATTCTTACGAATACCCTTTCCTTTTCCTTCCCCGTTGAAACCGGAACCGTGGAATGGGAAATATACGATGTCTCAGGACGCAAAGTCTTTTCAGGTGAAGAAACAACCCCGGGAGGGATGTTTGCGAAAACCCTGGAGCTCAACCTCACTCCGGGGATTTACTTCCTGAGGGTTGTCAACAATGAAAAGGAACTTGCGATTGAAAAATTCATAGTGCTGAAATAGGAGGTGAAAATGGAACTGAAAATTATACCTGTAAAAAAGCCTGATGATGTGAATGTTATAATCGGTCAGGCACACTTTATAAAAACCGTTGAGGACATCCATGAAGCAATGGTGAACTCCGTTCCTGGGATAAAATTTGGGCTTGCCTTTTGTGAATCCTCAGGACCCCGACTTGTGCGTTCTACCGGGACCGATGAAGAGATGGAAAAACTTGCAATAGAAAATGCACTTGAGGTCGGTGCAGGACACAGTTTCTTTCTTTTCTTAAAAAATGCATATCCAATAAATGTGATGAGGGCGCTGAAGGAAGTTCCTGAGGTTGTGGCAATCTACTGCGCAACTGCGAATCCGGTGAAGCTTGTGGTGGTTGAGGAGGGAGATGGAAGGGGAATCATAGGGGTGATAGATGGAGGGAAGCCCCTCGGGGTTGAGGGAGCAGAGGATAAGGAAAATAGGCATAAATTTCTGAGGAACATAGGATACAAACTCTGAGGAGGGGAGATGAGATTCTTCAGGTTTTCTGGGTTTGTCTCAATGGACCTTGCTATTGACCTGGGAACAGCAAATACTCTTGTTTACATTCCTGGAAAGGGAATTGTCCTGGACGAACCGTCAGTTGTTGCGGTGGAGGCGGAGACAGGGAATCCCATTGCTGTTGGAAAAAAGGCAAAGGAAATGCTTGGAAGAACCCCAAAGGAAATAAGGGCTGTAAGACCCATGAAGGATGGGGTTATTGCGGACTTTGAGATGGTTGAGGAGATGTTGCGGGGTTTTATTGATATAGTTTACAAGAGAAGGATTCTGAGACCCAGGGTTGTTGTTGCTGTTCCTTCAGGTATAACAGCAGTGGAAAAGAGGGCGGTGAGGGATTCGGTTGAACATGCAGGGGCAAGGGAGGTTTACCTCGTGGCAGAGCCAATAGCAGCAGCCATAGGTGTTGGGCTTCCTGTGGATACCCCCATGGGGAACATGGTTGTGGATATAGGAGGAGGGACAACAGAAATAGCGGTGATTGCACTTTCTGGAATAGTAACAAACATCTCCATAAGAATAGCAGGGGACGAGATGGACCAGGCTATAGTTAACTGGGTAAAAAAGAAGCACAATCTTGTGATAGGAGAACCCACTGCCGAAGAGATAAAGATAAAAATAGGTTCTGCATTCCCGCTTGATGAGGAAAAGGAGATGGAGGTAAGGGGAGTTGATATGATGACAGGAATTCCAAAGACTGTAAAGGTAACATCAAGTGAGATAAGAGACGCATTAAAGGAACCTCTTGATGCAATAATAAGGGCTGTGAAACAGGCACTTGAACAGACCCCTCCTGAACTTGTATCTGACATAGTGGACAAGGGGATTGTGATGACTGGTGGAGGAAGTCTTTTAAGGGGTCTTGATGCGTTGCTTTCGGAGGAGACAAATTTGCTTGTAAAGGTGGCTGAAAATCCACTCCAGTGCGTTGCAAGGGGTGCAGGTGCAATACTTGAAAACCTTGAAAAATACAGGAAGGTAATAACAACGGCAGGAAGAGAGTGAGAAGGGGATTTTTCGTTTACCTCACCCTGGTTTTTTTTGGTATATCTTGCATGTTCCTGAAGGAAAGAATCAGGGTGGATTTTGCAAGGGAACTCTCATCCATGATTTTTTATCCCTTCTCCCGAGCTTATCTGGAGATAAAAGAAAGGTCTGAAGCGAAGAGAAAAGCAGAACTTTTATCCCAGAAGTGCGCCTATCTTTCTTTAAAACTCCAGCACATGAGGGAGTTTGCGGCGGAAAATGAGAGATTGAGAAAACTCCTGGAGTTCAGGCGCAGGCACTCCTTCAGGTTAATTCCCTGTGAGGTTGTTGCCTCTGTTCCCCATGGGCTGAATGTGAATTATATTCTTTCCAGGGGAAGGAAACAGGGAGTAGAAAAAGATATGGTCGCAATAGGTTACAATGGATTAATAGGAAAGATTAGGGAGGCAGGAACGCATACATCTATCCTACAAACACTTTTTGACTTCAATTCATCTATCGGAGCCATAGACCAGAGGAGCAGGGTCTTTGGAATTCTGAGATGGAAGGGTGGGAATTTTTTATTCTTTGAGGGGGTTCCATCCCAGGGGGACGTTCTTCCAGGAGATACTATAATCACGTCGGGTATGGGAATGGTGTACCCAAAGGGAATAGGGATAGGGGAAGTTGTTGAGATAGAAAGAAAAGAAGTGGAAATGGTGGTGAAGGTAAGACCCTTTGAAAACATGCGTGGACTGGAGGAGGTTTTCATACTCACACCATGAGATACGTTCTTTTATCCATTTTATTTTTCATTCTCTCTCTTGTGGCCGATTTTCTTATCTCCCCTGTGTTCAGGCTGGGGAGTGCCAAGCCCGAGTTTTTACTGCTTTTTGTCTACTTCATTTCCTTTTACTGGGGAAGATGGTATGGACTTGCTTATGGATTTATTTCAGGTTTTTTACTTGACCTCCACAATCCTGAAACTCTCGGGATGAGAATCGTGGTGTTCACAACCATTGGGTACTTCCTTCAGGAGTATAATGACAGGTTTTATCGCTTCAGATCCACCAGTCTTCTCCTCTTGCTCGGTGCCTCCATTTTTTACCATCTTTTTCTCATTATTTTCTCCCCCCTTCCCTTTTCTTTCTTCTTTACGAGGGGTCTCCCATCTTCCTTTCTCAACCTTCTCTTTGCCTACCCTGTCTTCATTTTTGTGGGCATGAGGAAATCCAGGGATGAGGTTTAGAGTAGTTCTCATTTTTCTTTTTTTAATTCTGGGAACAAGGCTCTTTTTCCTTCAGGTAATTCAGTATGAGAGATGCAGAAGACTTTCTGAGGAGACAAGGCTCATTCTCATGCCTCTCAGGGCCCCCAGGGGTAAGATACTCGATAGAGAGGGAAAAATTCTTGCAACCTCTGTTCCCGGATTCTCTGTTTTTGTTGAGAGGGGAATAACCAGGAATGAAATAGAGTTACTTTCAGAGCTCTCCGGAGTATCTGTTGAAGAAATGAAGAAGAGAATGGAAAGGGGAGGAAATCCCGCAAGGGTCCTTTCAAAGGTATCACCAGAGGTTATATCCGGAATTGCAGAGAAAAAAGAGATGCTTCCTCATGTGCGGATAGATATAGAGCCAATGAGGTATTATCCACTGGGTCCAATATCCTCGCATTTCCTGGGATATGTGGCACAGATCTCGGAGGAGGAGCTCTCAACATTCAGGGGATACCGGATGGGAGATAAGGTGGGAAAGAAAGGGATTGAGAGATTTTATGAGGAATATCTAAAGGGAAAGGATGGAGCAAGGTATCTTGAGGTGGATGCGAAGGGAAGAATCATCGGGGATATGCCTGAAAGAGAAATTCCTCCACGTCCAGGACATACACTCATTCTTTCAATATCAAGAGACCTTATGGAGCATGCATACGAATGGATGAAACCCTATGCAAAAGGGGCATGTGTTGCAATAAACCCGAATACAGGAGAGGTACTGCTATACATCTCAAAACCCGGATACGACCCCCATCCCTTTGAGACCGGAATAAGTCCTGAGGAGTGGAAGAAACTTGTAACCGATACCCTCTCGCCTCTCTGGGACAGGGTGAGCAGGGGTGGATATCCTCCAGGTTCTGTTTTCAAAATAATCACCGCACTTGCTGGTCTTGAGAAAGGGATTCTTACCCCGGAGACGGAATTTTTGCCATGTGAGGGAAGTATGTGGGTTGGAAACAGAAAATTTCTGTGCTGGAGCAGGCATGGAAAACTTGACCTGTATGGAGCAATTGTTCAGTCATGCGATATCTACTTCTATCAGGTTGGATTGAGATTGGGAGTTAAAGAAATATGCGATTTTTCAAGAAAAATTGGACTTTCAGGAAAGACCGGGATAGACCTTCCGGATGAGGGAGAGAGTTTTATACCTGATATTGAATGGTTTAACAGAAGATACGGAAGAAGAGGGTGGGGAAAGGGAAATGCATGCAATCTTGCAATAGGACAGGGAGAAATACTCCTGACTCCATTAAAAATTGCATGCATCTTTTCAGGCATTGTCAATGGAGGACTTGTTCCTGTCCCCCATCTTTTATTAAAGGTGGTTGATGAAGAAGGGAAAACCGTTTATGAATACACCCCTTCTTTTCACCGTCTTCCTGTAAAAAAGGAAAATCTTGAATTTCTTGTTCATGCAATGGAGGGGGTGGTTGAGGAGGATAAGGGGACGGGAATCCTCGCAAGGATAGATGGAATAAGGGTTGGTGGAAAAACTGGAACCGCACAGAATCCTCATGGAGAAGACCATTCTCTATTTGTTGGCTTTGCTCCTGTTGAACATCCTGAAATAGTGGTGGTCGCGGTGCTGGAAAATGCAGGACATGGTGGTTCTCATGCAGCTCCTCTTGTTAAAAAGATAATAGAATACCACCTCTCCCTTGACAAGGAAGAATAAAAAGGATATACTCCTTCCATGAAAATACTTGTTACTGGTGGTGCTGGATTTATTGGTTCTCATCTGGTTGATGCCCTGGTTGAGAGGGGGCATGATGTTGTTGTTTACGACAGTCTTGAATATCAGGTTCACGAGGGGAGGGTTCCGGATTACCTGAATCCCGGTGCAACGCTTATTGTCGGAGATATAAGGGACCGTGATAAATTAAAAAAGGTGATTGTTGATGAATCCATTGAGATTATCTTCCACGAGGCATCGCTTGTGGGAGTGGGGCAGTCAATGTATGAGATAGAAAGGTATGTTGCAGCAAATACCTGGGGAACAGCAGTTTTGCTTGATATCCTTGCAACGGAGAAACATAAGGTGAAAAAGATTATAGTGGCATCATCAATGTCCATATACGGTGAAGGGGCTTACAGGTGCAAAAACTGCGGGGACGTTTATCCAAAAATGAGAAAGAGGGAACAGATGGAGAAAAGGGAATGGGAGATGAGGTGCCCTGTATGCGGAGAGGTGGTTGAGCCCATTCCAACATCTGAAGAAAAACCACTCCATCCAACCTCCATTTATGCAATATCCAAGAAGGACCAGGAAGAAATGGTCCTGGTATTTGGTGAGGCTTATGGAATTCCCGCGGTTGCCCTGAGATATTTTAACGTTTATGGAACCCGTCAGGCACTCTCAAATCCCTATACCGGTGTGATAGCCATATTTTCCTCACGCCTCCTCAATGGAAAACCTCCGGTAATATTTGAGGATGGAAACCAGTCAAGGGACTTCATCCATGTTAAGGATATTGTAAAAGCAAACCTTCTTGCAATGGAGAAGGATGAGGCAAATGGAGAGGTATTCAATGTTGGAACAGGAAGAAGAATTACAATCATGGAAGTTGCTGAAACTCTTATAAAAGAACTCGGTATGGATATAGAGCCTTTAATTGAAGGAAGATTCAGGGCAGGTGATATAAGGCACTGCTATGCGGATATAAGTAAAATAAAGGAAAAACTCGGATTTGTTCCTGAGGTCCCGCTTGAGAAGGGAATAAGAGAAATTCTTCCCTGGATTCGTTCCTCCATGCCTGAGGATAGATTTGAGCGGGCAAAAAAGGAACTTGAGGAGAAGGGGCTTATAGTTTAGTGGTATCCACCTTTAAAAATAATGGTCTCTCAGTGGTTTTTCAGGTTATCTTATCATCATTATTTTTCTTTTCTCTTTATGCTCTTTGTATTCAAACAGGAGGAAGTATATCCCCTGGGGCATGCGGGAAAGGGGAAGGGGGATGCGGTATATTCCTGGATTGAACCTGGAAGAAAGCATATATCTTCTTCTCC
>JAPDKE010000019.1 GCA_029258725.1 bacterium | reverse complement strand
TGGTGAGTAATCTCTGCGGGGCTCATGAGCCGTTTCAATCAGTAAATGAACATGATTAATAAACCTGTATCTGCGGGTGAGCTCCTTCAACATCTTTAAAAATTCCTCCCAGAATATCACCCGCCCCCTCATTTCCCTTACCCCAAGGATGGCTTGACATAGTTAAAAAAATCACTAATATAGGAAGTAACAAAAAAGGAGGAGAAATGAAGGCATTGCTATCCGGAAATGAGGCAGTTGCAAGAGGGGCATGGGAAGGAGGGGTTCACGTTGGATGCGCCTACCCCGGAACCCCCTCAACAGAAATAATGGAAGCATTATCCCAGTATCCCGAAGTTTATACAGAATGGTCGGTGAATGAAAAGGTCTCCCTTGAGGTTGCATCGGGGGCCTCTTTTGCCGGGGCAAGGGCAATGGTGGCGATGAAGCATGTTGGATTGAATGTTGCAGCAGACCCCCTCTTTTCCCTTTCCTACATAGGTGCAACCGGTGGACTTGTTATTGTCACATGCGATGACCCGGGAATGCACTCCTCCCAGAACGAGCAGGATAACCGCCACTATGCAAGGTCAGCAAAGGTTCCATTACTTGAACCCTCTGATTCCCAGGAGGCAAAGGAATTCACACGCCTTGCGTTTGAGATAAGTGAGGAATTTGATACTCCGGTTATGGTAAGGCTTACAACAAGAATATCCCACTCAAAGTCCATAGTGGAACTCGGTGAGAGGAAGGAAGTCCCCGTAAAGGAATATGTGAAGGATGTAAAAAAGAGGGTTATCCTCCCTGCTCACGCAAGAGAAAGGCACGGATTTGTTGAGGAGCGAATGGAGAGACTGAGGAAGTATGCTGAGGAGTTCCCATACAACCGGATAGAGGAGGGAGATCCGGAACTTGGAATAATTGCGGACTCCGTTGCATACATGTATGCAAAGGAGGTATTTCCCGAGGCATCCTTTCTCAAACTCTCAATGGTATGGCCATTCCCGCGCGAACTTGTCAGGCGCTTTGCATCCAAGGTGAAAAAGATAATAGTGGTTGAGGAAAACGACCCCTTCATAGAGGAGCAGGTTAGACTGCTTGGAATAGAGGTTACCGGAAAGGATAAAATTCCCCTTGTGGGAGAACTCAATCCAACCAGGGTTGCAGTTTGCCTTGGCGTTAAGAAAGAGGAGGAACTTCCAAAACCCGAACTTCCCCACATTCCCAAGAGACCTCCTGCCCTCTGTCCCGGATGCCCTCATACCGGAGTCTTCAATGTGATAAGAAAACTGAAACTCATAGCAACAGGTGATATAGGATGCTACACCCTGGGAACCCTTCCTCCTCTCAATGCAATGGATACCTGCGTTGAGATGGGAGCATCCATAGGTAATGCATTTGGAATGCAACTTGTGATGAAGGATGATAAGCTCAGAAAAAAGGTTGTTGCTGTGATAGGAGACTCCACCTTCTTCCACTCCGGAATTACTGGCCTCATTAACCTTTACTACAACCGGGGAATAACCACGGTTATAATCCTGGACAACAGGACCACCGCAATGACGGGGCACCAGGACCATCCTGGAACAGGTAAGACCGCAAAGGGAGAAAAGGGAAGGGAGGTTGACCTGGTTAAACTCATAAAGGGAATAGGGATAGAGCACGTTTATGTGGTGAATCCTTATGATCTGAAGGAACTGACAGAGGTTATAAAGAGGGAGATTGAGCGTGAAGAGCCATCCGTCATAATCCCGCGTGCTCCATGTGTTCTTTTGAGAAGAGGGGAGAAGTTCACACCCATGAGGGTGATAGAGGATAAGTGCACAGGATGCAGGGTCTGCCTCAAGGTTGGATGCCCTGCCATCTCAATGAGAGGTGATAAGGCGAGGATAGATCCGTTCCTCTGCACAGGATGCACACTCTGTCAGCAAACCTGCCCCTTCGGGGCAATAGAGTTTGTGGAGGAGAAATGACGAAGTCCATAGTTATATGTGGAGTTGGTGGACAGGGAATCCTGGTTGCATCAGACATCCTCTCCCTTGCTGCCATGTATTCCGGGTTTGACGCAAAGAAATCCGAGGTTCATGGAATGTCCCAGAGGGGAGGGGATGTTATATCAACCGTGAGATATGGTGAAAAGGTCTACTCCCCCCTCATAGGGGAGGGAATGGCGGATATAATCCTGGGGTTTGAAAAACTTGAGGTTTTGAGAAATCTTTCATTGCTAAAGCCCGATGGAAAGGTGATAGTTACCGACTTCAGACTTGACCCCCTTCCTGTGGCATGCGGACTTGATGAGTATCCGGATGATGTCATTGGATGGATAAAGAAGAATGTATCCGATGTTCATGTGGTTGATGCGGTTAAGGTTGCGGTTGAACTTGGAAACATAAGGGTTACAAATGTTGTTATGCTTGGTGCTCTTTCAGGGCATATTCCCGAGATAAAGAAAGAGGCGTGGGAGCAGGCAATCCGGGAGCGCGTTCCCCAAAAATACGTTGACCTGAACCTCACTGCGTTTGAGAGAGGATGCAATATATCTTAGTTTACACAACCCTTCCAAAGAGAAGAAAGGCAAGGAGCATATTAAAAACCCTCCTGAAAGAGAGGCTTGTTGCCTGTGGAAACATAATAAAGATTGATTCCGGTTACTGGTGGGAGGGAGAGGTTGTTGAAGATAGAGAATATGTTCTTATATTAAAAACAAGAAAGGAACTTTATGAAAAACTTGAGAAAAAGATACTCGAACTCCACCCCTATGAGGTGCCCATGATAGTTGCATGGGAGATAGATAAGGGATTTGAGGGATACCTCAGATGGGTGGATAAGGAGACAGATGAGGGAAGAAAGATTCACGGAGAAGGCAAGGGAGGCGATTGAGGCAGCACGCCTCTCCCTCTCACGTTTTCATCATACAGAACTTGAACCAGAACACCTCCTCTTCGGTCTCCTCCAGGACCCGGAGGGGATTCCCTCAAAGATTCTTGAAAAAATGGGGATAGACCCGCAGGCGGTGAGGAACAGGGTGATGGATGCCCTTTCCAAGCGCCCTGCGGTCTATGGAACCGCCCAGGCATATATCTCCTCCAGATTCCAGCGGGTTCTTGATATGGCATGGGAGGAGGCAAAAAGATTGAGGGATGAATATGTTGGAACCGAACACCTTCTCATTGCACTTGCGATAAATCCTGATGGAGATGTCAAAAGGATATTTCAGGAATTTGGAATAACCCCTGAAAGAATTTATGCTGCACTCAAGGAGGTGAGGGGAGCTGCAAGGATTGAAGAGCCGGGAGCAGAGGAACATTACCGGATACTTGAGCGCTTCACCCAGGACCTGACTGCCCTTGCAAGGGAGGGAAAACTTGACCCTGTTATAGGAAGGGAGAGGGAGATAAAGAGGGTGATGCAGATTCTCATAAGAAAAACGAAAAACAATCCCGTTCTTGTGGGAGAGGCAGGAGTTGGAAAGACTGCAATAGTTGAGGGGCTTGCACAGAGAATAGTTAAGGGTGATGTTCCTGAGTTTTTAAAGAATAAAAGGATTCTATCCCTTGACATTGCAGGGGTTGTTGCAGGAACAAGATTCAGGGGAGATTTTGAGGAAAGATTGAAGGCAATTCTTAAAGAGGTTGAGCGTTCAGGAGATATAATTTTATTTATTGACGAGTTGCACACGGTCGTGGGGGCAGGGGCTGCTGAGGGTGCGGTTGATGCAGGAAACATAATGAAGCCCTATCTTGCAAGAGGAACATTCCAGGTTATCGGGGCAACCACTGCATCTGAATACAGGAAATACATAGAAAAGGACCCTGCCCTTGAGAGAAGATTCCAGCCGGTATGGGTTGAGGAGCCATCAATTGAGGATGCGATTGAGATTTTAAGGGGATTGAAAAGGAGATACGAGGAGCATCACGGGGTTGAGATAGATGATGAGGCAATAAAGAGTGCGGTTATTCTTTCAAAGAGATACATTCAGGGAAGGTATCTGCCTGATAAGGCAATAGACCTGCTTGATGAGGCGTGTTCCAAAAAGAGGATTGAGGGGGATGGAGGCAGACTCACCGAAGAGGACATTGCCTCCATTGTTTCAGAATGGACAGGGATACCGGTATCAAGAATGATGGAAAAGGAAAGGGAAAAACTTGAAAGACTTGAGGAGGTTCTGCACCAACGGATGGTGGATCAGGACGAGGCTATAAGGGCGGTTGCAGATGCAATAAGAAAGGCGCGTGCAGGATTGAAGGACCCCAGGCGTCCGATAGGTTCTTTTATCTTCATGGGACCAACAGGCGTTGGAAAGACCCACCTTGCAAAGACCCTTGCCTGGTTCTTATTTGACTCAGAGGATGCCCTTTTGAGGATTGACATGTCCGAATACATGGAAAAGCATTCGGTTTCAAGGCTAATCGGTGCACCTCCCGGATATGTTGGATACGAGGAGGGAGGACAGCTGACAGAGCCTGTTAGACAGAGACCTTACCGGGTTATTCTGTTTGATGAGATTGAAAAGGCGCATCCCGAGGTTCACAATATCCTCCTTCAGGTCCTTGACGATGGAAGACTCACGGATGGAAAGGGAAGGACGGTCTCCTTCAGGGATACCATCATCATAATGACATCGAACCTGGCAGCCCAGGAGATAATGAGGGAGACAGATTATGAGAGGATGAAGGAGGTTGCATGGGAGGCACTCACAAGGACCATGAGGCCTGAGTTTCTGAACAGAATTGATGAGGTTATTGTCTTCAAACCACTCGGAATAGAGGAGATAAAGCGTATAGTTGATTTGATAATCAGGGAACTTGAAGAAAGGCTTAAGGAAAGAGGAATAGAGATAGAACTCACTGATGAGGCAAGGGAATTTCTTGCAAGGGAGGGATACTCCCCATCCTTTGGTGCAAGACCATTAAGGAGGGTGATAGCAAAATACATAGAGACCCCACTTTCAATGAAGATAATAAAGGGTGAGATTTCAGGGAAGGTCAGGATTTCCTATAAGCCTGAGAAGGGAATGGTGATGGTTTAAACCTTCTCTTTCCTGTTGCAGTTTCGAATAACCAGAGTGCCAGTGAAATAAGAATAAGGATAATTCCTGCATATTTTATTATTAAAACCCATGTGAAATCTATAACCCTTCTCTGCTGTCTTTTCACATCCTCAGGGCATTCATCTGCAAGTTCATGCACCCATCTCAGGAGTTCCTTTTTTGTTATGTACTTCCCCGGACAGGATGTGGGGCTGCAGTCCCGGTGAAACAGGATTTTATCATCCGGGATTCCGTATTTTTTCTGGAGAAGTCTTATTGCATGTCCTATTGCGGGTTTAAGTTCGTCCGGGACAGGATGCTCCTCATAGTTTCCCACTATGCATATGTGTACTCCTGTAATATTGCATTTTTTATTCCTGGTGGCAAGACTTATCCAGAGCCACCGGTATCGCGAGGTTGCCCGAAGATAACCAGGGGGCGTTTCTTCTGTTCCATTGGAAAGAATGAGGTGATATGCAATCTCCTTCCATCCAGGATGTCTTTTTTTCTGTATTTCCCATATTTTTCTGTATCCTCCTTTATCAAAAGCCGTATGATGCACCACAATAATTTTGAACCTGTGCCTTACAAGCAGGAAGTAGATGAAAATACTGGAAAGGAAAAAGAGAATACCCAGAACCACAAGAGATCTGGAACTTCTTTTGAGCATTTCTCCTCCACCTTTTATCTCACCACCCTTAACAATAGCAGATTCTTGACAATTTTGCAAACTTCTGATATTTTCAGTAAGGATGGAGACGAAATTTGATACAGTGTGGGAAAGAATCAGGGAATTGAGGAAACTCAGGGAAGGGCTTACAGAAGGTATTTCCAAGATGGAACATCTCCTTTCCCGGGTTTCAGAGGTGGGAGTGGTGGGATACGAAGAGGTTGAAAGATTGAGGGAAGGGGTTCAGCATTTTTCCGCAACACTTCAAAAAGTAGTAGAGGCAAGTGAAGCACTTGTGATGACGACAGCAAAGGGAAACGAGAGTTTTACCCAGGCTTCAAGAAGCGTTGAGGAATTTGTCAGGGGGGTGAAAACAGCCAGAAAGTATCTTTATAACATTAAAAATTTCCTTGGACCCCTCAGAGAAGAAAGCGAAAAGATAGGGGGAATTCTCCAGGAGATAGAGATACTCAATCAGATAAGCAACAGCACCGCGAGAAATGCGGAAATAAAAGCATTCCATGCAGGAGAGATGGGAAAGGGATTTGAAGTGGTCGCAAAGGAACTCTCAAATCTTACAACCGCTTCTTCAAGGATTGCAGGAGAACTTATTCAGGCGATAGAGAGTCTTTCGGGAAAAGGAGAACTTGCAGTGGAAAAATTTGAAAAACTGGAACAGACCATAGCGGAATTCTCTGATGTAATGGTAGGAATGGAAAGTGTTATAAAGGATACAGGAGAATATTTTGAAAGGATTTCATCCAATGCTTATACAATGAGAGAAAAGGTGGAAAGAGAGGAAAGGGTAAAGAGACTTTTTGAAACACTTATAGATTTTCTTAAAAGATACTCGGAGAAAGTAATGCTTGAGGGAGACAGACTTTCCTGCCTCACAGGAGAAAAGAAGTCTTTTCAGGAGGTGCTGTTTTTCCTTCAGGAAAATATTGAGGATATATATGTCACCTGGAAGAGAGGAAAGATAGGAGAGGCAATGGTTTATCTTTCTCTTTTGCACCTCATATCCTTTGGAAAGCAGTTTCTCAATCTTCTGGACAGTGCTCTCTTTTCCCTCAGCGAGATGATGAAAGGAAGAAGGATAGAATATGGAGGGGAGGATGTGGAGGAACCGGAAAGATTCCTTACCGAAATAGACAGACTTCTTCAGGAATTAAAAGAGGATGCCGCTCAGGTCCTGGAAAGAAGAAATACTATGAGGGGAAATCTGGAAAAAATAGAGGAAAAACTGGGTGAGATGGAATCAGGGCTTGAGGAGATAAAAAGCATGCTTTTCTCCTTAGAAGAGGGGGTGACTCTTATCCATGGAAAGGTGAAGGAGATGGGAGCACTTGCGGAGCAGACGAGAATCCTATCCCTTTATGGCAAAATAGAGGCGTCAAGAACAGGAAATGAACAGGAACTGAATGTAATTGTTGATCAGATAAGGGAACTTTCAGGGAAGTTTGACAGGATAGTGGAGGAGATAGAGAGTTTCTCCGTGGCCCTGAGAGAAAGCATAGAAAGGATTTCCACGGACCTTTCGTTCCTGGTGGATGGTATTCAAACGGTTAAAAGAGAGGGAGAAACAATAAGGGAACACCTGGAGGAGGGTGACGGGATTGTAAAGTATGTGATAGCAATAACAGAAGAGGCAGCACCGGCAATGGAAAAGGAGAAGAAAGAAGTTGATAGATTAATACATGCATTTCAGAGGTTTGAAAAGGAAAAAAGGGAGATGGAGGCGGTTCTTTCAGAGGTTTATGAGATTGTGAGAGAAAGCAAGAATGAGGTTGATGCACTTGTCAGGGGATTTGAGATTATACATAAAGAGGTGGAAGGGGAGGGTGTGATAAGGATGGGTTTATCAGGAGACCCCGTGCACCTGGACCCTGCGTACATGGGAGATGCAACATCAGGAAGGGTGGGAAGGCTGATTTTCAGAGGATTATTTTCCTTCGGGAAGGGAATCAATGTGTATCCATTTATAGTAAGTCACTGGCATATGGGAGGAGAGGGGAAGGTATGGAGATTGAGAATAAGGGATGATATTCACTTCCATAATGGAAAAAGACTTACTTCAGAGGATGTAAAGTACTCCATAGACAGGGTGAAAAATGCACCGAATTCGTTTTTCTTTGATGCGGTGGAGGAGGTAAAGATAGTGGATAACTTCACCCTTGAAATACTTCTTTCCTATCCGTACATGCCCATTTTTTCAAATCTTGCCACCATAGCCGGTTCTGTTGTTCCCTGTGGAATGGAGCATGAGGAACTGGAAAAAAATCCCATCAGCATAGGTCCATTCAGGTTTGCCGGATGGGAAAGAGGAAAAAGAATATGGCTGGAGGCGTTTGAACGGTATCCCTATGGAAGACCCTATCTTAAAGGATTTGAATACCTGATAGGAAAGAGTGAAAGGGAGGAGATAGAACTCTTCAAAGAAGGGATATTTGATATTGTAGAGTTGAGCCTTGCGATGACAAAGGAGGCTCAAACAGATCCTGAGCTTAGAGATTGCATTATTTCAATACCTTCCATAGATATCCGGTACATGGGATTCAATCTCTCCAAGGATAACCCGTTGAGCAACAAACTGGTAAGGCAGGCTATAAGCCATGCAATAAACAGGGAAAAAATCATAGAAAAGGTAACAGGAGGAACCGGAAAACCTGCAAAAGGAGTATTTCCCCCTGGAACCGAAGTTTACAACCCCTCCCTTGTAGGATACGAATACAATCTGGAAAGGGCAAGAGAATTGCTGAAAAAAGCAGGGTTTGAAAAGGGAATTCCTGGAGAGTTTGTTCTCTGGATAAGTGATGCAGAGACAAACAAACGAATGGCAGCAATAATACAGGAGGATCTGGAAAGGATAGGGGTGAAGGTGGTAATAAAGGAAAATCCCTGGAAGGAGTTTCTTGAGGGACTTGGAAAAGGGCTCCCGGATATGTATTTGCTGGGATGGTCAAGCGACAATGGTGACCCGGATAATTTCCTCTTCCCTCTCTTTCATTCCAGAAACAGGGGGGCCGCTGGAAACAGGTCCTTCTATTCAAATCCTGAGGTGGACAGACTCATAGAGGAAGGGATGAGGGAGATAAATCCGGTGAAGAGACGTGAGATATACCGGCGTGCAGAGGAGATAATAGTGGAGGATGCTCCCTGGGTTTTTCTCTATCACAGTGTTGACTTTTACCTTGTCTCCCCCAGGATTCATGGCTTTGTTCCTCATCCAATAAACTTTGAGAAGTTTGAATATGTATGGAGGGAGAAATGAGTGAACTTATAGTTTTTACCTTAAAAGGCGAAAAGTTCGGGATAGAGATAGAAAAGGTGAGGGAGATATCGGAGATGGTGGATGTCACCCGTGTTCCCCTTGCCCCTCCCTATGTTGAGGGAATAACAAATCTCCGTGGAGAGATAGTCCCCATAATCTCTTTGAGGAAAAGATTTGAACTCGGAGAGGTTGAGGGGGGAGAGGTCATTCTGATAGAGGAAAAAGGGAAGCCTGTTGGTTTTGTGGTGGATAAAATCCTGGGAATAGTGAAGGTCCCGAAAGAAAAGATAAAGAAAGTGCCCCGGATGATGGAGAGTGTGATAGAAACAAAATATCTGAAAGGGGTTGCCCAGGCAGATAAGGAAAAGTATATTATACTTGATACAGAAAAAATCCTGTAAAAAGGAGGATATATGGGTGCAAGGGTGCTTATCGTTGACGATGCAGTTTTTATGAGAAGGATGCTTGCAGACATCCTGAGGAAGGAGGGGTATGAGATTGTTGGGGAGGCGGAGAATGGTGCCCAGGCGGTGGAGAAGTACAAAGAACTCAAGCCAGACCTTGTTACCATGGATATTATCATGCCGGATATGAGCGGGATAGATGCGGTTAAGGAGATAATGAAGATAGACCCGAACGCAAAGATAATCATGGTGAGTGCGATGGGGCATCAGACCCTGGTTGTTGAGGCAATCCAGGCGGGTGCAAAGGACTATGTGGTGAAGCCATTCCAGCCCTCAAGAGTTCTTGAGGCAGTCCAGAGGGTGCTTAAACTCTGATGGAGAGAACCAGGGAATACGAAGAACTCTTCCGGAGTGAGGCAAGGGAGTATCTCTCCCAGTTGAATACCCTTGTCCTGAGAATAGAAAAGAATCCAAAGGACAGGGATGCCATAAACGAGGCATTCAGGGCATTTCACACGATAAAGGGAATGGCGGCATCTCTTGGATACACAACCATAGTTGAGATTTCCCATGAACTTGAAGATGAACTGGATGCAGTAAGGCAGGGAAAGAAAAAGGTAACAGAAGAACTCATAGAAAAACTCTTTTCCGGAATAGATAAACTTGAGGGGCTGATTGAAAAGAAAGAAGAGAGAAAGATAAGAATTTACCTTTCAAAGGATACTCCACTTCCTGCTGCAAGGGCGGTTGTGATTCTCAACATAATAAAGTCAAAAGGAGAACTGCTGGGAACAGACCCCCCTGAGGAGGAAATAGTTAAGGGAAACTTTCAAAATTCCTTTGTTGTTCATTTCAGGGGAGCAGGAATTGCAGAGGAGATTGCCTCCATGGAGGATGTGGAGGGGATAGAGGAGGTTCTGGAGGAAAAGGAGGAGGTAGAAGAGGAGAAGGAAGAAACATACATAAAAAAGGCAAAGGATGTAAGGGTACCCATTGAGAGGCTTGACAGGCTCCAGAACCTGGTTGGAGAGCTGGTTATAGGAAAGGAACAGATACTCAGAATGGTTTCCAGGTACAATCTTCCCGACCTTGCAGAACTCATGGGAGGGTTTTCCAGGATAATACAGGAACTCCAGGATGAGGTGATGAAGATAAGGATGGTTCCCCTTTCAATGGTATTTTCAAGATTCCCGAGGTATGTTAGGGACCTTTCAAAGAAACTCGGGAAAGAGGTTGACTTTATCATGAGGGGAACCGAGATAGAACTTGACCGCTCTCTGCTTGATGCCCTCTCAGACCCCCTAATACACCTTCTTAGAAACGCAGTGGACCATGGAATAGAACCTCCTGAGGAAAGGATAAAAAAAGGCAAGCCCAGAAAGGGGAGGATAGAACTCAATGCAGTGAGGATGAAGGATTCAATAATGATAGAGGTTTCAGATGATGGGAAGGGAATTGATGTGGATAAGGTTCTGGAGAGGGCAAAGAAGATGGGACTTGTGGAGGAGGAGGCGGAACTTACCGAAGGAGAGATTCTCAAATTTCTCTTCACTCCTGGTTTTTCAACATCCGAGGAGATAACCGATATCTCCGGAAGAGGGGTGGGAATGGATGTTGTCAAAGAGGCAATGAGGATGATAGGGGGGTCGGTTGATATAAAGACGGAGAAGGGGAAAGGAACAAGATGCTCACTCAAGGTTCCCCTCACCATGGCAATAATAAGGGCATTTCTTATAAAACTTGAGGATGATACCTTTGCAGTTCCCATGACCTACATAGATGAAACCGTGGAGGTTGGAAAGGAAAAGATACAGCATGTGCACAAAAAGGAGGTTCTGGTTTTGAGGGATGAGGTTATTCCGGTTATATGGCTGGGTAAAAGACTTGGGTATAAGATAAAGGAAAATCAGCACAAACTTCCGGTTATAATCTCCTCTGCAGAGGGACTGAAATACGGAGTTATTGTTGATGAGTTCATAGGTGCAACCGACATAGTTGTAAAACCTCTCCCACCTTTGCTCGGAGACCTTGACATCTTTGCAGGAGTGACTATCCTTGGAGATGGGAGACCGGGATTAATAATAGATGTTCCAAACCTCATATAGGGAGGACGTAATGAGGCTCAATGACCTTAAGGATATACATCTGGATGCCCTGAAAGAGGTTGCAAACATAGGGAGCGGACATGCAGCCACAGCACTCTCCCAGCTTATAGGGAAAACGGTTTATGTCCAGGTTCCCGAGGTGAAGATTCTGAAGATAGAAGACATTCCCGGACTCATTCCTGAGGATAATCCAATTGTTGTTGGTATCCTTACAAACTTCTTCGGGGATGCAACGGGAAAGAATTTATTGATAATTCCGAAGAACGAGGCAGAATTGCTTGTGGATATTTTGCTATCCCGCACTCCAGGGACCACAAAGATATTCCAGGAGATGGAGATTTCATCCCTCAAGGAGGTGGCCAATATAGTGACATCAAGTTACCTTGGAGCAATGGGGGAGTTCCTGGGTTTCCTGCTCATCCCTTCGGTTCCGAGCCTTACCGTAGATGAACTCACCTCCATCATCACCACTGTCTATGTGGAGTTCACCGAGGAGAAGGAATACGCATTCTGTGTGGAAACTGCGTTCTACTTTGCAGAAGAGGACAAAAAGCTTCACGGATATCTCCTCATGATTCCCGACCCGGAGGCACTGGAAAACATGCTCAAAGCAATGAATCTTTTGTGAGGAGCCAATGCCTGAAAGGGTGAGTGAAGAGGAAAAAAGACTGCTCAAACTCTTTGCCTCCAGGATAGACCCAAACGACCCTGGGGCACACAATAACCTTGCGGTTGTTTACTTCAACAAGGGGATGTACGAGGAGGCAATAGAGGAGCTCAAGAAGGCACTTGAGATAGACCCCTACTTTACCCTTGCAAAAAACAACCTTGAAATAATCTACAGGAAGATAGGATACTACGACAGAACCATAGAGGAGTATTCAAGGATAGTTGAGGAGGACCCTGAAAATATTGAGGCAAGATTCAAACTTGCAGAGGCCTACAAAAACACCGGAAGATACTTTGACGCAATAACCCACTACCGGAAGATAATAGAGGCAAAACCAGACCACCTTGAGGCACTCAAGCATCTTGCAATATGCTTCAAGGCACTTGGAATGTATGATGAGGCGGTTGAGATCTTGAGAAAGGCATTGAAGATAAAACCGGATGCTCCTGACCTTCATGAGGAGCTTGGGGTTGTCTATTACCACATAGGATTGCTTGATAAGTCCATAAACGAGTTTAAAGAAGCAATAAAATACGACCCTAACAATGCCTATGCCCACTTCAGACTTGCATTTGTCTATGGAGAAAAGGGACTGCTTGATAAGGCTAAAGAAGAGACAAAGATAGCGGTGAAGTTAAATCCTGCACTCAAAAAGACCCAGCCGAACCTTGGAATAGATACAAGCCTGCAGATGGCGTATCAGGAGGCAATGGGGGTTAAAGAACAGGCAAGAAGTGCATTTTTAACCCATTATTCAATCGGAATAGCATACCGAAATAAAGGGCTTTTTGATGAGGCTTTGAGGGAGTTTCTGAAGGCGCACGAGGCAGACCCTGAAAATCTCATGGTTCACAAGCAGATAGGGGAGATATATCTTTTGAAGGGAGAGAATGAGAAGGCGATAGAGGAATACCGGAAGGCACTTGAATACGACCCCAATTCTCCAAAGGTTTTAAATGACCTTGGAATAGCATGTCACAGACTTGGAAAGCTTGATGAGGCGATATCCTGGTACTCAAAGGCAATAGAGGTTGACCCCACCTATGCAGTGAGTTACAACAACCTTGGTGTTGCTTACATACATAAAGGAGATAAGGAACTTGGAAAGGAATACTTCCAAAAGGCAATAGAGATAGACCCCACATATCCGGATGGATATTTGAATCTTGGTGTCCTTGCAATACAGGAGGGTAATTTTGAGGAGGCAGAGAAATTGTTCAGGAAAGTGCTTGAGGTAAAGGAGGACTATCCACTTGCCTACAATTACCTGGGGCTTGTCTATCTCAACCAGGGAAGATTCCAGGAGGCAGTTACATCATTCAAGGAGGCAATAAGAATTGACCCTGAGTTTGCAGAAGCATATTACAACCTGGGATTTGCCCTTTCAAAGATGGGAGAGTATGAGGAGGCACTGAAGGCAACGAAGAAGGCGCTTGAAATAAACCCATATTATACAACAAACCGTCTGAAACTCGGAATAGACCTTTATGCTGATAAACTTGATATTCTCATAGGAAAGGAACTCACAAAAGAGGTTGAACTTGAGAAAGAGGAGCCATTTGAGGCAGTGTTCGCCCCGCAGGAGGAGGAAAGGATATTTGAGGAGGTTTTTGAGGAAGAGGAGGAAGGACCCGAGGTTGTGGAGGAGGTGGCTGAGGTTCAGGCTCCACCAAAGGACTATTTTGCTGAGGGCAGGGAATTGCTGGAAAGGGGAGAACTTGACAGGGCACTTGAGGCATTTGAGGAGGCACTGAGGGAAAACCCGGATAATCCAGAAATTCTTTACCACATTGCAAGAATCTATTACGAGAAAGGACTCTATGGAGAGGCAAAGGAGAGGATAGTATCCCTGCTCGAACGTAAAGAGGAAAAAGAGTATCTTAAACTTGCCATTGATACCGGGAGAAAGGATAACGACCCTGAGTTTGCAAGAAAGTATCTTGAACGTGCCCTTGTTCTATATCCTGATGATAAGGAACTGCTTGAGGAAGCTGCTGATTTCTACGAGGAAAGAGGAGAGTATGATAAGGCGATAGGAATCCTGGAAAGACTCCTTCCTGAGACCAATGGAGAAGTACTTGAGCGTCTTGGAAGGCTTTATGTGGAGAAGGGTGAAAGGGAGAGGGGTAAAAAACTGCTTGAGGAGGCAGGAGAGAGGGGAAGTGAAAGCGCCCTTCTTTTCCTCTCCACGCTTGCAAGAGATGAAGGGAAGAAAGAGGAAGAAAGGAGATATCTTGAAAAGTTACTTACCGTTCATCCAGACCATCCAGAAGCAGTGAAAAAACTCGCATTCATCCTCATGGAGGAAGAGCAGTACGACAGGGCACTCTCCCTTGCAGAAAAGGCAAAGGACCTCCTGCCCATAGACCCTGACCCTCTCTACATAGAAGGTAAAATAAGGTATCTTAAGGGAGATACCGAGCTTGCAAAAGAGCTGCTCCACGATGCATTGCTGCTGAAAGAAGACCATGCAGGAGCCCATCTCACACTTGGGATTATATATGCAAAAGAGGGGAGGATAGGGGAGGCAATAAAGGCATGGGAGAAGGTCCTGGAGGTTGCACCTGAGTCAGAGGAGGCAAAGGAGGCAAAGCGGGCGATAGATGCAGCAAGAACCTGGGCAAGCATACTTGGAGGTTTGAAGTAATGGCTCTTCAGGGACCCATAAAGGAACTGGGGCTTTTTGAGCTTTTCCAGTTGCTTTCTTTCACCCAGAAAACAGGAAGGCTTGAACTTAAAACCGACTCAAGGGTTATAAGAATACTCTTCAGGAATGGGAATGTTGCATATGTATTTATTCCTGAAAGAATAAAGGAACATCTTGTAAGAACAGGAAGACTCACACCCGATGTTGCCTCTTCCCTTTCTGAGGACAATCTTGAAAAAGAACTGGTTGAGAGGGGGATTCTAACTGTTCAGGAGTTGAGGTCCATAGTTGCAAGTCTCGGGGAGAAGGCAATATACGAATTATTCAAGATAGAGGATGGATTCTTTACCTTCTATGAGGAGGAGATTTCACCTCCATGGGATATTGACCTTGGTTTCAAGACCGAAAACCTCATAATGGAGGCGGCAAGGAGGGTTGACGAACTTGAGAAGATGAAGACAATGATTCCCTCTTACGATGTCGTCTTCTCCCTCTCACCAGAGGTGGAAAAAAAGAAATTCATAAGATTGACCCCGAAGGAGTGGATGCTGCTCTCTTACATAGATGGGAAAAGAACGGTGAGGGAAATAGTTTCTCTCATGGGTGAGGAGTTTGAGACGGTGAAAATTCTTTACGGGTTGCTCATGGCAGGGCTTATAACCGAGAAGAAAGAAGAGGGGGTTGAGGAGAAGGTGGAGAGGGAGGGGAAGGAAAGGTTGAAGGAGCTTTTCAGGGAAAGGAAATTCAGGGAGGGGCTTGAGGAGATAGAGCGAATGAAAAAGGAACACCCCACGGACCCCGAGATACCCTATGAGGCGGGTTTCTTCCATCTTAAACTTGGAAACTTCAAGGAGGCTATTGCGGAATGGGGAGAGTTTCTCACCCTTGCTCCGGGAGACAGGAGGGCACAGTTTATAAGAGAACTTATAGATAAGGTGAGAAGCATAGATGAGGCAATTTTAAGGAAGGATGAGCTATGACTGATGAACTCATGAGCTCACCTGAGTCGTCGTCAGTGATAGTATCTCTTGCCAGGCTTTACCTGGAAAATAAAATGTTTGACCAGGCAATAGAACTATGCCTTTCTTCTCTTGAGTCCTCCCCTGAGAGTGAGGAACTCTATCTTATTCTTTATGAGGCATACATGGGTAAGGGAGAGACCGGGAAGGCGAGGGAGATAGTAAAGAAAGGATTGTCTCATATTCCCGGAAGTGAAAGGTTAAAGAAACTTGTGGAGGAGAAAAAAGAGGAGGTGCCGGCTCCTCCACCACCTCCACCCGAAGAAAAGGTTGAGGAAGTTCCCGAGAAAGTTGCTGTTGAGGAGGTTCCTCCAGAAAAAGTTGAGGTTGAGGAGGGGGACCCTGTTCTTTCCGTTCTCAAAAAATTCCTTTCTCTTAAAGATATTTATGGTGTCCTGCTTGTGGATGAGAGTGGGCTTCTCATATCCCAGGCATCACGGAAGGAGTTTGACTACGAGACAACAGCAGCACTCATTGCATCAATGTATTCGGAGGCAAAGGATGCTCTTGAGAAACTTGAACTTGGTGGATTTGAGAGTGGAATAGTGGAACTTCCCAGGGGAAAGATTTTCATATTTGAGGAGGGAGGGATAATACTCTCTGTTCTTGCCGGTAAAAATGTTATGCTGGGGCTTGTTCTTGCAAGGGCGAGGAGCATACTCTCTCAGGTAAAGAAAATCCTGGAGGGATGATGAAAGAGGTTCTTGAACGGATAAATTCAATAAGCGGAGTGAAGGGAAGCATGGTTGTTGGGAAGGATGGGATAATCATAGAGTCAAGTGCTCTTTCAAGCGTTGACTCCGATTTGCTTGCTGCAATGGTTGCAAAGGTTGGTAAGGAGATGGAGGAGAGGATAAATGCGAGAAAAAACTTCATGGTTACCGTGAATGGAGAGGGAGGCATCATCCTCTTTGGGGTGGAGGAGGATTTCATCCTTGCGGTAATTGCACGAAAGGATGCAAACATTGGGGGGTTGAGGCTTGAGATAAAGAAAGGAATTGAGAAGATAAAGGAGGAACTCGGATGACAGAGGACCTGATTCTTGATGAAAAGACATCGCAAAGAATTCAGCATGCGCTTGAAGACTTCATCCTGGATACAAAAGCAAGGGCTATCATGGTGATGACGCGCGGAGGCCAGCTGATAGCACAGGAGGGATTTGTTGAGGGAATGAAGATACTCTCTGTTGCCGCGCTTCTTTCAGGAATCTTCAACTCCACATTAAATCTTGCAAAGGCGGTGGGAGAAAAGAATTTTCCCCATTTTTATCAGCAGGGAAAAAGATGGAGGATTTACTATGAGCATATAAAGGAGAAATTCATAATAGCCACATTTTTTGAGGAAAGTGCACTTCTGGGGGTGGTCAGGGTGAAGATGAAGGAAGTAAAGGAGGTTTTGAAGAACGTTGTTGAAGGAGAGAGAATAAGGATTGACTGGGGAAGGGAGAGGAACGTTGAGGACCTTATAGACAGGTTCTTCAGAGAATGAAGAGAATAAGAAAGCGCAGAATATTTCCTTTTCTTTTTCTTCTCATACTCGCCATTATTTTCAGGGTTGCATATCCTCACATTAAAAGAAATCTTGAGGGATGGCTTGAGGGTAAGATAAAGGATGCATTCAAAGGTGAGGTTGAGATAGGGAGGCTTTACTGGAATGTTGTTTCTACCCTGGTTATTGAGGATGGGAAGATTTCCTCTGAGGGGGCAGAACTGAGGGTTAAGAGACTCACAATACATTATTATCCTGGAGAACTTCTGGTTAAAAGATTGAGGAATGTTGTTATTGAGGATGGATATCTCCATCTTCCCAAGGGGAAGGATTTTTCCGTTTTTCTTAAAGAAGGAGAAGGAAAAGGAGGAGGGGAGCTTTCCGTCGACCGCTGGATGATAAAGAATGGAAAGATAATGATAGATACATTTTCTCTCTCAGGCACCTTTCTCGGATACATCCACATGAAGGATGAAGAAGGAATGCTTGAGTTTGAGGGGAAAGGGGAGGTTCTTGGATATCCCGGAAGGAAGATTGAGGGGAAGTTTCTGAAGAAGGGAGAAGAGATTATCATTGACAGGGTTTTTCTTGAGGGGGAGAGAGGATGGATTGAGATAAATGGAACACCCCGGGAGATGAATTTTGAAGGGAAGATGGATGTTTCAGGTATACTCCCTTTCCAGGGATGGGCTTCATTTTCAGGCAGGTTTCAGAGAAAGGAGGGATATCTTTTATCCCTTTCCTTTTCAGGAGACAGCATATCATACCGGGATTTTTCCATCCATAATTATTCGGGAAAAGGAGAGTTTACAAAAGAAAGATTCAGACTTGAGATTGAGGGAGATGGATTCAGGGGGAAGGTTGAGGGGAAGGGGGAAAAATACACATATTTCCTGGAACTTGAGGATTTTGACCTTTCGGGTCTGAGAAAGGGATTTCCTCATTCTTCCCTTTCCGGGTCTGTTGAGGGAGAGAAGGAAAGGGTGAAATTCTCTCTCACCGGAACCATTGAGGACCAGCACTTTGAAAGACTTGAAGGGGAGTTTATTCCAGAGGAGAAAAGGATTTCCTCAATGGTGGTGAGAGAGGGAAGGGGAGGAGGAAGACTGGCAGGAACACCTGAGGAGTTCACACTTGATTTGAGAAACTTTCCGGTGAATATCAGGGGAATTTATGGTGAAATAAACGTGGAGGCTGTTTACAGGAATAAAAATCTTCTTTTCTCATTCTGGGGAGAAAAAATGAAGATAAAGGGGAGGGAAGCAGAATATGTGAGTGGAAATGCGGAGCTGAAAAACTTTCCCGAGAATCCTGAAGGGACTGTAAACCTTGAGTTTCTTGAATTTTCAGGGTTTGACATGGGATATGTGGAGGGGAGAGTTAAGGAGAGAAAGTGGGAGGTTTATGGATGGGGAAAGGGAAAGGGAGGAAGGGTTGATTTTGAGGGAAAGATGGTGATGAATGACAGCATAGAGGGGGAGATAAAATCCCTTGTCTGGAAGAGGAAGGATGGGATATGGAAGTCCATGTATCCATTTTCTTTTTGTGTGAAGGATGGGAAAATACACACGGGAAAGTGTGTTTTTGTTTCACCCCAGGGTAAGGTTGAGGTAAAGGAATTCTCACATCCTCCCCTTTCCTTCCATGCACGGATTTACGAACTTGACCTTTCACTGTTTGAGGAATTTCTGAAAAAGGAGGTGAGGGGAAGGTTTTCTGGCAACCTTGAAGGGGTCGGGGATGGTGTGAGAGTAAAGGGGAAAATATTCGGATTGCAGGAGAGGGTGGGGTTTGGTGATTCAGTGCTGGTGGATATGATTTTGAGACCTGGAGGTGTGGAGATAGAAAAGATTCTTGTTTATGACAGAGGAAGGGCAGAGGTGGAGGGAAAGGTGGAAAAAGAAAATGTGTCTTTATCCTTCAAATTCAGAAATTCTGGTGGATGGATATTCTATCCCTTCCTGGAATATGCACAGCCATCCAGGTGCAGTGCTTCAGGATGGCTGGAGATAAAAGGAAAGTTAAAACAGCCCCTTCTTTCAGGAGTTCTTCTACTTGACAGTCTCTCTTTAAGGCTTACCCGGTTTGATATGGTGCTCGATAAGACCAGGGGAAAGATTCTCTTCGGGAACAATAAGGTGGTTCTTGAAAATGGAGAGGGGGTTGTAGGTGAAGGGAAGTTTTACTTTCGTGGATGGTATGATATTCCCCTCAGGGATTATAAGTTTCACATAGATGCCGTTGATGTTCCATTTTCAGGGCTTGAGGACATCCTTGCGAGGGTTGATGGCTCTTTTGATATATCAAGGGGAGAGTATCCTGAAATTAAAGGGAAAATAAAAATTAAGGACGCGGAGATAACCCGTTCATTCACGGCAAGGAGAACCGAAAGGAAGCCGTTTGAGTACCGGCTCTTACTCGAAGTGGATGCGGAGGATGGAAATCTGTGGATAAGGAACCAGGAGGCAAATATAGAACTCAAGGGGAATGTGAGGATTTTATACGATGCAGGCAAGCTTCTTCTTTCAGGGGAATTGAGCACGATAAGGGGAGAGATATACTATCTTGATGTTCCCTTTAAGGTTGAAAGGGGAATTTTCAGGTTCCAGAATACGACCGAGATAAATCCGGATGTTGATTTCCTTGCCTGCACATACATAAGGGAAACAGGGGATTCAATATTTCTCAAGGTAACAGGTCCTCTGGATAAGAGAGGGTTCTATCTCTACTCAAGACCTCCGAGGTCGGTATATGAGATTATAGCCCTTCTCAATCTAAATGCAACCCCCGAGGAAATAATGGGAACCATATCAAGCCCCGATGCCCTTGCAACCATGCTTGCATCCAAGGCGTTGAAGTATACCCTGAGGACGGTCTTCAGGGAAAGGATGCGGGGTATCATGGGGTTTGATGTCTTTGAGTTTGAGTCCGGAGAAAGAAAACTAACCCTGGGAAGGTATATTTCTCCCAATCTCTATCTTTCCTGGTCAACCTCTTTTTCCGAATATGCAATAAAGGAGTTCAGGGCAGAGTATAAACTTGGAAGATATGGAAGTGTTGTTGCAGAGGACCATCTTGGAAGAAAGAGATTGCTTTTTACTGTGAAGTTCAGGTATTGATTGAAGAGGAGGTGTGTGATGATTTTGCTTTTTGCTTTTTATCCGGATGTGGATGAGTATTTTTCAGAACCCTGGGAATTCTTTTCACTCAGGGACTACAGCATGAGGTTTCTTCTTCTTGACGATGAGTTTGACCTTTATGAATTCGCAAAAAATCCTGCAGGATATGCGTATAAGATGGCAAGGTTTGAGGCCGGGGTGGAAACATACGATACCCTTATGGCACAGAGTATTTACCTTGACTTTTCAGAAAGTGCCGAAGGTCTCGGTGGTGGGTTTCATCTGCGGAGAACAAGAAGCGACTATTTTTACTTGTTTGGGTACTTTCTCTTTCCATATTCACACACAGTGGTGAATACAATGGTCCCGGTTTCATATCGGGTGGGAAACATTTGTGCTGGTGTGAGGTATCGCTCTTTACGCTACGGGTATGGAGAGGAACTGGGAGATGTTTCCTTTTCAGGCATTGATGGAGGTATTGGATTTATTTCATCCAGGTTTGAGGCAGGAGTTTCAATAAGTGAAGATGGGATGGGAATAGAAGGTCTCGCGGATATGAGACGGTACCGGGGAGGATTTATAGTAAAAGGAGGAATGGTTGAAGGTGGGTTGAGGGGAGGGATTATTATTAAAGAATGGGAGAATATACCAAGAAAGTTTACTGAAGCAGAGGTGTTCTTCAAGGAGCCTGTGGAAAAAATAAAGGTGGGGATAAAGGCATTCTGGATGAATGATGTACTCTGGCAGTATTTTCCTGTATACGCAGAGAGCACAGATATAAATACCCTGGGATTTGCCGTCGGGGTGAAATACACAACCCCGACCCTTATTCTTCTTATAGAAGGAGAGGATATAAACTCGGAAGGAAGCCTACCCTATGTTGATGATTGGAAGGAGGAGGTATTTCTTCTGAGAGCCGGGATAGAGTATAGGGTTTCTTCACGCCTCTATTTAAGAGGCTTTTACAGATTTGAAAGGGTAGGGGAAGGTGTTCGGGACGGGTTCTATGGTGGGGTGAGACTTGTTTTCTCACACTTCTACGTGCATGCTGGGGTGTCAATCCTGGAGTTTCTGGAAGGAAAAATTACCTGTGCAGCAGTGGAAGCAGGGAGGATACCATGATATTTATTTTTTTTACAATCAGAATCATGTCCCTGGGTAATCTTGAAATTGTGCTCCAGGAAAGGAAAGAGCCCATCTTCTTTGATTTCTTTGGAAATCCTGCAGGTCTTTATGAAAACGATGGAGGAAGAAACGAGGGAGGAGGGTATATTCTGAAAGTAGAAGATGATGAAAAGGATGTTCAGGCAACAGTAGGAATGTTTCAGGTGGGAGAGAGAAGATTCCGGTGTTATGGTGAGGTATGGAGAATGAAATACAGCTTCTATGGAATTGAGGGGAAAGCCAATGGTGTCACCGGAGCGGCGGGATGGAGAGTGAGTGATAAAGCCAGTGTGGGATTGCTGGGCAAACAATATCTTTTGTGCTGGAGCGAAAATTATGCCCACTCCGTGTCCCTGGTAAAGGCGGGAGTTCAGTTTGCTGTCTTTCCTTCATTTAAAATAGGAGGAGGAATAGCCCGACAAGAAGAGTGGGTGGAAGAGGAATACAGGAGCTCGGAAACCAGAACAGCAAAAATTCAGGTGCACGGAAGATTTGAAAGAGACAGGTTGACAATCCTTCTTGGAGGTTCAGGAAGACAGTATTCCAGGAGCTCCCGGACTGGATGGGGAATGAAGGGACTTTTTCTATGGAGAGGGAGAAAACTGGAGGGAGGAATGACCATTGATATGTCTTACACAGGTGAGGATTTTCTGTGGAAGGAATTTATCAGGTCGGCTGTAATAACAGGAGGGGTTGCATGGAAGGGAGAAAATTTCTCCTTAGGGCTTGAAAATCGCGTGGACCACAGTGTTTTTAAAAAATTTGATATGGCTTCCGTTCATACACGGATAGGGATGGAGATGAATGTGTGGAGGGAAATTGTGTTTCTGCGTGGAGGGTGGTGCAGGAAGCCAGACACAGAATACATTGCAGGCGGAATTGGACTTGAATTGCCTGACAGGAATTTAAAATGCGATATTGGGATTGAAAAATACATGAAGGATGGAAGGCTGGTTATGGGAGTTGAGATTCTCCTGCGACCCTGAAATAACCCCTTGCATTTTCTCATTTTATCTGGTAAAAATTAAAGTATGGAAAAGGCATCCTTTGAGGGACTGATAGTGAGACTTGCATCCGGTGCCCTCATGGCAATGGGGCTGGTGGAGGACCCGGTAACGGGTAAAAAACAGAAAGACCTGGAACTTGCGAGATATACAATAGAAACACTTGAAGTCCTGAAGGAGAAAACAAAGGGAAACCTCACACGTGAGGAAAGCATCTTTCTTGATTCCATCATTGCGGAATTAAAAATAAAATATGCAAAGGTAAAGGAGGGAAAAGATGCGTAAACTTTCATGGTTACTTCTCGTGTTTCTTCCCCTCTTTTCGTTTGAATACGTTGTGAAAAAAGGGGACTGCCTGTGGGACCTTGCCGGAAAATTCTACAAGGACCCATTTTTATGGCCCATCATCTACGAGGCAAACAAGGACAAAATAAGGGACCCGAATCTCATATATCCCTGGCAGAGGCTTGAGATTCCACCTTATAAAAAGGAGACAAAGGAGGAGGTAACTCAGGAGAAAGAAGAGGCTGCAGAAGAGGTGCCCAAAGAGGCAGGAATATCGACCCCTGAGGCGGTTGAGGCACCCCAGGTTGAACCTGAAAAGAAAATAGAGGTGGTGAGCGTTCTTCAGAAAAAGGAAGAGGAAAAGCCATTGGTGAAGGAGACAAAGATAGAAAGAATATGGATGAGCCATGCAGAGGGAACAAGGCTTATTGAAACCGCAGGATTTCTCACGATTGAGGATATTCACGAGGGAGAGATAAAGGAGTCAAGGGGAGTTTTGAAAAATGCAGCCACACTCCACGATGAGGTCCTGATTGACCTTGGAGGTTCACACGGGATAAAACCGGGAGATATACTGACCATCATAGATTACGGAGGTGATGTATCAAATCCTGAGACCGGGGAATATCTCGGGAAAAAGGTATTCATTCTTGGAAAGGTTAGAATAACAAAGACGGACTCAATCACCAGCACAGGGATGGTGGTTGCACAGTATGCTCCAATCAGCCTTCCAGCAAAGGTTGCGAGGATAGAATTTCCCGAATTCCCCACAGGGACGCCTGAGCCCATGGGAATTTTGCTTGAGGGAAGAATAGCCGGATTCAGGGAGGAAAAGCCAAGATACAGACCATTTGATGTGGTTTACATAGTCCCCGGGAAAGACCAGGAGGTAAAACCAGGAGACGTTTTCCTCATCTATCGGGAGTCCGAGGATGAACAAATCCCGATAAAACCGTGCGGAAAAATCCAGGTTCTTTCTGTCCGGGATAATTACTCGGTTGGATACATAGTTTCCGTTGAGGAGACAGACCTTCGCGTGGGAGAAAGACTGAAACTCGTTGGAAGGATTAAGTGAGGGTAACGGTAAAGACCCTCCTGGAAAAGAAAAAAAAGAAGGAAAAGGCTGTTCTCCTCACTGCCTATGATTATACCCTTGCCCGTATTGAGGATGAGGAAGGGATAGATGTTATCCTTGTTGGAGATTCCGTTGGAATGGTTCTCCTGGGATATGAGGATACCATTCCTGTTACGATGGAGGAGATGCTTGTTTTCCTGAAGGCAGTGAGGAGAGGGGTTGAGAGGGCTATGGTGGTTGCAGACATGCCATTTCTTTCCTATCAGGTTTCGTGTGAGGAGGCTGTAAGGAATGCGGGAAGATTTTTGAAGGAGGGTGCGGATGCGGTGAAACTTGAGGGAGGAAGGGAAGTTCTGGATAAGATAAAGGCACTCATAAACTCAGGAATACCTGTTATGGGGCATCTTGGATTGAATCCCCAGTGGGTGAGGCAGTGGGGTGGATACCGGAGGTTTGGAAAAACAGAGAAGGAAAGAAAAAAGATAATGGAAGATGCCCTTTTACTTCAGGATGCCGGTGTTTTTTCAATAATCCTTGAGTCCGTTTCCCCTTCTCTTGCAAAGGAAATAACGGAAAAACTTGAAATTCCTGTTTATGGCATAGGTTCAGGTCCCCACTGCGATGGACAGATTCTTGTGGTCCACGATATCCTGGGGTTTTCTCCGCACATTCCCTCACATGCAAAGGTGTATGTGAATCTGCTTGAGGAGGCAAGAAGGGCTGTGAGGAAATATATAGAGGAGGTTAAGGGTGGAGTATATCCTGAGGAGAAAGATAGTTGAGATTGGAAAAAAGCTCTATGAAAAGGGACTTGTTGTTGCAACTGATGGTAACGTCTCCGCAAGACTGCCCGACGGAAACATCCTCATAACTCCATCAGGGGTGAGCAAGGGGGAGATGAGGGTTGAGGAGATTGTAAAAATCTCGCCTGAGGGAGAGGTTATCGGGAGGGGAAAGCCATCATCCGAATACAGGCTTCATCTTGAGGTTTACAGGTTGAGAAAGGATATTCACGCAGTGGTTCACACCCACTCTCCCTATGCTACGGCATTTGCGGTCACCCACATCCCCCTTGAACCCCTTGTTGCAGAGGCGGTTCTTACAAACGGGAAAGTCCCCGTGAGTCCTTATGCAACCCCTTCAACACCTGAATTATCAAAGAGTATTTCAGATCTCATTTTAAACCACAACTCCATCCTTCTTGCAAATCATGGTGTCCTTGCAGCGGGAAAGGACCTGGATGAGGCGTATTTCAGGGCGGAAAGGATTGAGTATCTTGCAAAGGTCGTTTTCCTTTCCAGACTGCTTGGAACACCAAAACCTTTACCGGAAGGAGAGATAGAGAGACTGCTTGAAAACTGGGGGCTTAAGTGAAATTTGTTGTTGACTTCATGTGCGGGAGGCTTGCGAGGTGGATGAGGATTCTGGGGTATGATACCCTTTATATGCGTGATACCGACAGGGGAAAGCTAATTGAGGTGGCAAGGAAGGAGGGGAGGATAATAATAACCAGAGATACCCATTTGCCGGGAACACCGGGAGTGAAGGTATTTTTACTTTCCTCAGAGTTTATAAGGGAGCAGTTGAAGGAGATAAGAAAAAACTTTCCACCCGCAGAGATGCTCACAAGGTGTTCTCTGTGCAACACTCCCCTTGAGAAGGTTCCAAAGGAAAAGGCAAAGGGAAATGTTCCAGAATACACGTATTTAACCCATGATGAATTCTATTACTGTCCTGTATGTAAAAAATTTTACTGGGAGGGAACCCACTGTGAATTCATGAGGGAGTTTTTAAGGGAGGTGGACTCTGCGTAAAATACTACCTTTTTTACTTGTTCTTTCCTGTGTTCCACCTCCGGGAGCTGGAAGGGGAGAGCCCACAGTGAGGATTCTTCTTTTAAAAAACCCTGAGAAAATAGTAATTGCCGGGGATTTCGGGATTGTAATGGAGATTGATGGAAGAAAGACAGAACTGAAGGGGGAGGTAAATCTTAAGTTTCATCCACTGGTTATATGGAAGGGGAAAAAAAGAGTAAAAAATCCCCGATATCCGGTGAGATTTTCTCCCATCCGTGGATTTGTTCATCTCAATGGAAGAGCATATCGTGGTGAGATTGTGGTTAAGAATGTGGGTGGGGATGTATATGTGATAAACGAGGTGAAAATGGAGGATTATCTTAAAGGGGTTGTTCCGCTTGAGATGGGGTATCTGAGGGAGGACCTGATAGAGGCACTGAAGGCCCAGGCAGTTGCTGCGAGAACCTATGCGGTTGCTCATATAAGAAGAAACATGCCTTATGACATGGTTCCGACGGTTGAGGACCAGGTTTATGGGGGGGTGAGGGTTGAGTCTCCCCTCACAAACAGGGCTGTTGAGGAGACGAGGGGAGTGGTTGCCGTTTACCGGGGGAAGCCCATAGATGCAAAGTATCACTCAACGTGCGGGGGAAGGACGGAAGACAACGAGAATGTGTGGAATGGTAAACCCGTTCCCTATCTCAGAAGCGTGAGGGATTCAAAAAGGGGAAAGCCCTTCTGCAGGTTTTCTCCCCACTTTAACTGGGTGAGGGTTTATTCAAAGGAGGAGTTTTTTTCACTTATAAGAAAAAACCTTTCTGAGATAATCGGAGAGGACCCGGGAAGGGTGAGGTGGGTGAGGATAAGAAAGAGGACGAGGAGTGGAAGGATAAAGGAGGTGGAGGTTGCAACCGCAAAAAAAAGATACAGGATAGATAAGGATAGGGCAAGGAGATTGTTCAGGGACCCGAAGAGGGGTTCTCTTAAAAGCACCCTTTTTCACATAGAGACAAGGGGAAATAAAATTTACATAAAAGGAAGGGGATTCGGGCACGGGGTTGGAATGTGCCAGTTTGGTGCAATGGAGATGGCAAGAGAGGGATATTCATACAAACAGATTTTAAAACACTACTACCGTGGAATAAGGTTGAAAAAGATGTGGTGATATGCTATACTTTTTTCATGCAGAGGGGATGGATTCTCTTCTGTGTATTTACTGGATGTGCGATTCCTCTTTGCAGGGAAGAGGGTATAAGGCTTTTTCATGAAGGAAAATACTCGGAGGCAATTGAAGCCATTACAGAATGTATGGAATCCCACCCTAATGACCACGACCTCTATCTTTTCCGGGGTTGTGCTTATTACTATCTTGAAAAGGAAGAAAAGGCGCTTGAGGATTTCATGAAGGCATGGATGCTTGATACAACAGATGTTACTCCTCTTGTGTATGTTATAAAAATCTATTCAAAGAGAAAGGATTATGAGAATGCAGTTAAACTGTGCAATCGCGCACTTAAAAATTCGCAGGCAGTTAGTTTGTATAAGCTGAGAGGGAATATCCTTATGGAAGAGGGAAAAACAGAAGAAGGGATTAGGGACCTTTTGATGTATATTGAACTGAATGGGGATGAGATTTCTGGGTTTGAAAAGGCAAAGATTCTGAGCTGGGCTGGAAGATTTGATGAGGCATTGAAGGAAGCGAAAGACGACTACACAAAAGGGTTTGTCTTTCTCTGGATGGGAGTTCCTGAAAGTGCCTATGTATGCTGGGAAAGATGGTTGAGGAAATACGAAAGTGAGGTTGTTGCCCATAATCTTGCAGTTACATGTTATTACATGGGGGATGTGGAAAAGATGAAAAAAGTTATAGAGGAATATCAGGGCGTATTTAATGAAAAATTTGTAAAATACGGCATCCAAGCTTTGCTGTCCTTTGCTGAAGGAGATTACAGAAATTCCCTGAAATATTATAATCTTGCAATAGAAAAAAGACCGGACGTGGCAGGATTCTATGCGAGAAGGGGGGATGTTCGTTTTCTTCTGGGAGATGAGAAAGGAGCTTATGAGGACTGGTTGAAGGCGCACCGGTTAAATCCATGTTATCCTGTTGTAAGGAGGAAAAAATGAAAAAACTGGTATGTTTGATTTTCCTTCTCTCAGGGTGTGCATCTCCGGAACTCTGCAGAGAGGGGAGGATATATTTTATGGAAGGGAAGTGGGAAGATGCATATCATGCATTCTCTACATGTCTGGAAAAATATCCTGAGAATGCCGAACTTTACAGGCTCAGAGGGCTGGCATCTTTCAGGATGGAAAGATATGAAGATGCCGTGCGCGATATTGAAAAAGCGATAGAAATCAATCCCGACCGGTCAATTTATTATGTGGATCTTGCGAAGATTTACCATGCAAAGGGAGAGCGGGAGGTTTGCCTTCAGTACTATACAAAAGCAATAGAGAAGGAACCACAGAATCATGATTTTTATGAATGGAGAGCAATGGTGTATTTTGAGATGGGAGAATACAGAAAAGCTGCAGAGGATCTGACCCTTGCCCTGCGTTACTCAGTGGTTAAAATGCCATTGCGGTGTAAAAGAATGAGGATGTATGCCCTTGCGGGCATGCTTGATGAAGCAATAAAAGAAACAAGGGAACTGTGGGAATTTTTTGGAGAGAAGGCGCAGTTACATGGTGAACTTGCATTTCTCTATTTCTGGAAGGGAGAATGTGATAGTGCCGTTTTTCATTTTACCAGGGCTATTGAAGAGGGAGGTTCACCTGATCTTTACTTCTGGAGGGGACTGGTTTATTACTTCATGGGAGAAACTGAAAATGCACTGGGAGATGTAAATCAGGGAAGAGAAAAGGCAGGTTCAGGAATTCAGAAAACTTTCTTCAATGCTCTCTACGCCCTTATAAAGAAAGACCATGTCCAGGCTGTGAAGGAATTTGATTACCTTATAGAAAACATGCCATCGGTGGGGGACTTCTACTACCTCAGGGGTGAGGCATACCGGCTTATGGGAAAGTCGGAAGAAGCAGAAAAGGATTGGGAGAAGGCGCATTTCTTCAATAACAACTATCCTTTACGATGGAGAAAGGGTCTTGACAAAGAGAATATAAAGGAGTAACATAAAATCATGATACTCCAGGTGTTTTCCATTATTGCTATTTCTGGAGGCATAGGTGCTGGATTTCCCATCGAACCGGAGGGGTTCAATAGCGGATTTTTAAGGGGAGTCAGGGTGGAGCTGGAAAGGAAAAGATGGTTTGTGTATGGAGAGTATGCAGTAACAGATTTTGAGAAAAGAACCCCTCCTATCACCCTCTCCCTGAATCAGATGATGAAGGCAGGTATAGGAGTGAGAATATCTCGTGTACACATAGGATATGCGATAGTCAAAACGAAGGAAAGAGTGAGTTATAAAGAAGGACTGGAGGAAGGAGATATTCGTGGAGGAGAGATTTCGGGAGGTTATGCGTTCCTTGTGTTCAACAGGTTTGTTAATCTTCAGCTTGAGGGAACCTACACCTTTTTTGACCGGATTTCTTTTTACAGTGTGGGTATAAGGATAAGGGGGAGAATATGAAAAAAATGTGGTTTTTTTCTCTTCTGTTCATTTCCTGTATGAGCGAAAATCCCCTCACTCCTCTTTTGAAAACCATAGAAGGGGAATATGAGTATATGCCTTTATATGAAGGAATGGAGATGTGTTACCGGTATTACAGTTATTCTTATCGGGATTATTTGCCGGGGATTTATTACTACTTTAGAGTGCTTTTTGAAAAAGAGGAAGATGGAAGAAAGATATTTGATATTGAAATGTCCGTTCCAGCTGCAGGATTTTCCTACCTTGCGACATGGGCTGTTGATGATACCAGTATTACCGAATATGACGAAACCCTTGATGAATGGGTGCTTCTGTATGAGATTCCGTTTATTCTTGGTAACGAGTGGGATGTGGAGCTTCATTATGAAAGGAAATATGTGGATTTCAAGGTTCACTATGAAATTACCGGAAGAAAAAGAGTTACTGTTTTCAAGAAAGAATACGACGACTGTATTGAAATAGAAGTCAATTACATGCTTAAATATACCTCTTATTCCCATCTTTATTATCAGAACTTTAAAATAGCCGAATATTATGCCCCTGGTGTCGGACTGGTAAGACAGAAGGTTTTGAGATTCGAAACAAACGATCCACAATATGAAGGCTATGATTTCACGGGAGACCGTTGGGATTTACTCCCTCCGGAAGAAGAGAGAAAGGAAAGCCATCCTTCTCTTTCTATCCCCTTCCTTCTCCCATTCCATTAATCCCCTCTTGACAAACCGGAAAAATCTCTTATATTTTATGCAATGCACAAAAAGGAGGTGAGCTGTGGAGCGATTTGCGGAGTGGGTGAAGAGAAGGGGAAGGCCTGCGGTTGCGGTTGTTTTTATACTCACGCTCGTTTTTGGTTATTTTGTTCCGAAGGTCGGGGTCAATTCTGACCTTATAAGTTTTCTTCCTCAGAATGACCCGGTTGTGAAGGTTTACAAGGAGATAGGGGAGAAGTTTGGGGGAAACACCCTTGTTCTTGTGATAATAGAGAGTGACAGTATTTTCTCCCATCATGTCCTCTCAACGATAAAGAAACTTGAAGACGCATATAAGGAAATAGAAGGTGTTGGATTCACCCAGTCTCTCGTGAGCATGATAGATATAAAAAAGATAGAGGACGGGATTGAGGTCGGTAATCTCATTGAGGGGGAAATTCCGGAGGATAAAAAAGAACTGGAAAGATTGAAGGAATATGTAATGGGCAGGGAAATGTACCGGGGTGCCATTGTCTCTGAGGATGGAAGATATACGGCAATAATGATAAAGGTTCTTGAGGGATATGACCGGATGAAGGTTGGTGAGGAGATAATAAAGACAACCGAAAAACTCAAAGGGGACCTCAGGACCTACTATGGAGGACTGCCCGCGGTCATGCATTTTGTGAATAAGATGATAACCGGAGATATAAAAAAACTCATGCCCATAACCATTGTTCTTGTTATGATAGTTCTCTTCTTAGGATTCCACACAGGAGCAGGAGTCTTTTTACCCCTACTCTGCGTCCTTATTGCAACCGTGTGGAGTGTGGGATTGATGAGCATAACCGGAGTTGACCTGAGCCTTGTCTCAAACATCATGCCCGTTCTGCTTATATCCATAGGTTCTGCATACGGAATACATGTGATAAACAGGTTCTATGAGGAAAAGGACATTGTGAAGACCATAAAGACCGTGGGGAAGCCCGTTATCATGGCAGGGGCAACAACCCTTGCAGGATTCTTATCCTTCCTCACAGCAGACATGAGGCAGATAAGGGAATTCGGGCTCTTCTCCGGACTTGGAGTCCTTTTCGCCCTTATATTTTCCATCATCATAATCCCCACCCTCCTTGGTGCAATGCATATAAGAAAGAAGAAGGAGGTAAAGCATACGGTTGCAAAACGTTTTATGGATTCTCTTTCTCTTTTTGTTGTGAGGAGGGAAAAGGTTATAATTGCTGTTGCCTTTACCCTTGCCATCGCCTCCATAGCAGGGATACCCAGGATAACAAGGGCGGTGAATCTTACCGAATACTTCAGGCCGGAAAGTGAGGTAAGGAAGACAAATGAGATTGTTTTCCACAAGTTTGGTGGTTCAAATCCAATAGTTGTTGATGTGAAGGGGGATATAAGGTCTCCTGAGACCCTGATATACATGTTCTATCTTGAGAAAAAACTGAGAGGGCTTCCTCATGCTGTGAGGAGCAGGTCCATTGCCTCCATGCTCGCAGAGGTGAATTACAATCTGAATGGGATATATGCGGTCCCGGAAACCCGGGACAAGGTTGATAATCTCTGGTTTTTCCTGGAGGGGCAGGACATTCTCTCCATGATGGTGGACGATGAGGAGAAGGAGGCAACGATTGAGGTTGCGGTTGGAACGGACAACACAGGAGAGATAAGGAAAGTGGTTGCCGAGGCGGAGAAGATACTCAGGACTCCTCCACGTGATATTGCCTGGGAGATGCTTGAGGAGGATGCAAAGAGGTGTGGGATTGAGGTGAAAAAGGAGATGCTTCAGGTTGAGCCTCCACCACTTACCGGAAGGGAGGTAAAAAAGTACCTGGAGAGCAGTGAGGCGATGATTGAACTTCCTCCCTATCTCAAAAATAAGGTGATAAAACTTTCCCTGAGGCGTGATTTTGAAGGTATAAAGAAGCTTCTTTCAGGTTATCCTCCTGAGGATGTGGAGTATCTTATTGAAGATATAGAGGTGAGACTTGAGGATGAGGAAAGGGAAAATAGGATAGATGCGATGTATGCGAATATAACCGGAGGAAGGAAACTTTCTTTTGAGGATGAGAAAAGAATAAAGGGAGACCTTTATTACTTCACGGTTAAACTTCCATCCATATCCTCTCCTCAGGTTATCCAGACCGGATTTCCGAGAATACAGGTGAGGCTTGACAGAAAATTGCTCAAAAACCAGATTCAATCCCTTGTCATTGCCCTGTTTCTTGTCTTCTTAATGATTCTCTGGCAACTCCGCTCCCTTCAGGGTTCTCTATTTTCCCTCATCCCAATAGTCTTCACCATCCTTCTCAACTTTGGACTCATGGCATATCTTAAAATTCCCCTTGACAACGCAACCATGATGATAGCATCCCTTGCCATAGGTATGGGAATAGACTACACCATCCACTTCACCCATCGTTTCAGGGAGGAGCACCTCAGAGGGAAATCCCTTAAAGAATCCTTAAAGAGGACCCTTGAAACGACAGGCGTTGCAATCATGGTGAATGCAATCTCAGTTACGATGGGATTCCTTGCCCTCCTTGGAGGAAGCCTTATACCCCTTGTGAGATTTGGAATGCTGGTCTCTTTCACCATGCTTGTGAGTTCACTTTCTGCGCTCATGCTCCTCCCTGCCCTACTTCTTTACTACAAACCTTCCTACATTGAAAGGAGGTGAGGTATGATACTTTTACTTCTTTCCCTTACCGGAAACGACATCCTTGCAAAGGTTGACAGCATTATGAATGCTCCCAGAGACAGGGAGAGCGTTGGGATAATGGTGCTTGTTGACAGGAATGGAAAAAAGAAGGAAAGGAAGATAAGAATGTGGCAGCGGGGGGAGAAGAAACTCATAAGGTTCCTTGCCCCGGATGAGGTGAAGGGCGTTGGATTTCTCTCCCTTTCTGACGAGAGGATGTACCTCTTCATGCCTGCCTTCAAAAAGGTGAGGAGGATTGCATCTCATGCAAAGAAGGAGTCCTTTATGAATTCCGATTTCTCCTATGAGGACATAGGTTCTTCTGACTATAAGAAAAAGTGGGATGGGAAGATAATAAGTGAGACTGACTCAACCTGGGTTCTTGAACTCACCCCGAAGCCCGGTGCCGATGTTTCATATTCAAAACTCATAATGGAGGTGAAGAAGTCCAACTATCTCGTGAAGAGGGTGGAGTTTTATGGAAAGAAGGGCGACAAGGAGAAGGAGATGACCATGAAGAAGGAGAAAAAGGTGGGGAACTACTGGACCTTTGAGGAACTTGTGATGGAAAACCTCAAGACAGGCCACAAAACGATAATGAAACTGGAGGATGTCAAGTTTGACCAGGGTCTCTCCGATAACATATTCACGGAGAGGAACCTGAAGAGGTACAGATAGAAAGGAGGTGGATATGCTTTTTCTGCTTGCGCTCAGCTTTTCAGGGTATCTTGAACTCAACCGCTGGATTCTTGTTGATGACACCCTGAGTTTTTACCCCATCTTCAATACCCTCAGGGTTGAGGCAACCACAGGACAGGGAGACCTCTATGGTCTTTTCTCCTTTGACCTCAGATTCTACGATGTTACGGGAGAGATGGGAGCAAGAGAAAATCTTTATCCCTACGACCTTTCCGTGTATGAGGCATACTTTGAGGTTTCGGACTTTCTTATAGAGAATCTTGACCTCAAGGCAGGAAAGCAGAGAATATCATGGGGAACTGCGGACAAGCTCAATCCCACTGATAATCTCAATCCTGATGACCTCTCAAATCCCATAAACTTCGGTGAGCATATCCCGACCGAGGCTGTAATGCTTTCCTACTATGTGGGTGACTTTTCCCTTACCGGTGTTCTGCTTCCCATATTCCATCCCGCCCTCCTTCCACAGGATGGAATAGTTACCATCCCTCCAGGACCTGTTGAGTATCCTGAGGCAAGACCTGAAAACATGCAGTATGCGGTGAAGTTCAAGGGAAATCTCTTCAACTTTGACTTCTCTCTTTCCTACTTTGATGGATACGACGACTTTCCCTATCTTGCTCATGTATATGTGGATACTCTCCAGCTTCCCTATCTCTTCAGTTATTCCTTCTCAAGGGAGAAGGTATTCGGGTTTGACTTCGCAGGAGAACTTTTCTCTGTTGGTCTCTGGGGAGAGGTTGCCTACTTTATACCTGATGGGGTATGCACCACCTGGGTTGATGTTTCTCCCATTGGACCCCAGTATGCTGCATCCGATACCCTTCCTTCCTACTGGAAGGGAACATTCGGGTTTGACTATTCCTGGCACGACCTTTACATAAATGTGCAGTATGCGCATGGACTTCCGTTTGAGAGAAAGGAAGAGGGGAGGAACCTGGGAGACTTTGTCATGGGGAGGCTTGAATACACATTGTTTGATGATAAACTCAAAGTGGCTTTGAATGGTGGGGTGGAGATGAGGGATGACTCCCTTGGCTGGATGGTTTCTCCATCCGTGGAGTATCATCCCACGGATAATATTCAGGTGGAGGCCGGGTACTTCTATGGTGAGGGAGAGGGAGGAACGATATTTGACAGACTTGAGGACTTCCGGGGAGCCATCCTGAGGGCGAAACTCTCATTCTGAGGCAAGGGGGAGGGTTTCCCTCCCCCCCTTTTCATACCATTCCGTTCCTTCTGACTTTCATTCCTTGCGGTTCCGCTTGAAGAATATCTCAAATCCTGTGCAAAACCGGTATTCGGGGTAAGAGTGGTTCTCTCGGTTTTGCTTTCTTTGCTGGGAATAAGGATGGTTTTAAAATCTCTTATGACCTCTGGTGCGGATTTTGTGGAGGAAATGGAACTCATTATGTGTTTTGGGGATTCATATAGAGAATATATGAAAAGTGTTCCCGCATTTTTCCCAAAAACCGGACAAGTTAAAGACCTTTCTGAATTTCCTGCGGTAAGTCTTTTCAATTGACATTTTCCCCCTTTTATCTATAATCGGGAAAAAACGGAGGTATGGATGGCAAAGCGCACACCTCTTTATGAGAAACATCTGGAATACGGGGCAAAAATTGTTGAATTTGCCGGTTTTCTCATGCCCATTCAGTATACGGGCATTATAGATGAGGTCCTCAGGGTGAGGAAAGGGGTTGGCGTGTTTGATGTGAGCCACATGGGAGAAATAGAAATAAAAGGTCCCGATGCCCTTGAATTTGTAAACTACATAACAACAAACGATGCCTCAAAACTTGAGCTCTTCCAGGTTCAGTACTCCGCCATGTGCTATCCTGATGGGGGAATTGTTGATGACCTCCTTGTTTACCGTCTGCCCGATAAATTCCTCCTGGTTGTGAATGCGGCAAACACGGAAAAGGACTACGAATGGATAAAGGAGAATAAAAGAGGGAACGTGGAGATAGAAAATACAAGTGACAGAACATTCCAGCTTGCAATCCAGGGACCCCTTTCGGAAAGGGTGATGAAAAAACTGGTGAAAGAACCCATAGAGGAACTCGGATACTATCGCGCAACCGAGGTTGAGATAGAGGGAAAGAAGTATTTGCTTTCAAGAACAGGATACACCGGAGAGGACGGGTTTGAACTCTACGGAGACCCTGAAGAGGCATGCAAAATATGGGATAGAATTATGGAACTTGGAAAGGATGAAAATATAGGACCCTGCGGACTTGGTGCAAGGGATACCCTGAGGCTTGAGATGAAGTACTGCCTCTATGGAAATGATATAACCAGGGATACAACCCCGCTTGAGGCCGGTCTTTCCTGGATTACAAAGTTCAACAAGGGAGACTTCATAGGAAGGGAAGCCCTCCTCCGTCAAAAGGAAGAGGGGATAAAGAGGAAACTTGTTGGATTTGAGATGAAAGGGAAGGGAATACCCAGACACGGGTATGCCATATATAAGGGAGATGAAAGAATAGGGGAGGTGACAAGCGGGACCTATTCCCCAACACTTGAAAAAGGGATAGGGATGGGATACGTGAGGATAGAGGACAGTAAACCTGGAACTGAAATAGAGGTGGATATAAGGGGAAGAAGGGAACCCGCAGTGATAATCAAGCCTCCCTTCTGGAAAAACGCATCACACAAATAGGAGGTAAGGATGAACATCCCGGATGGACTTTATTATTCAAAGGACCATGAGTGGATAAGGGTTGAGGGAGATATAGCAACGGAAGGGATAACAGACTATGCCCAGAGCGAACTTTCTGACATTGTCTATGTTGAACTCCCCCAGGTTGGAAGAAAGGTAAAAAAGGGAGAGGCAATAGGAACCATAGAGGCGGTGAAGACCGTTGCGGACCTTTACGCAGCTGTGAGCGGGGAGATAGTGGAGGTAAATGAGAATCTCAAAACAAGCCCCCAGGTTGTGAACTCTGATCCCTACGGTGAGGGATGGATGGTAAAGATAAAGATGGAGAATCCTGATGAACTGAAGGAACTCATGACAGCAGACCAATACAAAAAACACATAGGACAATGAGCGGATACATTCCCATAACCCCGGAAGAAAGAAAAAAAATGCTTGAAAAGATGGGGGTTTCATTTGAGGAACTCTTAACCCCCATCCCTGAGGAACTGAGATTTAAAGGAGAACTCAACCTCCCTCCTCCTGTATCTGAATACGAGGCATGGAAAATCCTGCGCGAACTCTCAAAGGAAAATGCCTCGTTTGATGAATATATATGCTTCATGGGTGCAGGTGCGTACGACCACTACATTCCCGCCCCTGTAAACCACATTCTGCTCCGCCCGGAGTTCTACACCGCCTATACCCCCTATCAGGCGGAGGTATCCCAGGGGACCCTTCAGGCAATCTATGAATACCAGTCCATGATATGCGAACTGACACAGATGGATGTGTCAAACGCCTCAGTTTACGACGGCGCAACCGCACTTGCTGAGGCAATCCTCATGGGAAGGAGGATAAACAGGAAAAACCGGGTTCTCCTCTCCGGGACAGTTCATCCCTATTACCTTCGGGTCATAGAGACCTATCTCTTCAATACTCCATTTGAACTTGTGAAAGTTCCTGAAAAGGATGGAAAAACAGACCTTGATGCACTTTCAGAACTCATGGACGAGAATACATCCTCCTTCGTGTTCCAGCATCCAAACTTCTTCGGAACGCTTGAGGAGGTGTTTGAGATAGAGAAAATTGTGCATTCAAAAGGTGCATTGCTCATCGTCTCAGTTGACCCGATTTCTCTCGGTGTCCTTGAACCTCCGGGTGCATACAACGCGGATATTGCAACAGGAGAGGGACAGCCCCTGGGAATTCCTGCATCGTTTGGTGGTCCATTCCTGGGAATATTTACGGCAAAAAGGGAATACATAAGGCAGATGCCGGGAAGAATTATAGGAAAAACCGTGGACAGGGATGGGAACAGAGGATTTGTTATGACCCTCCAGACCAGGGAACAGCACATAAGAAGGGAGAGGGCGACCTCAAACATATGCACGAATGAAGGACTCTGTGCCCTTGCTGCATGTGTTTATCTTGCACTGATGGGAAAGAATGGCATAAGGGAGGTTGCAGAGCAGTGTGCAAAAAAGGCAAATTACCTTGCAGGGAGGTTTGAGGAGGAGGGGTTTAAGATTCTTTATAAACCCTTCTTCAGGGAATTTGTCGTGGAACTCAGCATACCTGCACACGAGGTTGTGAGGAAACTCATGAAAGAAAAAATACTTCCCGGGGTTGACCTGGGAAGATTCAAAAAGGAATGGGAAAAAAGACTTCTTGTTGCGGTTACTGAAAAGAGAACCAGAGAAGAGATGGAGGTCTTTGTTCATGCCCTTAAAGCGCAGGCATCTTAAACCATCCATCGGGATTCGCCCACCCATAGAGTTTTTCATGGATGTGGTTGAATCCCATCCTGACCTTGTTGCTATGGAGATAAAGAAAGAAGGGGGATGGAAGCGATGGACCGAGGCTGAACTTTTGAAACATGTGAAGGCGGTATCCCTGAAATTGAGGTCACTTGCAGTTGGAAAGGGAGACAGGGTTGGAATCGTTGGTGAAAATTCCCCCGAATGGGTGGTTGCCTTCCTGGGAATTTTCTACACCGGAGCCGTTGCTGTCCCACTTGATGCAAGATTAACAAGAGAGGAAATAGAGCACTTTCTCAATATTGCAGAAACATCGGTTGTTTTCGCCTCCTCATCGGTTGAAATAAACAGGGACAACATTCCATCTTTAAGAGATATAATCCCGCTTGAGAGCGTAATGGAATTTGAAGGGGATGCCATGCTTCCCTCCATTTCCCTTGATGATGAATTGCTCATACTTTTTACCTCAGGAACAACAGGAAATTCAAAGGGAGTGGTTTTAACGAACAGGAATGTTGGTTCAAACATAGATTCCTTCCTTCAGGTCCTTGAAATATATCCGGGAGACAGGATTTTCTGCATGCTTCCCTTTCATCACATATTTCCCATTACCACAAACATCCTGGCAGGGATTACGGTTGGTGCAACAATGACGCTTGCAAGGTCTTTAAAACCAAATGAACTGAGAGAAGATTTAAGGGATTCAGAACCGCAGATAATGACGGTTGTTCCCCTTATCCTTGAGAAAATGGTAAAGAGGATACAGAAAGAAATAGAGAAACTGCCCGCTCTTAAGCGTGGATTTGTGAAAAGCCTGAAACTTGCTCCAGCAGGCATAAGAAAGAGAATATTCTCAAAGGTGAGAGAGGAGATGGGAATGGGAAAACTCAGGTATCTTGTGTCCGGTGGGGCTGCCCTTCCAGAGTTTGTCTCTTCCTTCCTTGAATTTATGGGGTTTCCAGTACTTCAAGGATACGGTCTTTCTGAAACATCTCCCGTTGTTTCCGTAAATCCTCCCGAGGCTCCAAGGAATAAAAGTGTTGGACTACCACTTCCCGGGGTTGAGGTAAAAATTGTTGACCCGGATAAGGATGGGATAGGGGAGATTGCGGTGAGGGGAGACCTGGTGATGAAGGGATATTACAAAAATCCAGAGGAGACAAAGAAAGTAATAACAGAAGACGGATGGTTCTTAACCGGAGATATGGGAAGGTTTGATAAAGATGGATATCTTTATATAACCGGAAGAAAGAAGTCGGTCATTGTGACAATGGGAGGTAAAAACATATATCCAGAGGAGATAGAGGAAAAACTGCTTGAGTCCCCGTTCATTCTTGAGACCCTTGTCATATCCCGTGAGGGACAGCTTGTTGCAGTTATCCATCCCAATTTTGATGAGATAAGAAACGAGATACCTGGAATGAATGAGGAAAGGATAAAGGAATTGTTGAGAAAAGAAGTGCGGAAGATAAACGAGCATCTTGCGGATTACAAGAGAATAAGAAGAATAATGGTGGTTGAGGAAGAATTACCAAAGACAACAACCCAGAAGGTCAAACGTTACATAATAACCCCTGAAAGCATCCCGTTTGAAAGAACGATAAAGGTGGAGGAATAAAAAAGGAGGTGTTTTATGTGGTGGCTTCTCTTTTCCTTTCTCTCCATGGGAGAGAAGGAATGGAAACTTGCCTTTTCGGGAAAGGTTGGTTTTCTTTATCCTGTAAGTGGTTATTCCACGGAAGAAGGGCTTTACGGGGGAGGTCTTGGATGCGGGGTTCTCTTCCTGAGCGAGCCCTTTGCAGTGGATGCAAATGCCTATCTTTTCTGGGGACCCGAACCGGATCTGAATCTTGATGTGGATATATTCCGTGCAATAAAAAGCGGAAGGTTCTCACACATGTTTGGAGGGGGACTTGGATTCAGTGGAATAGGAAATGGAAGCGTGAACTTCCATCTGATTTATCAGCTTATGCTCTTCCGGGACCTGATGATAAATGCAATTCCTGAGGTGAGATTCAACTACATCCTGCCACGAGAGGAGGGAGAAAGCGCAAGAATGGGAATCTCAATACTCCTGGGGGTTGCACTGAGTATATAAATAAAAAATGCCGGGGAGGGGATTTGAACCCCTACGGGATAAACCCACACGCCCCTCAAACGTGCGCGTCTGCCAATTCCGCCACCCCGGCTTTCAACGATATTATAATCCGAATTTTTCTTTTGTCAAGATAAAACTTCAGGATTAACAAGATTTGGGGGGGTTTTTCCCTCAAGCGCGCAGAGCAGATTTTCGCAGGCAACCTCCATCATTCTTTTTCTTGTCTCCTCGGTCGCACTTCCTATATGGGGAGTGAGAACAACATTTTCAAGTTCAAGCAAAATTCGGGTTATTCCCGGCTCAAATTCATACACATCAAGCCCCGCTCCCTTAATCCTTTTTCTTTTGAGTGCATCTGCAAGCGCCATTTCATCAATAACAGCTCCCCTTCCCGTATTTATGAGAATTGCATCGGGTTTCATCATTTCTATCTCTTTTTTACCTATGAGATGATGGGTTTCAGGGGTCAAGGGAAGGTGGATTGAAATAAAGTCCGAGCGCCTTAAAAGTTCCTCTAAGGATACAAATTCTGCCCCGATTTTATCAAGTTCCTCCTTCCTTGTTCGTGAATAATAAATCACCTTCATTCCCAGTGCATGTGCCTTTTTTGCAAACTCTCTCCCTATTCTTCCTGCACCTATAACCCCCACCGTTTTCCCCTTTATCTCAGTTCCAAGCAGAAGAACAGGGGACCATCCCTCAAATCTTCCTTCCCTTGTAAATCTATCCCCTTCAACAACCCTCCTTGCCACGGCAAAGAGAAGCGCAAGTGCGAGTTCTGCGGTTGCATTGGTTAAAACATCGGGAGTATTTGTTACCATTATCTTCCTTCGGGTTGCCTCCTCAATATCTATATTATCGTATCCAACCGCATAGTTTGAGATAACCCTCAGATTCGGTGCCGCATCCATAACCTCTTTATCAATCTTATCCGCAAGGATTACTATGGCCCCATCAACCTCGGAAAGGTGTCTTTTCAGTTCTTCCTTTGAGAGCAATCTATCCTCGGGAAATATTTCATAATCCACCTTTCCATGCAGTAAATGGAGCCAGCCTTGGGGAACAGGTCTTGATATGAATACCCTCATTCCTTATTTATCTCCCATGTAAAGAAAAGAATCCCTGCTCCAATTCCCAGGGCATCAAACACAAGGTCCTTCCAGCTTGCCCCTTTCTTCTTTATGAATGAGTCATAAACCTCTTTCCCAATGCCAACCAGCCCTGTAAATGAAACGGCAACTACCTTTGATTCCCCTTCTGGTCTTCCAAGCTGGCAGTGATAAAAGTGATAGGAAAGCCCAACTATTGCAAAGGAACAGATGAAATGCAATCCTTTATCCTTTGCAATCCACCTGTCGTCGGGTGGACTCATGAAGGCAGAAAAGAGACTAAAGGCCAAGAGCATCACTTACCTCCTTCATTGCTTCAAGGCATATATCAATAAACTCTTCAAGCGAAAGTCCGAGACGCTCGCACTCTTTTATCTGTTCCCTGTTTGCCCCTGCTGCGAATCTTTTCTCTTTAAATCTTCTCAGGACAAAATCCCTGTCCATCCCCTTCAAAGACCTTGATGGATGCATGAGGGCAGAGGCAACAATCAATCCTGTCAGCGGGTCTGCTGCATAGAGTGCAATATCCATGGGTTCAACTGGCTTCTCATCCCTTCCAGCATGTCTTCTCACGGCATTTACGATTTCCTCAGGCAATCCCATCTCACGGAGCCATTCTGCCCCTACCTTTGCGTGTTCCTCAGGTTTGTCCTTTGTGACCTCGTAGTCTATATCGTGCAGCAATCCTGCAAGCCCCCACATCTCCGGGTCTTCTCCAAGCCTCTCTGCAAGTTTTCTCATACATGCCTCAACGGCAATCATGTGCTTTACAAGATTTTTTGTTTTTACCTTTTCCTGAATCAATTTCAGTGCCTCTTCCCTTGTCATTTCTCACCTATCCATCGGATTGCGATTCCTCCTGCAGTCTCAGGAGATACAGAGGGATAGACCCTCATGAGAAGTGCAACCTCAAATGAAAAATCAAATGGAGCAATGGAATAACCAATACCCCCAACAAATCCCCCTGCAATGTCAAGTTCTCCACTCCATCCCCACACAGCCCCCCGGCCTCCAAGATAATAATAAAAGTTCCCCTGTTCTATCCCCTCAACCTTCATGTAATTTCCAAAGACAAAGTTTGCATGCACGGATACGCCTCCCCATGCGTACCATCCTGCCATTCCATCCACCCAGGTAAGTTTTTTTACAGGCACCCTGAGGGTCAATCCCGTCGGGGTTCCCAGGTAAATTCCAGGTGAAACCTTTACCGCTGTTGCTGCAAAAAGTAGAAGCATGGTTATTATTTAAAAAGTGCCGAGGGGCGGAATCGAACCACCGACACCGGGATTTTCAGTCCCGTGCTCTACCAACTGAGCTACCTCGGCTCACGAATTTAATAATAAATTTTTGAGGGTTTGTCAAGGTTTACTTGACAAAATCAAAAAATTGTGTATAAATTTAAAGTCAACTCAGAAAATAAGGAGGTGATGGATTGGGGTAAGGATAAGACTGAGGAGAGCAGGAAAGACCAACGCACCTTTTTATCAGATAATTGTTGCTGATGCGAGAGCACCTCGCGATGGTAAGTTTATCGAAAAACTGGGATACTACGATCCCAGAAATGAGAATCTTCACATCAAAATGGACCGGCTTCAGGAGTGGGTGAAGAAAGGAGCCCAGTTATCCAATCCTGTCAAGGTCCTTGTAAAGAGATGGCAGAAGGAAAAAGGAGAAACCTCAAAGGAGGAGGTGAGAAACGATGAAGGAACTGATTGAACACATTGCAAAAGCCCTTGTTGACAATCCTGATCAGGTTGAGGTCAGGGAGATTGCCGGGGAGAGGACCGTTGTTTACGAACTCAAGGTCGGACCCGGTGACATAGGCAAGATCATCGGGAAAGAGGGTAAGACCGCCAAGGCTCTCCGGACTATCATCACCGCTGCTTCGATGAAGTCCGGGAAGAGGGCGGTTCTGGAAATCCTCGAGCCCTGATCCATCCCTTTTAAAGAATGGGGGAGAGTAAACTCTCCCCCTCTTCTTTTTATGAAGATACACATCCTTACCCTTTTCCCTTCCTTCTTTGAAGGACCCTTTTCATGCGGGATTGTGGGAAGGGCAAGGGAAAAGGGGCTGGTGGAGATAAGAACAGTTAACATAAGGGACTTTACATCAGACCCCTACCGGAGCGTTGACGACTACCCTTTCGGCGGCGGAAGCGGAATGGTGATGAAGGTGGAGCCGATATGGAGAGCGGTTGAGTCGGTGAGGGATGGAAAGGAACTGGTGATACTTCTTACTCCTCAGGGAAGGACCTTTACCCAGAAACTCGCGAGGGAACTTTCACAGTGTGAGCATCTTGTTATAATCTGTGGAAGATACAAGGGAGTGGATGAGAGGGTTACATCCTTTGTTGACATGGAACTTTCCATAGGAGACTACGTTCTTTCGGGTGGTGAACCTGCTGCAGTTGTTCTTGTGGATGCAGTGGTGAGATTGCTGCCTGGTGCTGTTGGGGATAAGGATTCGGTTGATACTGACTCCTTTGAGAGAAATCTGCTTGAGGCTCCCTTATACACGAGACCCAGGGAATTCATGGGAATGAAGGTTCCTGAGATTTTGCTTTCTGGAAATCACGAGGAGATAAGAAAGTGGAGGATGAAAGAATCCTTAAAGAGGACACTTGAGAGAAGACCTGACCTGCTTGAACATGCGGAACTCACAGAGGAAGAGAAAAAAATCCTTGAAAAACTGAAGGAGGAAAAGGATGGACCCCATTCTTGTATTTGAACAGAAGGAGATGCCCCAGAAGGAGATTCCTGATTTTGGACCGGGTGATACCGTGAGGGTCCATTATCTGATTGAGGAGGGAGGAAAGAAGAGGATACAGAAGTTTGAGGGAACGGTAATCCAGAGAAGGGGAAGCGGAATAAGGGAGACCTTCACGGTAAGGAAGATATCCCAGGGAATTGGGGTTGAGAGAATCTTCCCCCTCTACTCTCCCAATGTTACAAAGATAGAGGTCCTGAGGCGTGGAAAGGTGAGAAGGGCGCGCCTCTTCTATCTGAGGGAGAGGAAGGGGAAGGCAGCAAAGGTAAAGGAAAAGAGAGGATGAGATGGGTTGATGAGGAATTCTGGAAGGAAGGGGTGGACTGGGTTGGGGGGATAGACGAGGCAGGAAGAGGACCTCTTGCAGGACCTGTTGTTGCGGCTGCAGTGATTTTACCTGCGGGTGTTGAGATAGAGGGGGTGAGGGATTCAAAGTCCCTTTCTCCTAAAAAAAGAGAGGAGGTTTTCAAAAGGATTGAGGAGCATGCAATTGCCATAGGGGTGGGGATGGTGGATGCATGTGTGATTGACAGGATAAACATTCTCAGGGCGACGGAGGAGGCAGTCTATCGCGCACTCATGACTCTGCCATTTTATCCTGATGTATTTCTTGTGGATGCCCTCAAGATAGACCTTCCTGTAAAGACAGTTTCCCTTGTCAAGGGAGATGCACGTTCCCTTGCGGTGGGTGCAGCATCCGTGGTTGCGAAGGTGATAAGGGACAGGATAATGGAACTCTGTGATATAAGGTACCCTTTGTATGGATTTGCAAAAAACAAGGGGTACCCCACCCCGGAGCACCTTGAGGCACTGAGGAGGTTTGGACCCTGTGAGATTCACAGGCGCTCGTACCGCCCGGTCCGGGAGGTTATTGAAGGGAAAAAAGGGAGAAGACAGGGCGGTAAGGTATCTTAAAAGGAAGGGATACAGAATACTTGAAAGAAACTACAGGTTCAAACACTGGGAGATAGATATTATTGCACAGAAAGGTGATACAATTGTGTTTGTTGAGGTTAAGAGTAGAAAAAATGAAGAATTTGCACCGGTTGAAGAGGCAATAACCCCGGAGAAGATAAAAAGAGTGGTCAGGGCATCCCAGGCATATCTTCTATCAAAAGGGCTTTACAATCGCCGGAAAATAAGATATGATGTTATACTGATGGTGGATGAAAGAAAGGAAATAATCCATTACGAAGGTGTATGGAGAAACACTTAGAAAGGAGGTTTTTATGAGACGTCTTGCTCTCCTTTTACTTGCAGGAGCAGTTCTCTTCGGGTATGTTCCCCAGTCCTTCAGAAACATCTCAACCGGAACCCTGCTTGAGGATGACTACGACTTCATCCTGGACCCCGGAAGAATGGTCTGGGTGAAGGGAGGAAGGCTGTACACGAACCTCTCCAACCTGGTCACCACAACCGAAGGACTCTTTAACAATACCTCGCTGGGGACCTACCTCATAGGGGGGAAGACCACATTCGGTACCTTACATCTTGCGGGAATTTACAATAGTTACAGTGAGGAAAATCCTCTCTTTACCGGATACGTGGACAGATACGGAAACTGGATTTATGGAGAGGGAGATATTTACTATGTTCACTATGAGGACAGGGACAATGCGGATGGATACGACTTTATGAGCGAGGAACATGTCGTGGTTTCTGCCTATGAAAGATACAGGAGTGATGATATCTATCTTGGAATAGGGGGTCTGCTTACAAAAACGGCAAGCGCGGGGCTTGGATTCACCATGTCCAGGATGAGGAACACATGGTTTGATTATACCCTCGCAGACACGATAAGAGATCACGATCTTATCCTCAATGAGGATGTTTATGTATACGGTGGAGAGGGTGCAGAGACAGGAGAGTATCTTAATAATTCCTGGAGTGTGTTTACGTCCCTCTGGTATGCCATGAATAAGAAAACCCGTGTGGGAGTAGAACTCGGATACAGAAAGAGAAATATCGAGGATAATTATGATTACTGGTGGACCGAAGAGGAGGACTTCAGCCCGGAGGACCCCGAGGTGGATGTGGAGAGATATGAAGTGGTTGAAAGGGATTATGATCCTCTAAATACAGGGGGCTTTTACCTCACCCTCAGGACAAGACTGGGAGATATAAGGGAGCCACATCAGGAGATAGGATTGCGTCTTTATACCTCTGGTGGGTCTGTGGACAGCACAAGATACTATTATATGACAAGAAATGAAGATAGAACAACGCTTGGTGATGGGGAGGAGTTCCTTATAGATACCACAATAGTTGATGAACTCGGCAACGGAAGTACAGGGGAGAGAGGCTTTTCTTTCTGGTGGAAAGGTATATACGTGAGGGATGAAAAACTCACGTTTGGAGTTGGGGCTCGATTTCAGGCATGGAGTGGTGAGAGAACGGATACCATTGCAAGGAGTGAAAGGTCGTTTGAGCAGTATAATGATGGAGATAATGAGGAGAACGATGCTGACGATTACGTCATGACCACTTCTTCATTTGAGAGATGGCATGAGAGAACCACCTATGCAGGATATACTATAACCCTCCCTGTAGGAATGGAGTGGAGAATCAAAGAATACTTTGCATTCAGATGCGGCGCGGTGTATTCCTTCACCTACACCACCTCCACCCTGGTTCAGCAGTTAATAGACAAGGAACCCGAGACACGTAGAATAGAGTATGGAGATGGAACCGTTGATGAGGATTTGCTTGAGGATCCATCAGATGTTACAGATGGTGTTTCAAATACCGAAGACTGGAGAGAACCTTCCCTGGATTATTTCTATGGATTTGGCATAAATCCTCTCCCCTCCCTCCAGATAGATGTGATGGGATGTTCAAATCTCACGAATCTCACGAACTGGAGGGTTTCTGTTACCTTCAAGTTTCATTAAAGGGAGGTTGCCATGAGGAAGTATATAACTTTACCACTTGTTTTTCTCCTGGTTTTATCATGTGCAAAGAAGGAAAACCCCCTTTCTGTTGACCATACAGCGGCAAATCTGGAAGAAGTAGGAACGGCACTTCCTGCGGTTGTGGAAACCTATCCCGCAAATAAGGGTGAGATAACGGATGAAAACGACGATGTGTCTGGCATCCAGGCAAGGATAAAGATTGTTTTCTCAGACTACATGGATGAAACGACCATAAATTCCACCAATGTGCTTTTCTATAATGTGATGGAGAATAAGTATGAAGATGTGGATATGGAGTACGATGCAGCAAGAAAGACACTCTATCTTTCCAAGGCTGAATTTCAGGATAACTGCGCCTTTGTCCTTATCCTCAAACCAGGTATAACCAATCTTGCAGGCAACCCTCTGGATGGAAACGGAAATGGGAAGGAGGACGGCGATCCCTATGATAGGGCGGTCTTCTACTTCTATACTGGGAACGGAGACGATGTAGTAGATGGAGCAAGAACTGCACCTCCCTATATCGCCAGTGTTATTCCAGATACCTCGGGAAATGTTCCGGTAAATGCTTACTTTGAAGTAACTTTTGCTAATGGCCCTATAGATACTTCCACCATCTCCACATCCTGTTTCCATCTGGAAAAAACATCTACCGGAACAGCGGTAACCCTGGAAATAGACACTGTAACATTTGACATGGTAAGGCTTGTGATATCAGGCGGCGATACCCTTGATAGGGGAGAAAGGTATACTTTCACGATAGATGCGGGAAAGATAAAAGCACTTCCGGACAGCCTTTACGAAAGAGGATGCACCCTCACTGCTTATCTTATGGATCTCGATATGGATGGTGATGGTCTTGAGCCCGAGGAAGAAAACGTTGTGATTTACTTTGTTACTGAAGGTATATCCTATCCCCATGTGATAAGTGGGACATCGAGAGACTATGGAGATTACTTCTACTTTAAGTTTGATAAGAAGATGGATGCTTCCACCTTTACCCAGGAAAACATAAGGGTATTTGACGACTTTGGATATGTGCCGGGAACGATGATAATAGACCTTGATTCCATGGGAGTGAAGTATTACTACGACAGAGACGTTTCTGGGACGGTGGAAGGATGGGTGGCAATGGAAGTAATGGATACTGAAGGACACATGCTCGATGGAAATGGAAACGGAATTGGAGGAGAGGAGGGAAAGGATGACTGGTCTTCCCTGAGTGGGACAGGAGGAACCATCTTCTTTGATAATATGGAAAGTGGAAGTGGTGGATGGACCACAGGTGGAAGCAATTGCGAATGGGAGAGAGGAATTCCTACATTTGGCCCCTCATCTGCATACTCAGGACAGAGATGCTACGGGACTGACCTGGATGCTCCCTATGATTACAACAGCGATGGATATCTCGTTTCTAAGGATATAGATCTCACGGGTTATCCCAGGGCTTATCTGGAGTTCTGGCACTGGTTTGATATATACGGAGATTCACCTCCCTGGAGTTTGGACTCTGGTGGATGGGTGGAGATAAGCATCGATGGAGGAGCAACCTGGATACCCATTTATCCGGACAGTGGGCAGCTGTACAATGAAACACTGGACGCAGACGCACCCTGGTCTTATGGTAATTGTTTTGGACAGACCAGTGGAGGATGGGTTTACTCCAGATTTAATCTTACTTCCTATGTAGGGAATGTGGTAAAAATAAGGTTCTACTTCTGGGCAGACTCTTCTGTAGATCCCGGAACTTATGCCGGATGGTATATAGATGATGTCAGAGTGTGGTGGTGAAGAACTTGAAAAGATAAAGAAGATGGCGCACGCCCCCTACTCGGGACACCGGGTGGGGGCGTGTCTCATTACACAGGATGGAAAAGAGTATTTCGGGTTTAACATAGAAAACGCCTCCTATTCCTTAACCATCTGTGCAGAGCGGGTTGCCTTTGTGCATGCACTCCTGAACGGAGAGAGAAACTTTAAAAGGATTTATGTTACCGATTTTCCCTGCGGTGCATGCCTCCAGTTCATGGCCGAGTTTGTCCAGGATGATTTTGAGATAGTGGTGGTGAAGGATGGAGAGGAGAAAAGATTTAAATTCCGTGAACTCTACCCACATCCATTTAGACTATGAAGAGCCTTGGTAAGTTTTCACCGGGAGAGGCTTATATAATAAAAGGAAGGCTTGAAAGTGAGGGAATAGAGGTTATAATCAAACAGGAGTCCATAGGGAAGATAGCAGGATTCACCATGGATGGACTTGGAGAGGTGGAACTGCTTGTTCCGGATGAGGATTACGAAAGGGCAAGGAGAGTCTTGACAAAGTGAAACCTCTTTATTATATTACTTCCGACGGGGCCGTAGTTCAGGTGGTTAGAACGCCGGTCTGTCAAGCCGGAGGTCGCGAGTTCAAGTCTCGTCGGCCCCGCTTTTTATTTTATGAACCCTGAAAGGCTCAGAAAGCATTTGCTTTCAAAAGAAAGGGGAGATAGGGCAAAGGAGAGTGCGTTTATAAAGGTTGCCCTGGGATATCCCAATACCTACCGGACAGGAATGTCCTCCCTTGGATTCCTCACCATATGGAGAATGTTAAATGAAAGAGAGGATACAGTTGCACACAGGTTTTTCCTTGATACAGGGGGAATAACCCTTGAGGGTGGAAGAAAGATAACCCTTTACGATGTTGTTGCGTTTTCCATATCTTATGAGATGGACTATGTTAATGCTGTAAAAATTATAAGAAATTCGGGAATGAATGTGCTTTCGTGTAAAAGAAGGGAAGAGGACCCGCTGTTTATTGCCGGGGGAATAATCACTTTTTCAAATCCGGAGCCCATTGCACCGTTTTTTGATGTGATTTTCCTTGGAGATGGGGAGGAGGTGGTGGATAGATTCTTTGATATGCTCAGGGAGGAGAAAGAGAAGGGGAAAGGATGGAAGGAACGGGTAAAGGAAAGGGCACATGAGGAGTTTCCATCAGTTTATGTTCCTGAGAAGGGAGAAAATGAGAAAAGACCTCACAGGGTTGAGGTCCTTGATTATCCCGGATTCTCTCCCATCCTCACTCCTCTTTCAGAACTTCCAATGATGCTTGTAGAGGTTGGAAGGGGATGTCCTTACCGGTGTTCATTCTGTCTTGTGGGTAACCTTCAGGGAGAGGTGAGGTGGAGGGATGCTGAGGAGATAATAAGGTGTGGTGAGGTTGAAGAAAAAATAGGGTTGCTTGGTTCTGCTGTTGCTGACCATCCTGAATTTGAGGAAATACTTGAGGGTTTTTACCGGATGGGAAAGGAGGTGAGTGTTTCATCCCTGCGGCTTGACAGGGTTTCTTACCGGGTGCTTGAATTACTGAAAAAACTAAATCTTCACACCCTTACAGTTGCCCCTGAGGTTTCAACCCCGAGGTTGAAGAAACTCATAAGAAAGAATATCACTCAGGAAAGACTCTTTGAATTTGTGAGGGATGCGGGAAAACTCGGGTTTCCCTCCCTGAAACTCTACTATCTTTTTGGTCTCCCGGGAGAGGATGAAGGGGATGTTGAGGCAGAGGTTGAGGAGATAGAAAAGGTGAAGGAGATTTTTGGAGGGAGGGTTACTGCTTCCTTCAATCTTTTCATTCCCAAAAAAGGAACACCGATGGAAAATTACCCGCTTGAAGAAAGGGAAGGTTACAGAAAGAAGGTGAAAATAATAAGAAAAATAAAAGGGGTTGACGTTTCCATCATGGGATATAGGGATGCCTTCTATCAGACCCTTTATTCCCGCGGTGACAGGAAAATAGGACTTTTCCTTGCTGGTGAGGAGGAGATTAACCCTGAAGAATATGTGTATAAAAACTCTTGAAAAAATCTTAAAAATCCAGTATGTTGAGGGAGAAAAAAGGAGGTGAGATGACGATACTTATCCCTGTTCTCACACTCGGTGGTCTTGGACTTGCCTTTGGTCTCTTTTTAACCTATGCGGCAAAAAAATTCCATGTTGAGGTTGATCCCAGGGTGGAGAAGATTCTTGAGGTTCTCCCTGGGGCAAACTGCGGTGCGTGTGGTGCTCCAGGGTGCGAGGGATTTGCAGTGGGAGTGGTGGAGGGAAGGTATCCCGTTCACGGATGTGTTGCAGGAGGAAAGGAGGTTGCGGAGAAGATAGCAGCCATAATGGGGGTTGAGGCAGGAGAGGTTGAGAGAAGAATAGCCGTTGTGAGATGCAGGGGAGATAGAGAAAATGCCCCGCGACTTGCAGAGTATCAGGGGGTTAAATCCTGCAAAATGCTTGACCTGATTGGAGGAGATAAGGGATGCGTTTACGGATGCCTTGGGCTTGGAGACTGCGTTGAGGCGTGTCCATTTGAGGCAATATACATGGGAGAGAACGGACTCCCGGTGGTTATAGAGGAGAGATGCACGGGATGCGGTGAGTGCGTGAGGGCATGTCCCAGAGGAATAATGGACCTCATTCCCCACAACCAGCTTGTTTATGTTGCCTGCGTTTCTCCTGAAAGGGGACAGGATGTGACAAAGGTATGCAAAACCGGGTGCATTGGATGTTCACTCTGTGCAAGGCTTGCTCCTGAAGAAAAAATCACCATGGATGGATTCCTTCCTGTTGTCCATCATGAGAAAATAGAAAACTATGATGATCTGAACACTGCAGTTGAAAAGTGTCCAACAAAGGTGCTTATAAGAAGAAATGCATAGGGTCCTTTTCAGAATAGGGGACTTCACACTCTACTCCTACGGAGTTATGCTCCTTATAGCATACCTGGTGGGACTGTGGATTGCATCCCGTGAGGGGAAGAGAAGGGGGATAGACCCGAAGAAAATAGAAAGCCTTGCTTTTTGGATTATCCTGGGTGGCGTGATAGGTGCAAGGATATGGTATGTTCTTGAGCACCTTTCGGATTACTCCCGGAATCCCTTTGAGATTTTAATGATATGGAGGGGCGGGCTTGTTTTTTACGGAGGTTTCATAGGAGGGTTTGTGGGTGGTCTTCTTTATCTCAGGCTTTCAAAACTTTCTTTTTACCGGGTTTCCGATATCTTTGCGCCCGCCCTTGCCATTGCCTTTGCAATAGGAAGGATAGGGTGTTTCTTAAATGGATGCTGTTACGGGAAGATCACTAACTCCTGGATAGGGGTGAGATTTCCTGCAAGGGACCTTCCCCCTGTTTACTGCGACCACCTGAAGCATGGATACATTGAGCCCGGTGCCCAGTGGAGCCTTCCTGTCATACCGACCCAGTTGATATCCACGGTTGACTGTTTTATTATTTTTCTTATTCTCTGGTACCTGAGAAAGAAAAGCCTTAAGGAGGGTTCTCTTTTCTTTATATTTTTAATCCTCTACGGAATCCACCGCTTTACAATAGACTTCTTCAGGTATTACGAGGGAAATGCACTTGTTCTCAAATACCTTACCCTCTCCCAGGTTATGAGTATTGTATTTATCATCACCGGTTCATTCATGCTATTTTACCGGGCACGAACTGAAGCGTGATTTTGCTCCTTCCCGGTGCAAATGGAGACCACTTTCCCCTCCATTTTTACCCGGGGTTCACCGGGCGCCGATTATCTTAAACAGTAAAAACTGAGGATGCATGCGTTTTCGAATGGATGGGAGGTTGAGGAAAGATAAGGAAAATCGTTCCCTTGACAGGAGACGTTTTTCCGGATAAACTTGATAAAAACAGGGGAGGAGATATGTTTTATTTTTTTATTTTTCTTGCAGGGATTGTGACATTTGAGCGCTCTTACGGAGGAGAATACGGTGAGAGGCTTATAACCATATTTGAGGTGTATGATGGAGGATACATTGCTTCAGGATATACCCATTCATGGGGTCCCGGAACGCCCCAGTACTCCAACGGATACATAATAAGACTTGACTCTCTTGGAGATACGCTATGGACGCATATTTGCGGAGGCTTGCTTGATGAGATAATCCACACCATACAGCCCACTCCGGAGGGAGGATTTATTGGCGTGGGATATACTACATCCTCCGGAAACGGAAAGGAAGATGCCTACATTGTGGAACTCGATGGGGCTGGAAATGAGATTGCATCCTTTACTCTGGGGGATACAGCAGATGATGGAGCAAACTGCATAATGCCTGCCGTGGATGGGTACATAATAGCAGGATGGACCAATAGATTCAGCCCCGATGGATATGATGATATGTGGCTTATCAAACTTGACCCCTTCGGTGATACCGTCTGGACGCGTGTGTATGGAGGATACTATTCTGAAAATGCGCTCTGTGCCATTCAGACAGAGGATAAGGGTTACATTGCTGTGGGATATACTTATTCCTTCGGTGCAGGAGGAAGCGATATTTATGTTGTGAGAACCGATAGCATGGGAGATACCCTGTGGACGAGAACATATGGAGGACCCGGAGATGAGACCGGATACTGTGTTCAGGAAGTACCGGCGGAGGGTTTTATAATCACTGGGACCACTGCATCATTTGGAGCAGGAGGAATTGATGCATACTTTCTGTTCATAGATTACAATGGAAATCTCATTTTTTCCCAGACCTACGGTGGAGCTGACAATGATGAGGCATACACGGGGATTCTCACTCCTGATGGAGGATTTATTATTGCAGGATACACCTCCTCCCTCACAGGAAGCCCGCGGGCATGGCTTATCAAAACCGACCCTGAAGGCTCGGTGATATGGGAAAATACTTATGGGGATAACTCATCAGGTCTGTGGACGGTCCAGAATACAATGGATGGAGGATTTATTGCAGGAGGATATCTCGTGAGTCCTGCTGGTGACCTGGATGCTTTTATTATAAAAACCACGGAAGAGGGAATAACAGAGATAGATACCCTCCCACCCGTGCTCCTTCATGAATCTCCCCCATCTGTGACAGAAGGGAGTTGTGATGTTCCCTTCCAGGTGATTGTTCATGACGAATCCGCGATATCCGATATCGCACTCCGGTACCGGGTACCTGGAAGAGATTCTTTTGATTATGCCATTCTTACGGACTGGTATGACACCCTGTTTTTCTTTATCGTCCCTGAAACCATCACCCTTAAGGGAATGGAATACTACTTTACCGCAACCGATGTGTATGACCATACTTCAAGACTTCCACCCCAGGGGTTTTTCTCTCTCCGTGTGAGGGTTGAGGGAGATGGGGAATGCAGGAGAGGACCCGATGGGAAACCAATTCCACAGCCTGCAGGAACTGATGTGGACGCCTACAGGATAGTCTCCTTCCCCCTCTATACCGATGAGACAGACCCGCTTACCCTGTTTGAAATGACTCTTGGTCCATGCGATTATTCCCGCTGGAAGGCAGGACAGTATGTTGGGGAAAAGGATGTCTATATCCTGGACGATGGAATCCATGCTGTGGCTCCCGGAGAGGCATATTTTCTTATTGTAAGGGATTCTGGAAAGGTTGTTTATTCAGGGCCGGGAACCACCATTCCTCTCAGTGAGGTCTTTTCCAGAGAACTCATCCCAGGATGGAACATGCTCGGGAATCCCTATCCTGTTTTCATTCCCGTAAGTGCATTGAGCCTTGCGTCAGGAAATCCTGTAAGAGTCTGGAGATACCGTGGAGCATGGGAACTTGCAGATGTTCTTGAACCCTGGGAAGGGTATGTTATTCATGTGGATGCACCTGACATGATAGTGATAAATCCCTATGCAAAGGTTGAGAATGAGAAGGAAGAATTTTGCTGGAAGATAAAGATATCTGCACAGTGCGGAAATGCAAGGGATGTTGAAAATGTTGCGGGATTTGCTCCGGATGCTGTGGAGGGAAAGGATGTAAAGGAGCCACCCATGCTGGGCAACGGGATTTCCCTTTACTTCGTGGTTAATGGGGAGAGATATGCGGTGGATGCAAGGAGTGGGGAAAATCTGGTGTACGAGTTTGTGGTGGAGACGGAAAGGGAGGGGGAAGTTGTGCTTCAGTTTGAACCGGAAAATGTGCCGGATGACAAAGAAATAAGGGTTTTTGACCACATGACGAAAAAATCCTTTAATCCTGCAGAAAAATATATCTTCCATGCCCCGTGTAAAAGACACTTCACCCTTCTTGTTGGAAATAAGGGATGGTTGGAGAAGGAACTGGATAAAATGGATGAAGGGCTTTCCCTCAGGGTTTTAAACTCTGTGGCTTTCTTCTACCTTCCAAGAAGTGGAAAAGTTGCCCTTGATGTCTTTGGTGTTGATGGGAGGAAGATAAGGTCAATTTATGAAGGAGAGATGGAGCGTGGGGAGCATACCCTGCCTTTGAATTTCTGTGCCCCTCCTGGAATTTATTTCCTTCTTTTGAGAATGGAGAATGAAAAGGCAACATGCAAGATGGTGAGGTTGAAATGATATTTGTAATATCAGCAGCACCCCTTTTTGTCCTCCAGGACTTTGACGGTGTTCATCATTCCCTTGAAGACGCGCTGGAAAAGGGAGTTGTTGTTCTTGACTTCTGGGCATCCTGGTGCACCCCATGTAAGAAGGCGATGCCATTTCTTGATTCCCTTGCAGTCAGATATAAAAAGAGCAATCTTATCGTGTTTGGAATATGCGTTGATACAAAAAGAAGCATAGGTGCTGCAAGGGCTTTCTGGAGAAGACAGGGGTTTTCATACATTCCCCTCTGGGACTGGAAGGGGGAGGTGAGTGAAAAATACGGGGTTAAATACTTACCCACGCTTTTCATTCTTAACGGCAAAAGGGAGATTGTATATCAGGTTAAGGGATACAGTAAAAGGATAGAGAGGGAACTTGAGGATACCCTGAGGAAGATAATTCTCAGGGACATGCTTGATAGAAGAAAGGAGGAAAAATGCGAAGATTGATTATCTTCCTTCTTCCAATCTTGCTTTACGGGTTTGAACGCCAGAGGATAGCAATTTTTTCCATAAAACCGGTGAATGTGAAGGAGGAGGTGGCAACTGCCTTTCTCATGGCGCTTTCATCAGCCCTAACCAATTCGGACAGAATAATAAACATTGAGCGTTCAGAGATTGAAAAACTCTTTAAAGAACAGGCAATTCAGCTCTCCGGATGCACATCAACCGAATGTACCGTTGAAATGGGAAGAATGCTTGGGGCAGAAAAGATAGTGCTGGGAAGCATATCAGAGGTTGAGGGGAAGTATCTTGTTTCTGTGAGGCTTGTGGATGTTGAACTGGGAAGCATCATCTTTGAAATGGGTCCCGTAAAGGCTGAGAGCGAGGAAAAATTTCCAGAGGTTGCGGAAGGGATAGTGAGGGAGATAGAGAAGAGAATTCCGGTCACCCCTGAGATAGTTGGTTTTCTTGGAGAAGACCCTGTTCTTGATGTGGGAAGCAGGTTCGGGATTGCACCTGGAGATGAGTTCAATGTTGTGAGGATAACAGGTGTTGTGAGGAATAAAGAAGGAAGGGTGATATTCAGGAAGGAGGAGGTTATAGGAAGGATAAGGGTCAAGACCGTTCAGGAGGAGGGAGCGGTTTGTGAGGTCCTTGAGAAGAAAAAAAGAGTTTGCCGAAGGAGACCTGGTGAAGAAGGGAGGAAAAGGAGGGGCACCACCTGTGGTTGAACATGTTCCGGTGAAGAGGGGAATTGCAGGGAAGCCTTTCAGGGTGTGTGCGAGGGTTTACGATGATGGAAAGGTTGAGGGGGTTTATGTCCTCATTAAAGAAAGGCAGAGAACCCTGAGGGTGGAGATGGAAAAGAAGGAGGATGAATACTGCGGTTTAATTCCTGAAAGATATACTAAAACTTCTGTTCTTTACTATGCAATAAAGGCTCTGGATGACGCGGGGAATGTGGTTTATCACCCCGAAAGGGGAAAATTCTATGAGGTGAAACTCTCCGGAAAGAAGAGAAATTTATGGCTCTATGCAGGTGGTGCAGGACTGCTGGCAGGAGGAGGCATTCTTATTTACATGCTGCTTTCAGGAGGAGAACTTCCCGGTCTTCCACCAAGACCCGAGTAGGGTTGAAAAATTTCAGGGGTATTTTATTTTAAAAAGAAAAGGAGGTGGGTATGGAGGTGAGCGTTGGTGGAATAGATATCCTCACACCTGAGTGCGAGGACGATATTCCTCTTGAGTCCGTTGCACCACTTTTTGAGTCCCTTGATGAGGAGAACTAAAAGGGATGACCAAAGGAAAGATAGAACTTGCCCCGGTCTCCTGGCTCAACATCCGTTAATTTCTTTCCAAAATCTATCCTTATTGGTCCAAGGGGGGTTCTCCATCCAACTGCAATCCCGGTCCCGAGTTTGAAATCGTTTAAGGAAATATCCTGAGGATCCATCCACAATCCACCGGTATCAACAAAAAAAACAAGAACCCATCTCATAAACTCAAACCTCAATTCAAGGTTAAATAAAAGCAATTCAATCCCGCTTTTTTTCCCCCTGGGGTCCGGTTCTCCTATGGTCCCTGGATCATAACCCCTTATGCTCCCTATTCCTCCAAGTTCAAACCTTGAATCAACCGTTATTTTTTCCGGGTCCATCATGGGAAATGTAAAGCCTGTCTTTCCCCTGAGTGCAAGAACTGCCACAGATGATATCTTTTTATAAACTCCTGCATCAAATATCAATCGGTAAAAGTGATTAACCCCTCCAAGCCATCCCCCTGCCTGGCTTCCGGAAAGAAAAAGATAGTATCCGGAGGAGGGATATATGGGATCATCCCTTGCATCCCTCAACCCCTGAAATTCAATTGTGTTGGTTCTGAGAAATGTATCCGAGGGCGCCTCAAGGATTGTATCAAGTTTTGCCTGGCTTATTTTGACAATGCCTGAAAAATTCCAGTTCCCGATTTTTCTTGAAATCTCACTGTCAAGGGAGAAAATCCTCAGGGCATACTCCTCTTCCTTTTCAAGTTTTCCTGTTATACCGCATCCAAAAGAAAAACCGGTTCCCAGAAAAAATGGCTCCTCATACCTTATCCCTCCCTCAAGTCTGTGCTCCCCCCTGAAGGCGTATGAAAGGGACAGATTGAAGAGAACCCGCTGCAATCCACCAAAGAGATTGAGATAACCCGTCTCAAAGGAACCAAGCAATCTATCGGGTGTCTCATATCCTACACCGAACGCTGCCCATCCTGGTTTTGCCTCCTTTACATGGAAAACAACGGTTACCGAATCCCCGGTGAGGTCCTCAAGTGTGAAGTGCACATCCGCAAATGCCCCTCTTCCATAGAGTTTCTCCTGAGAATGATATGCAAGGGATGGAAGAAAGAGGCTTCCCTTTTTTACCTCTATATCCCTCATTGCCGTCTCTTTTTTAATTCTTGAAAGACCCTCAATCCTCACGTCTCTCACATAAACCGGTTTTCCTTCCTTTATCCTGTAAGTGATGTCAACCATTATCCCTCTTTCTTCCATATCAAGCGAAACCTCTGCATTTATATATCCCTTCTCCGCATGGAGTTCACTTATCATATACTCAGAAAGCCCTATTTTCCCTGCATCGTAAAATTCCCCCTCCTTCACAGGTATTTTTTCCTTTATCTCCCTTTCATCAAAAAGTCCCCCCTCTATTCTTACTTTACCTATCCTTCTTCTTATCCCCTCAACAAGAACGAATGTAAAGTTCACCTTTTTTGAACGCTCATCAAATTTTCCTCTTCTTTCAATTATCCTTGCATCAAAAAAACCCTTGCTCCGGTAATACTCAATAATTCTCTTTATGTCTGACCTCAGGACCCACTCATCGTAAACACTTCCGGGTTTGCTCCTCATTATTCTCACAAGTTCCTTATCCGGAATGCTTTTATTCCCTTCAAACTCTATCCTTCCTATCCTCACCTCCTTCGGAGGTGCATGGGTGCATGCAAGGAAAATAAGAAGGATGGGGATGGCACCTCTTAAATTTTTCCTGAAGAACCAGGAAAGAAGGAGGATAAAAAGTGCACATCCCGCAATCACAGCACCCCACACACCCATGAGGGAAAGCACAGTGACAATAATCCCCGCCATGAAAACGCCACCTGTTATTGCAAGCATGGCAAGTGGGAAGCGGATGTTGAATAAGAAAGCAAGTGCGGCTCCTGTCCATGCCCCGGTTACAGGGAGCGGAATGGCAACAAATAGAGAAAGCCCGAGTGCCTCATATTTTTCAACCAATTCCCCCCTCCTCTTTGTTCTTTCAAGATATCTTTTAACGATGGGAACCCTGTGAAATAAACGGAGGAAGTAGAGGATAAAGGGAACCGGGAAAAGATTTCCAAGAAGGGCAAATATGAATGTCTCCCACCATGGAAGATGATACACATTTATTCCAACAGGAATCCCTCCCCTCAGTTCAAATATGGGGAGGGTGGAGATTAAGAATACAGAAAGAGGAGGGGGGAGTGAGGAGAGATGCTGAAGTATTGCCTCTTTCAAGATGCAACCACCCCGAGTGCTATGGAGTTGAGTTTTGTCTCAACATCATCAGCCCTTGAAAGCATAACAACAGGCTTCCTTGCACCCCACACAATCCCGCATGCCTTTGCCCCTGCAAGGTATATGAGCGCCTTTGCTATACCATTTCCAGAAACAATGTCAGGAACAACCACTATGTCAACATCCCCGCACACCTCTCCCTTCACCTTCTTTATCTCACACGCCTCCTTTGAAACCAGAAGGTCCATTGCAAGAGGACCGTCGATCACGCATCCCTTTATCTGTCCCCTTTCGTTCATCTTTGAAATTTCGGCAGCATCCATCGTTTCAGGCATATCCGGGTTTACAGCCTCTATCGCACCCAGCAATCCAACCTTCGGATATTCAATCCCGAGCCTCTGTGCGAATTCAACTGCATTTTTGACTATCTCAATTTTTCCCCTGAGGTCAGGTCTTATGTTCATTCCTCCATCGGTGATAAAGAGAAGTTTTGGATAGGAAGGGACCTGAAGAACTGCAATGTGGGAGAGAATCCTGCCTGTTCTCAGTCCTATTTCCTTGTCAAGAACAGCCTTTAAGAAGGTTGATGTGCTCACAAATCCCTTCAGGAGTATATCTCCATTCCCTGATGATACAATCTTCACCGCCTCAATAACCGCCTCCTTATCCGTTTCCCTATGGACTATCTCAATCCCGGATACATCAATCCCGGTTCCCTCAATGAACTCTTTATTTCCCACAAGAACCGGGTCAACCCATCCCTTCTCCTTTGCCTTCACCACCGCCTCTATAACATTTTTATGGTCTGCAGATGCAACAACAAGTTTTTTTGGTCCCTTTTCTTTTGCAAGTTTATGAAGTTCCTCAAAGTTTCTCATGCTTCCCTCCATTTTCCAATTCCAAGGATTTTTCCAATGTTTGCATCCTCTGATATAACAGGTTCAATTATGGGTTTTGCGGAGCTCATCAGGGTCGTTACTCCAGGACCATGTCCGGCATACCGGCAGTCTGAGTGAATGACAATACCTATGGTTACTGCACCCTTCCTCCATGCCCTTCCATAAGTATTATCGTGGTCCATTATGGCAACAAAGTCCCCAAATCTTAATTTATCAAGCCCGAACTCCTTTACGGTATCCCTGTCAAGAGTCATTATATCATAGTCTCCCGTGACCGTGCTCGGGCTTCCAACCCCGGAACCCATGAGATATCCCGGAACCTTTGCAGCCACAGGAACCCTGAGTTTCCCGTCCTTTTCCTCAATTCCCATCTTTTCCAGCAGATCCGGGTCCAGGTTGTAAACCTTAACATCAGGATAATCCAGCAATTCAAGCCCCTGTCCGTATCCCTTTATGAGAACCTTGTCGTCAAATGTGAGTTTCTCAATAACATCCTGGGGGAAGTCCACTATTACATGCTCTGCCCCACCATGATGACCAATAACCACCCCCTTTCCTCCCTTTGCATCCCCACTCACCACCACTGCCTCATTCCCCACACATGCATAGAAGTTAAATCCCCTGTTCAGAGGACCTGAGCGGTCCTTCTCGTCAACAATTAAAGATACGCCAGGCTCAACATGGTCTGCTGCCCATCCAGATACACAGTCCCCAACCTTCACATTGTAGGTTATTCCCCCAATTCCAGGAAGTGCAAAGGGAACACCGTTTCCATCAACTGCATGGGTTGTATCCCTTTTAACGGGATATGCAATCTTTCCCTGAACTGCAATCTTTACCAGTCTGTCTCTATTGGTTCTCATCTCACCTCCTTTTTTTCGTGAGTTTATCAGAAAAAGCACACCTGTCAACCTTTCCTGCTTGAAAAATCCGAGAATAACGTTAAGATTTAAAAAAAAGGAGGAGAAAATGATAGGAGGAGTCCCGGGTACTGCAACCGGAGCACCTGTGGCAAGCGCACTCAAGGCGATGGGAGGGGTGGTTTATCTTGGACCTGATGAATTCATGAGGATACTTGAAAAAGAAAAAGAACCCATAGTGGTTACATCCGAGAGCCGCCTCTTCGGGATTACATACCATTACCTCACCTCTTACAGAGGCTTTATCTTTTACACACGTTCAAAACAGCCACTTCATCTTCCAGGAGAGGCGGAGGTTATAAAGGCAAAAACTATATGGATTCCACAGATGTGATATGGAAGAACTCTTAAGTGATGTAATAGAGATAGAAGAACACGAATTCAACCATTTCAGCATGGTTTACAGGGGGATTCCCTTAATACCTCCTGAGAAGGTGGGGGAGGTTTTGAGAAAGAGGCTTGAGGGGACAGGATTTGTTCCCTTTGTGAGGAAAGAAGATGGGAAGGTTGTGGTTGTTATAGTGAAGGGGAGGGGAGATGTTAAGGAAAAACCGGTTCTTCACTGGGTTCTCTTCGGGATAACCCTGTTTACAACCCTCACAGCAGGATGCATCTGGGCTGGTGTGAATCCCTTTTCCTCTCCATCTGCATTCTTACATGGAATTCCCTTTTCCTTCACGCTTCTTTTTATTCTTGGTTCACACGAATTCGGACACTATCTTGCAGCGAGGAAAAACGGTGTTCGTGCAAGTTTTCCCTTCTTTATTCCTGCTCCCCACCTCATAGGGACCTTTGGTGCGGTTATAAGACTGCGTTCTCCAATTCCGGATAGAAGGGCACTTATTGAAATAGGGGCAGCAGGTCCCTTAACCGGGTTTATTGCGGCACTTCCTCTTGCATATCTTGGAATGAAACTCTCATCGGTCATGCCCCTTCCCGAGGGAGGACTGAAAATAGGGACTCCTCTTGTATTTGAACTCATTGGAAGACTGGTGTGGGGAGATATTCCTGAAGGATACGATATTCTGCTCCATCCTGTTGCGTTTGCAGCATGGATAGGGCTGTTTATAACCGCGATGAATCTTTTGCCCTATGGACAGCTTGATGGAGGACACATCATATATGCCCTCTTCCCGCGCCATCACCGAATAATAAGCAGTGTTATTCTTTTCTTATTGCTCGGGCTTGGATTTTTGTGGGAGGGATGGTTTGTATGGGCATTGCTTCTTTTCATACTTCGTCCCTTCCATCCACCTCCCCTTGACCTGATAAGGGACATAGGGAAAAAGGAGAAAATAATAGGGGCTCTCTCCCTGCTTGTTTTCATTTTAACCTTCACCCCCGCTCCATTTCCATGAGTGTGATAAGCAGGTTTGACCCCTGGAAGGGAAAACTCTGCACATGCCCTCCGAAATATTCCGTTCAGCCCTATACCGGGTGTTCTCATGCGTGTGTTTACTGCTATACGGTTGCATACGTTCCTGATTATAAAAGAGGGAGACCAAAGAAAAACTTTTTGAGGCAGTTTGAAAGAGAGATAAAAAAAGCAGACCTTTCTCTACCCCTTTCTTTTTCCAACAGTTCCGACCCGTATCAGCCACTTGAGAAGGAACTCATGCTCACCCGGAGGGCACTTGAGATAACGGGAAAAAACAAAGGTAAGGCAATTGTTGTAACGAAATCACCGCTCGTTTTAAGGGATGTGGATATAATAGGAAGGTATGGATTTACCGTGAGTTTAACCATAACCACCCTGAGAGAGGAAATTTCCTCTTTTATAGAACCAGGGGCACCCCCTCCTCAGGAAAGATTAAATGCCCTGAAAATCCTTGCGCAGGAGGGGATTCCCGTATCCGTGAGGATAGACCCTTTAATCCCGGGAATAAATCTGAGGGAATTCGAAAAAATCCTGGATGCAGTTGCACCCTATGCCTCCCATATAATTGTCTCCACCCTCAAACTCTACCGGGGAAGCGAGATAAAAAAACACATTGATTTGTCCCTTTATTCAGGAAACTATATGAAGGAAGAGATAAGAAGAGAGATAATTGAAATGGCACAGGAAAAGACAGAGGAGAGAGGACTTACATTTTCCTCCTGCAGGGAAGGATTCCCGGAACTCAACACAGGACCCACATGCGACGGAACGCATCTTATCGTGAATTATATTTAACGATTTTTTACAAAAATTGAGTACTGTACTTGACAATTTTCATTAAATAGTGTATAATATATTGTGATGAATGAAAAATTGTGGCTTTTGTTGGAGGAGTGGTTCCGTTCTCCTGTTCCTCCTCTGGTGAGGCGGGAGATAGTGTCTTTTTCTTCTTTTCCTTCGGGAATGGGGGTTGCGCTTGTTGGTGTGAGGAGAGGGGGAAAGACGTATGCGTTGCTTGAGTTTGCGGAGGAATTGAGAAAGAGGTTTCCTCTCCATAATGTTGTATATGTCAATTTTGAGGATGAGAGGCTTTTTCCGGTAAAGGAAGATGACCTGAAAGACCTTGTGCCATTGCTACATGAATATTTTGAAGTTAGAAAGGATGCTCCATTGTGGTTGTTGCTGGATGAAGTGGAGAGGGTTCCGGGATGGGAAAGATGCGTTGGAGGTCTCATTGACCGAAAGGTTGCGAGAGTGGTATTTACAGGCTCATCTGCAGGGCTTGAGGAGATTCCTTCCAGGCTTGCAGGGAGGGTGTTATTTAAAAGGGTCTATCCACTCGGCTTTAAGGAGTTCCTCATGTTTAAAAATTTTTCGGTTTCAGGAGAGATAAAATTTGCCCCTCCTGAACTCCTTCAACTGTTCCGTGAGTTCCTTATGTTTGGAGGATTTCCCGAAGTGGTTCTTGCTTCTGGAAAAAGAGAAAAGAGAGAGATACTTTCTTCTTACTTTATCACCATATTCTATCGTGATGTTGTGGAGAAATTTTCTATAAGAAAAGTTACTGAATTTGAAACATTTTTGAGGTTTCTCCTTCGTGAGGCTTCTTCTCTTTTAAGTATGAAGAAGGCGCTGAACTTCATGTATGGACTTGGATTTAAAATCACAAAAAATACCCTGCTTGAATATCTGAACTATGCAATGAAGGCATTTATTATGTCCGGTGTGGAGATTTTTTCATACAAGTTAAAAGACAGAATGCAGTATCCCAAGAAAATCTACTGTATTGATACCGGAATTGTAAATCTGGGGTATTTCCGTTTGAAGGTTAACATGGGTAATCTTTTAGAAAATGCAGTATTTCTTGAACTGAAAAGAAAAGAAAGGGAGGTCTTTTACTGGAAGGGAGAGAGGGGAGAGGAGGTGGATTTTGTTGTGGTTGAAAATTTTACTCCAGTGGAACTCATTCAGGTTTGCTACGATGTAAGAGAAAAAGAGACAGGAAAAAGGGAAATAAGGGCGCTGATAAAGGCAATGAAGGAATTCACACTCAAAGAAGGACTCGTAATAACCGAAAATTACGAGAAGGAAGAGACAGTGGAAGGGAAAAGAATAAGGTTTGTTCCTTTCTGGAAATGGGCACTCAGGTAACCCCGGTATCCATGTTATCTTCCATCATGCAAAAGGGACTGCTTCCTCCCCCCTTTCAGAATTATTCCTCTCCGGTGTATCATTGTGCGATATTTTTATTGGCCGTCTTGACTTTTTTTAAAAATTTTATAAACTCCTCCCCATGAAAATATGGATACTTTACAGTTCACGGAAGGGAGGGCACAGATATCCTTCTTTAGCCCTGAAAGAATATATAAGGGAAAATACCTCCCATGAGGTATTTGTGATTAACCTTCTGGATTATGCTCCTGTGGCTTCTGTTTTTGATACAGTGGGAAGAATCGGTGACCTTAAGTTAAGAAGTGTGTGGAAAATGGGATACAGACGGCTGCAGCAAAAGGATTATGTATTCATTGGTGCATATCGTATCCTTACTTCCATAATATTTGCATGGGATGATATAAAGGGAAAACTCACAAAAAAATACGGCAGTCCCGATATTATTGTTTCAATCCAGCCCGAGGTTAATGCATTCTCTCACTGTCTGAGCAAATGGTTTAAGGCCCCCATTTTTTCGGTTATAATTGACCTCGCCCTGCATGCCCTGTGGCTTCATGATGAAATAATTCATTATTTTCTTCCTCATGAATCCATGGTTCAGGAGATGCTCCATTATAATGTTCCCTCAGACAAATTTACTGTTACAGGAATGCCTCTCAGGAAGGGTTTTTCACAAATTATAAATATTCCTCCTGAAAAGCTCAGGGAGGAGATTGGTATTTCACCGGATGCCAAGGTTGTTCTTCTGATGGGTGGATTGTTGGGCACAATGGTAGACTTTAAAAAAGTTATAAAGAACGTGCTGGAGAGAGTCCCTTTTGCCGAAATACTTGCAGTATTTGGCAAGAACGAAAAAGGAAGGAGAGAGGCAGAGGAGGTGTTCAGAGGCAGGAAAAATGTTCATATTTTTGGGCTTGTTGAAGAGATAGAGAAAATGATGTGGATGTCGGATGTTGTTGTAAGTAAACCAGGTTCTGTTACAATGGCAGAGAGCCTTTCTCTTGGAAAACCCATGGTTGTAATTACTCCCCTGGCAGGTTCAATGCAGGAGATAAGGTTTGCTAAATTTCTTGAGGAAAAGGGAGCCGGGATATGGATAAAGAGAGCCGAAGAAGCAGGGGATGCTTTAAGGTATATACTTTCCTCCCACTCCACCATCGAAAATATGAAGGAAAATGCAAAGGCTCTGGGAAGACTCTCTTTAAATGGATGCAGGAATATAATCACGACCATTGAGGAACTGTTAAAGATAAAAACAGGTGTTTTACACATCTGAAGTCCGATACCTCAAATCCAGAAACAGCAGGGGAGAGATTGCAGGATGGGTTCCGACCACCCGAGGTTTTGCCTCTCCGGTTTCCAGAGGATAGAATTCCTTTGTTCTTGAACCCGGGTTAAAAGGGACTTTCCCTTTGTTATCTTTTCGGGATTCTCAAATGATTTCCCATTTTTCCTTGACATTCTGGCACTTTTTTTGTATTTTTCAGGAAAAAAGGAGGTAGTGGATGAAGCGCACCTATCAACCGCACAATCTGAAGCGGAAAAGAACACACGGGTTCAGGAAGAGGATGTCCACCCGTGCAGGAAGAAAAGTCTTAAAAAGGAGGAGACAGAAGGGTAGGTGGAGACTGACGGTTTAGAAAGATTCCCAAAAGAGGAAAGGATAAGCAAATGGAAGGAAATCGAGAGGGTTTTGAGGGAAGGAGAAAGTCTCCGAGGTTCTTTTTTTACACTTTTTATAAGAAGGGCGGAGCGAAGGAGATTTGGAATACTGACAAAGAAAATAAAGGGTGGGGTGAAGAGAAACAAACTGAGGAGGAGGTTGAGGGAGATATACCGGAAGGAAAAGAAATGGATGGAGGATGGAATAGAGATAGTTGTGGTGGTTGGAAAGGAAGCCCTGGAGAAGACGTACTGGGAACTCCGGGAGGAGTTCCTGGGTCTATTGAAAAAAGGAGGATACTGGAAAGGTCCATCCTGAAACTCATATCTTTTTATCAGGTCTTCCTTTCACCCTATCTTCCGGGTTCATGCAGGTTCTACCCATCATGTTCGGAATATGCAAGAGAGGCGATATCAAGATACGGAATATGGAAGGGAGGATGGATGGCACTCTGGAGAGTTCTGAGATGCAATCCCTTTAATCCCGGTGGATACGACCCCGTGAGGTGAAAAATGAACGAGGCAAAGAGACTCTTCCTTGCCTTTTTCCTTTCTTTACTTCTCCTATATCTCTACAACCTTTATCTTGTGAAGAAACACCCTGAAAAATTCAAACCTCCTGAAACGGTGAAGAAGGAGGAGATAAGAGCCTCTGAGCCCCAGGAGGTGGTAATAAAGGGTGAGGAACCGGAGGTTGAGGAAATACCGTTTGAAACTCCACTTCTTAACATCTACTTTTCTCCTATGGGTGGAAGGATTGTGAGGGCAAGGATTAAAAAGTACGGGATAGAGATAACATCTCCTGGAGGATTCTTTGGAACAAAGATGGTGAAGGGTTCAAAGATTTACGATACATCACAACTTCCCTTTCAGATGAAGGTGGAGGATATCCCATCAGGGAAAAGGGTAATATTTTTCTATAAAACCGACACCCTTTCCTTTGAGAAGATTTATACCTTCACCGATACATCCTATTCCTTCGCCCTTGAACTTCCCGGAGCAGGGAGGACATACCTTGAGATTTTTTCCTATGCCACAACAGAGACCGTTCCTGACCTTTCAAGGCACAGGGGAGGGATAATATTCCTGGGTGGGAAGGTTGTCCTGAATCTTGTTGAGGCAAGGATAAAGAAGAGGAAGGTATCCTACCCGGGTGCTGTTGAATGGGGAGGGGTGAAATCAAAATACTTTGCAGTCCTTTCAGTTCCCGAGACTGTGGGAGAGGAGGGAATATTTGAAAGAGTTGGAAACGATGTGAAGACCATAATAGTATCACCATCCTCAAAATTCACGTGCTATCTTGGTCCTCTTGAATACCATACCCTCAAGCGTGTTTATCCCACCCTTGACAATGCAATCCACTTCGGATACAACTGGGTGAGACCAATAAGCAAACTCATATTCCATTACCTTGTTTTCCTTCACCGTTTCATTCCAAACTATGGGGTTGTAATTATTCTCTTTGCCCTGACAATCGTTGTAATACTTACTCCTCTCAATTTATTGAGTTTCCGCTCAATGAAGAAGATGAGAAAGATACAGAAAAAGATGGAGGAACTCAAGAAAAAATACAAAAAGGACCCTAAGAGGCTCCATCAGGAGATAATGGCACTCTATCAGAAGGAGGGGGTGAATCCATTTTCAGGATGTTTCCCCATGTTCATTCAGTTTCCCATATTTTTCGCAATGTATGCTGTTCTTTCTTCTTCCATAGAACTCTGGAAAGCACCCTTCTTTGGATGGATAAATGACCTCTCCCAGAGGGATCCTTTCTTTGTTTTGCCCATCCTCATGGGAGCGACCATGCTTATCCAGCAGAGATTTTTCAGCCCGCAGGGAGCAAACCCCGAGCAGCGAATGATGTCCTATCTCACACCCATCATATTCACCATCTTCTTTGCGACCTTCCCTGCAGGGCTTGTGCTTTACTGGTTTGTTTATAATCTTTTGATGATAGGCATCCAGGCATTCATCCAGAAACCCACAGGAGGTGAGCATGAAGATTTTAACGGTGGAAGGAAAAACAAGAGAAGAGGCACTGAAAAAGGCGCTTGAGGAACTCGGTGCCTCCGAGCATGAGGTGAGGGTGAAGGTTGTTGAGGAGGGAGAGGACAGGGTTGTCCTTGAGGTTGGTATAAAGGCGGAGGAGGTGAAACTTATAAAAGAGGTGATTGAAGGTTTTATAAAAAGCATGGGAACCACAGGTGGTGTTGAGGTTATTGAGAGAGAAGGGGTTTACTATGCAAACATAGTGACCGGGGAGATGGACAGCATTCTTATAGGAAAGGCAGGGAAGAACCTTGAGGCTGTCCAGCATTTGCTGGCAAGAATGATACACAAGAGGAATCCGAAGATTGATGTGGTCATTGATATAGCGGGATACAGGGAGAAGAGAGAAAGGTTTTTACGTGCCAAGGCGCGTGCCTTTGCAGAGGAGGTGAAGAGGACAGGAATTGAATACATATTTGAGCCACTCCCTCCATCGTTCAGAAGGGTAATTCATTTAGAACTTGCAGGCAAGGAAGGTGTGAGGACATACACCATAGGGGAGGGAGACCTGAAGAAGGTTGTGATAGCCCCGAAAAGAAGGAGATGAACTTGACACTGTTTACTTACGTTATTAAATTCATAAAAAAACAGGAGGAAAAGGATGAGAAGGGCAGGATTGCTCCTGCTTTGTGGAGGAGTGTTACTGGCAGATTCATTTGAGGCAGGAGCAGTGTTTTTGTGCATCTTTCCTGGAGCAAGGCAGACTGCAATGGCAGGGGCGTTTGTTGCAATGGCAGACGACGCCTACTCACTCTACTACAACCCTGCTGGTGTGGCTTTTGCAACCAAAAAGAGAATAGCCCTCCAGCACTCCAACTGGCTCCCTGGCCTTTATCCTGGAATGTACTACGAATATGCGGGGGCAGTGATACCTGCGGTTTCAGGAGTGTGGGGAGTAAATGCCATATACCTCACCACCGGAGAATTTGAGGTAACCGGTGAAGATGAGGAAGTAACGGCAAAGTTTGTTCCCTTTGACTTCTCCATAAAGGTTACGTATGCAAGAAAATTAACAGAGAGAACCGCAGTCGGAGTCTCGTGCCAGTACATATATTCATACCTTGCACCCGAATGGCTTGTTCTTGAATTACTTGGTGTGCGTGGTGGAAAGGGAATGGATGTGGCAATTGACTTCTCTATGATTCACCGAATAAATCCAAGACTTTCCGTGGGAATGGCTTTACAGAATGTGGGTCCAACAATGAGATATGTTGCAGGCGGTGTCCCTGTTCATCTTCCAACAACCCTCAGGCTTGGAATGGCATGGTATCCTCTGAAAAAGGAATACCTGCACCTTCTTCTTACCATGGACCTTATCAAGATTGTGGTAAATCCAGACTTCGCAAACCTCAAGTATGAATGGGATGATACATGGAAGGCGGTGGGGCTTGAGTTTTCCTACGGCGAATTTCTCTCCCTTAGAGGAGGTTTCTTTATGGACCATACCGGAGAAAGGGTGGGACCGACCTATGGTTTCGGGATAGGATACAAAAACTTCAGGTTTGATATAGGGGTCGACAGTCAGATATACGATTTCCCCACAAGTAACTACAGATTCTCAGCGGAGTATTCATTCTGAACATGGAAGACGGCGTCCTCCTGGTTGATAAAAAGAAGGGAATTACCTCCTTCAGGGTTGTCCAGTTAATAAAGAGGAAATACCGCCTGAAGAAGATAGGTCATGCCGGGACCCTTGACCCCATGGCTGAGGGGTTACTTGTTATTCTGATAGGAAAGGCAACAAGGCTCATGGATTACATAGGGGAATATAAGGAATACATAGGGACCCTGAAACTGGGAGTGAAAACCGATACCGACGATATAGAAGGGAAGGTGATTGAAGAGAAAGAGGTTCCGGACCTGGATGAAAAGAGAATAAGGGCAGTATTAAGGGAATTTATAGGAGAGATAGAGCAGCGTGTTCCCCTTTACTCAGCAGTAAAAATAAAAGGAAAAAGGCTTTACGAACTTGCAAGAAAGGGAATTCCTGTTGAACCCCCTGTAAGAAAGGTGTTTGTGAAAAGCATAGAATTCATATCCTGGGAGAAGCCCTTTCTCACTCTCAGATTCTTTCTGAAAAAGGGAGCATATGTGAGGGCGCTTGCGAGAGACATAGGGGATAAACTGGGATGTGGAGCGCATCTTTATGCACTCAAAAGAACGTATGTCTCTCCCTACCGGCTTGAGAATGCATACACCCTTGATGAGATACTTGAGGGAAGATACGAACTCATTCCGCTGGACCACGCGGTTCCCCATCTCCCGAGTGCAACCCTTTCAAGGGAGAAGGCATGGTTATTCTGCCATGGAGGAAGGATTGAGGGATTTTATCCACCCGGGATTTATGCGGTTCGTGACCCTGATGGGCATCTCATAGGAATAGGTTCAGGGCATGTGAGGGACATAAAACCGGAGAAGGTGCTGAGATGAAGGGATGCAATCTTGCAATGGGTTCATTCGATGGTATTCACATGGGACACAGAAAAATTCTTGCATTTGCTGATTCCGTTCTTACATTCACCCCTCATCCCAGAATAGTCCTGGGAATTGAGAGGGGAAGGTTTATTCTCACACCCGATGAGGAGAAAAAGAGAATTTTTGATGAAATGGGGATAGATGCCATCTTTCTCAAATTTGATGAAAAAATAGCGCAGATGGAACCAGTTGAGTTTGTTGAGAAGGTTTTGATGGATATAAAACCATCAAGGGTGGTGATAGGGGACGACCACAGATTTGGAAAGGAAAAGAAGGGAGACCCCGGGATGTTAAAGGAACTTGGCAAAAGATTCGGATTTGATGTGGTTGTGGTCCCTGCGGTTATGCACGGAGGAGAAAGGGTGAGCAGCACCAGGATAAGAAGGCTTTTAAAAGAGGGTAAGGTGAAAGAGGCATCCATTTTGCTTGAAAGGAATTACACCCTTTCAGGGGTGGTGAAGAGAGGAGAGGGACTTGGAAGAAGGATAGGTTTTCCAACCGCAAACCTTGAGATACCCGACCCCAACAAGCTCATACCAGGGGATGGGGTTTACAAGGTGAGAGTGAAGGTGAATGAAGAGGTCTTTATGGGAATGATGCACATAGGAAAGAATCTTAAGGGAACGTCATCCATCGAGGTTCATATTCTGGGCTTTGATGGGGAACTTTATGGAAAGAAAATAGAGGTCGAGTTTTTGAGGAAGATAAGGGATGTTTTTCCATTTGGGGACGAGGAATCTTTAAAAAGGCAACTTGAAAAGGACAGAGCAGAAATAACAAAGGAGGTATAAATGGCACTCACAAAGGAAAAGAAGCAGGAGATAATAAAGAAGTTCCAGATTCATGAAAATGATACGGGTTCCCCTGAGGTCCAGATTGCCATCCTCACCGAGAGGATAAAGTATCTCACAGAACATCTCAAAACCCACAAAAAGGACTATCACACAAGGCTTGGTCTCACAAAACTTGTATCCAGAAGAAAGAAACTCCTGAAGTATCTCATGAACAAGGACTACGAGAGGTACCAGCGAATAATAAAGGAACTGGGTTTAAGGAAGTAAGGAGGAAGGTATGACACACGGGGTTGAAATTGAGGTTGGGAAGCACCGGCTTATTATAGAGACGGGTAAGATGGCAAAGCAGGCGGATGGGGCGGTGGTTGTGAGATATGGGGATACCATCGTTCTCACAACGGTATGCTCTGCCAAAGAGCTGCCGGAAGAACCCATAGACTTCTTTCCCCTCACCGTGAATTACATGGAGAGAACCTATGCAGCAGGAAAGATTCCGGGTGGATTCTTCAAGCGAGAGGGAAAACCCACAGAGAAGGAGGTTCTTGGTTCCAGGATAATTGACAGACCAATAAGACCGCTTTTCCCCAGGGACTACTTCTTTGAGACCCAGGTGATAGCAATGGTTCTTTCCCATGACAAGGAGCGCGATTCCGACATATTCGGAATAATCGGTGCATCTGCTGCCCTTATGATTTCGGATATCCCCTTCAATGGACCTGTTGGTGCCGTGAGGATAGGATACACTGATGGAGAGTTCATAATAAATCCCACCGTTACCGAGCTTGAGGATTCCCTCATGAACATGGTTGTCGCCGGGACGGAAACTGCGATAACCACAATAGAGGGAAGTTTCAGGGAGGTTTCTGAGGAAGTTGTTGAGAAGGCGCTTGAGATAGCACACAGGGAGATAAAGAGGATAGTTGAGGTTCAGAAGCGATTTGCACTTGAGGTTGGGAAACCAAAGAGGGAGTTCACCCCCCTTGAGGTTCCGGAGACACTGGAGCGCGAGATAGAAAAAGAAATTCTCGATGATATAAGAAGGCTGAATAACATTCCTGATAAACTTGAGAGGAAGGAGTTTTTTGAAAGCATAATAGAAAGGGTGAAGGAGAAGTATCCCGAGGACGAGAGGATAATACACAGGATTGTTGAGGATATAAGAAAGAGAGAGATGAGGAGGCAGATACTGGAGGAAGGAAAGAGGGTGGATGGGAGGACACCGGATGAAATAAGACCCATATCCTGTGAGATAGGATTGCTTCCAAGGGTTCATGGTTCTGCCCTGTTTACACGTGGGCAGACCCAGGCACTCTGCACCGTTACCCTTGGAACAAAAGAGGATGAGCAGCGCATAGAGGAACTCATAGGGGAGGGATTCAAGTCCTTCATGGTCCACTACAACTTTCCACCCTTCAGCACGGGTGAGATAAGACCGCTCCGCGCACCAGGAAGAAGAGAGATAGGACATGGTGCACTTGCAGAGAGGTCCCTGCTTGCAGTGATTCCATCCGAGGATGAATTCCCTTACACAATAAGGGTTGTTTCCGACATCCTTGAATCCAACGGTTCCTCATCCATGGCAACGGTATGCGGTGCATCACTTGCCATGATGGATTGTGGAATTCCCATAAAGAGGCATGTGGCAGGGGTTGCACTGGGACTTGTTAAAGAGGATGATAGGTTTGTGATACTCACTGACATTGCAGGTGATGAAGACCACTACGGGGACATGGACTTCAAGGTTGCGGGAACCAGGCAGGGAATAACGGGAATACAGCTTGATACGAAAATCCAGAACCTCACCCTCACAGAACTGAGAGAGGCACTGAGGAAGGCAAGGGAGGCAAGGTATTACATTCTGGATATAATGGAAATGACCATAAAGGAACCCAGACCGGATGTTTCCAGGTATGCACCGAAACTCTATGTGATGAATGTTCCAAAGAATAAGATAGGGGACATAATAGGTCCTGGTGGAAAGGTAATAAGGGGAATAATAGACGAGACAGGTGCAAAGGTGGAGATTACACCGGATGGAAAGGTTGTTATATCGGGACCTGAAAGGGAGGTGGTGGAGAAGGCGGCGGAGAGGATAAGAAATATAGTTGAGGATGTGGAGATAGGGCAGGTGTTCACAGGAAGGGTTACAAGGGTTGCTCCATTTGGTGCATTTGTTGAGATAAGACCTGGTAAGGAAGGACTTGTTCACATATCCCAGCTTGCTCCATACCGGATAAAGAGGGTTGAGGATGTGGTTAAGGTTGGGGATGAGATAGTTGTGAAGGTTATTGGAGTGGATGACCTGGGAAGGATAAGCCTTTCCAGAAAGGCAGTCCTTGAAAATAAACCTTGACATGGGATAAGAAAAAGAGTAAAATCAACTCATGGTGCTTGAGTGTGAACTCGGCTACTTCACGCCGATTGAGATTTTTTACCTGCTTTCCCGCTTTAAGAAAAGTGGGAGGCTGGAGTTTGAAACAGGCGAGGTTTACTTTATAGAGGGAAATGTTGTTCATGCAAAAAGGGGAGAACTTACGGGAATGGAGGCTCTTTATCAGCTTTCTCTTGAGGAAAGCGGGAAAATAAGGTTTTTTCCTGACGAAAAGCCTGAAGAAATAACGATTTCTGAAGAAACAGGAACGCTCTTTGAGGAGATAGAGAGAAGGAAACTTGAGATAAAGGAGTTTAAGGAGAAGCTTCCACCTTTTGATACTGTTCCTTTGAAATCCACCAGGACTCCTGAAGGTGAGAAGATAGCACTGAGAAAAAAAGACTGGAAGGTCCTTATCTTAGTTGATGGAAAAAGGACAATAAAGGAGATAATAGAACAGAGTGGTCTTGGTGCCCTTGATGCCTATCAGACACTTCACTGGCTTTTTGAGAAGGGATTGATATACGACCCTGAGGCAAAGAAGAGGCTGATTGAAGAGGGGAAGAAAAAACTTGGAGCGGTTCTTTCATCTCTTGGTGAAGGTCCCTGGAAGGATGAGGTTTTGAAGTTGATAAATGAAATGGAACTTTCCGGGGTGGTGGAGGTGAATGGGGAGGTAAAGGTGGATGCACAGGCAGGGGTATCCCCTGAAAAACTTGGTGAATTCTTTGAGAGTGCGTTTGAAAGGATAAAGAGCAAAGCAGAGGAGGTCCTGGGTAAGGTTCTTGCAAAAAAGAAAATACAGGATGGCCTGAAAAAGGCGGGGGTTAAATGAATGTTGAACTTTTCAAAAAGATAAAGGAAATAGAAGGGATTGAGGGATACGGGGTTGTGGATGCGGAGGAGGGAAACCTTATTGACAGGGGAGGAATAATTCCCGGAAACATTGATGAACTTGTTGCCTTTTTTGGTTCAGCAGGAGAGGTTATTGCAAACGCACTTAACCTCTCCGGGATAGAAAGAATAGTTGGACTTGGAAGGGAAAAACTGCTTATAGTAAAGAAGGATAAATACTACATAGGGGTTGTTTTTGAAGATGTCTCTCCTCAGGAACTTCATAAAAAAATAGAGGAGGCATTGAAAGAAGAAGACCTCACCGGGGACCCGAAGGTATTTGCGCTGATGAAAGGAAAGGCAAGGCAGATAAATCTTCTGCTTGAGGAGTTCTCAAGAGGGGGAAATCCTGAGGAGTGGGTTAATTTTGTTGTTTCCTTTATAAGGGAAAACGATAAGGAAGGAAAGTTTGTGAGACTTATAGACGTTAAGGATAATAAAATCATTCCAAAAGGGGCTCTCGGGCTCACCCAGGAAGAGGCGAACACCTTTATGAAACAGGTTGCGGATGCACTCATAAAGAGAGCAGTGGCTGCGCTTGGAAAGGATGAGGCAAAGGCAAGGGTCCACAATGTAATCCAGAAACTGGGAGCAAAGAAGTGAAACTTTCCGTTCTTAAAGAGAGAACAGGGGCAGGATTTGTTTTTGAGGTATCGGAGGGAAAAAAGGAATTTGAGGGGGACATCTCCGGGGACCTTGAAAGGGTTTATCTTGTTCTGAAACAGACCATTGATGCCCTGGGAGAGAATCCCTTTAAGGAACTCATAATTGAGTTTAAAGACGGGAATCTTGTTATTTCCGGAACAAGGGATGGTTTTGTTGGAATATTTGTTTCAGGACCAGTCGATGTAAATGAGATAAGAAAGGCAATAATTGAGGCAGAGGAAGCGGAGAAGGCTGAGGTGGTGGAGGCTGAAAAGGTTGAGGAGGTTGTGGAGGAGGCACCTGCTGAGGCGCCGGCTCCCGAAGCAGTTGAGGTTGAGGAGACACCGGTTGAGGCACCTGCCCCACCGGTGGAGGAGAAGGTCGAGGTTCTCGGGGATGAGGTGGTTGAGCAGTTAAAGGGAATTGCAGGAAATTATCTGGGGGATTTTGCGGAGGAGATTTTTATGAATGTATGGGGGGATGAGGGGATGGATGGTAAGGAGAAAACCAGGGACAATCTCATAGAATTCATCTATGCCCTCCAGCGTTCTGCATCCATGATAATAGGTCCCTCAAAGGCACAGTCCATGGCAGAGGAAATGATAGAAAGGGTGAAACAGGGATGAAGGTTGTTGTCATAGGACTTGACTGCCTTGAACCTTCCCTTGTCTTTGAAAAATACAGCGAGCACCTTCCAAATTTCAGAAGGTTGCGTGAGAAGGGACTGTGGGGCAGGATGGAAAGCACCATTCCACCTATCACCATCCCTGCATGGGCATCCATGGTTACAGGAAAATTACCGGGAACCCTCGGTTTTTATGGTTTCAGAAACAGAAAGGATTACTCCTATGAAAAACTCGCATTTGCAACATCAAACTATTTAAAGGAAAAGACCATATGGGATTATCTCACCGAGAGAGGGAAGCGCTCAATTGTCATAGGTGTTCCCCCATCCTATCCTCCAAAGCCTTTAAATGGAATACTCATATCCTGCTTTTTAACCCCATCAACAGATTCCCCCTTTACCTATCCTGAGGAGGTAAAATCCTTCATTCTTGAGCATTTTGGTGATTACATGTTTGATGTCAAAAAATTCAGGACGGAGGACAAGGACTGGTTGCTATCGCAGGTTTATAGATTGACGGAACAGCGATTTGCCGTTGCAAGATATTTTCTGGAAAATGAGGAATGGGACTTTTTCATGATGGTTGACATGGGACCCGACAGGTTCCATCATGGATTCTGGAAGTTCTTTGACCCGGAGCATGTGAAGTATGAGCCAGGAAATAAGTATGAAAATTCTGGGATTGAGTATTATAAATTCCTGGATGAAAAACTCGGAGAGTTTCTTGATGCGGTTCCTCAGGGTGCTTTTGTTTTTGTTGTTTCAGACCACGGGGCAAAGCGGATGGATGGCGGGATAGTGGTGAATGAGTTTTTGATAAAGGAGGGATATCTCAAACTCAAGTCCCATCCTTCCGGAATTTTCAAACTTGAAGAGGCAGAGGTTGACTGGGACCATACGGTTGCATGGGGGGAGGGAGGGTATTATTCAAGAATATTTCTCAATGTGAAGGGAAGGGAACCAAGAGGTGTTATTCCTCCTGAGGATTATGAAAAGGTGAGGGAGGAATTGAAGCAGAAACTTGAGGAGATAACGGATGAGGAGGGAAGGAACATAGGGACAAAGGTTTATAAGCCGGAGGAGATTTATCCTGAAATAAAAAACATTCCTCCCGACCTCATAGTTTTGTTTGGTGACCTTTACTGGAGGGCGATAGGGACCATGGGATACGGGACCCTGTGGTCCAGGGAGAACGATACAGGTCCTGATGATGCAAACCATGCAATGCATGGAACATTTATCATGTATCCTGTGGATAATCCTCATGAGGTGAGTCTGCACATAACAGATGTTGCAGGAACAATTCTCAAACTTTTTGATATAGAACCTGAGGGGAATTTTTACGGGAAGAGTATTATTTGAGGAACCAATGGATTTACTGAATGATATTCTCAAACAGGTGGTTGAGGAATTCCTTAACATGGTGGGGTCCTTCCCCGTTGAATTCGGGGATATAAGAGCCCTGGAACTTGATAATGAATGGGTGTGGGTGAGGGATGAGAGGGTGGAGAAGGTGCAGAGGAGCAGTGAAAAGGGATTTGGGATAAGGGTTCTTGTGGACGGGAAGTGGGGTTTTTCTTCTTCCTTTGTTCTTTCACCCGATGAGGTGAAGAAATGCCTGAGAGAAGCGTATGAGATTGCAAGATACAGCAGGAAGGTGGATAAAACAAAAATCTCAATTGCCCCAGAGCCTCCGCATAAAGCCTCGTTTAAAACCCCGGTTAAGATAAACCCATTTGATGTCCCCCTTGAACGGAAGGTTTCCCTGCTCATGGATATAAACCGCATTCTCAAAAGTGCCTCTCTCATTCAGCGTGCCGATGCACATCTCAGGTTCAGAAGGAGGCATCAGTGGTATGGTTCAACAGAGGGGAGTTTGATAGAGACCGATATAATTACCTCATCTGCGAGATACACTGCATGGGCTGTTGATAAAGGGGACATGGAATTCAGGAGTTTCCCGGAAGATGCAGGGAATGCTGGATGGGAATTCATAGAGGAACTCAAACTTGTTGAAAACGCAGAGAGAGTAAGGGAGGAGGCAATAGAGAAACTCAGGGCCCCTCTTCCAGAGGAAGGAGAGATGGAACTCATCCTTGACCCCCATAATTTATGCCTTACCATCCACGAATCAGTGGGTCATGCAACTGAACTGGACAGGGTCCTTGGATACGAGGCAAACTTTGCAGGGACAAGTTTTCTCAAGCCAGAAATGAGAGGGAGTTTCAAATACGGTTCTGAATGGGTGAACTTTGTTGCCGACAATACCATGGAAGGAGGACTTGCAACCACCGGATTTGATGATGAGGGGGTGGAGTGCCAGAGGTGGTACATAGTGAAGGAAGGTGTGTTTCTGGACTTTTCCTCCTCAAGGGAGGCTGCTGGTATGCTGGGTGAGGAGCGCTCAAAGGGTTCGGGAAGGGCGATGTCATTTTACTCTTTTCCAATAAACCGGATACCCAATCTCTTCCTTGAACCCGGAAGGGAAGATGTGACTCCTGAGGACCTAATAGCAGATACAAAACATGGAATACTCATAGAGGGAATGGGGAGTTTTTCAATAGACCAGAGAAGGCTTAATTTCCAGTTTGGTGGTGATGCTTTTTACGAGATAAGAAATGGAAAAAAGATAAGAATGCTCAGGAAGGTTCTTTACCAGAGCATAACACCGGAATTCTGGGGCTCTGTTGTTGGACTTACCGGGAAAAGGCACTGGAGGATGTACGGGATTATGGGTTGTGGAAAGGGAGAACCCATGCAGACTGCACAGATGAGCCATGGGGCTCCATGGGTGAAGTTTAAGAAGATAAGAATATTAAGGGGATGATCGAAAAACTCCTGGATGCATGCAGGTTTGTGGTAAAAGAGAGGAAATGTGAGGATGTTGAAATAAACATCCTGGAGTATGAGTATCGTGCGGTGAGATTTGGGGGGAATAGGATAACCCAGAACATGCTGATGAGGGAGGCAAAGGTAAATGTTACCGCGCATGCGGGTAAAAGAAAGGGAACAGCATCGGCGGATGGTATTTCCCGGGATACTATCCTTACAGCACTCAGGAAGGCGGAGGAGGTTGCCAGGAATGTTCCTGAGGACCCGGAATACACGCCTCCCTACGAGGGAGAGGTTATAAGAGGGGAGGTGAAGGAGATGAAAATTCCTTCTGAGGAGGAGATTGCGGAAGCGCTCGGGAAGATAATCACAAAGGCAGAGAGGGAGAAGGTTTCTGCTGCAGGAATTTTAGAAAGGGGAAGGATTAACATGGTGGTTGCAAACTCCCGCGGGGTGGAGGTTTTCCATTCCTTTGAAAAGAATTCCCTTTCCCTCACACTTGAAAGAGATGGGGTTACAGGATATGCGCATGGATGGGGAAAAGACGACCCTGAGGAACTTTTCGAAAGGGCTTATGAAAAGATAAAAATAAGTGGAAAAATTTCTGAGATTGAACCCGGGAAATACACGGTGATTTTTGAGCCCCTTGCTTTTTCCGATATTCTTCCCTTCTTTCTTTTCTCACTGGACCGGAGGGAAATGGATGAGGGAAGAAGCGGGCTTTCGGGCTTTCTTGGCAAAAGGGTAGCACCGGAGATGTTCACCCTTAAAAGCAATCCATCAACCTTCAATCTCCCTCCATTTGACGAGGAAGGGGTTCCATTGATGGAGAGAAAGTGGATTGAAAAGGGGATTCTCAGAGAGGCAATGGTAACCCGCTACTGGGCAAAGAAGAAAAGAATACCATTTACTGGAAGATACCGGCACTGTGAGGTCGAGGAAGGGGAAGAGGAGATGGAAGAGATAATAGGAAAAACCGAAAGGGGGCTTCTTGTTACGAGACTCTGGTATCTCAGGTGGGTGGATGTGAAAAAAATGATACTCACGGGTATGACGAGGGATGGGACCTTTCTCATAGAGGATGGGGAAATAAAGGGAAGGGTGAAGGAGATGAGGTTCAATGATTCTGTACTTTCTATCCTTTCCTCCATCAGCGGGGTGGGGAGAAAGGGAGAAAGATGCTGGCACGGGTGGATTCCTGTTTTTACTCCTCCTGTAAAGACCGAACTTTCCTTCTCAAGCACAACAAGGTTTTGAGGAAAATCGTTCCCTTGACAAAGCAGGGTAAATCTTTATAATCTTAGCAAAAAGGAGAAAAATTGAAAATACACGTTACGGGATGGGAGGAGCGAGAAGTTGAGATAAATCTCCCTTCCTCTTCTTTTAAGGTCGAAGAACTCAGGGGCAGGGTAAGAGGAAGGATTGTTCTTTTAAAAAGGGAGGAGCGCATAGAGGCGGAAGGGGAGATAGAGTTTACCCTATCCCTCACCTGCTCACGCTGTCTCGAGACCTTTGAGGTGCATAAGCGCGAAAGGATAAGACACTTCTTCCTGAGAAAAGAAAGATTGCCAAAGGAAAAGGAACTCTCCTCCGAGGATGCCGAGACCACATACTACGAAGAGGAAGTTATAGACATGCTGCCTGTTTTGAGAGACACAATCCTCCTCTCCATCCCCTTAAAGCCTCTTTGCAGGGAGGAGTGTAAGGGCTTATGCCCTGTTTGTGGAAAGAACCTGAATGAGGGTGAGTGTGAGCATGTCAAAAAGAAGGAGGAAGAGATAGACCCGAGATGGGAGAAACTGAAAGCACTGCTTGAAAAGGAGGAGTAAATGCCGGTACCAAAAAAGAGGTCATCAAAAACAAGGGGTAAAAAAAGAAGAACGCACTGGAAAATAAAACCACCCCACCTTGTTGAGTGTCCCAGGTGTCATGGATACATGCTTCCCCACCATGTCTGCCCCCACTGCGGATACTACAAGGGGAAGCAGGTAATAGTCGTGGAGGGTGAATGAGGGTAGCCCTTGATGCAATGGGAGGGGATTATGCCCCTTCCGAGGTTGTAAAGGGTGCCCTTCAGGCAAAAAAGGAGTGGGACAACCTTGAGATTATCCTGGTCGGGGATAGAGAAAAAATAGGGGAAGTTCCCTTTGAGGTGGTTCATACCCAGGTTGTTGTTGAGCCCCATGAACTTCCGGGAAAGGCACTGAAGGAAAAACCCGACTCATCCATTGGAATTGGGGTGAGGATGATAAGGGAGGGGAGGGCGGATGCCTTTGTCTCTGCCGGAAATACTGGCGCGGTTATGGCGTTTTCTCTCATAAACCTTGGAAGGATAAAGGGAGTGAAGAGACCTGCACTTGCAACATTCTTTCCCACAAGAAAAGGACACTCCCTTGTGCTTGATGTTGGTGCAAACTCGGATGTGAAGCCCATATACCTCTATCAGTTCGGTGTGATGGGCTCCATTTATCTTTCCAGGGTTTACGGAATAGAAAAACCAGCAGTTGGTTTGCTTTCCATGGGGGAGGAGGAAACAAAGGGGAACAAACTCATAGAAGAGGCACACGAACTCATGAAGCAGAGCCCCCATATAAACTTTTACGGAAACATTGAAGGACACGATATACTTGAAGGGAAGGTTGATGTTGTTGTGTGCGATGGCTTTACGGGAAATGCGGTCCTGAAGTTCGGTGAATCCCTTGTTGAATTCATGCAGGACATACTCAAAGAGGAGGCGAAAAAGAGCCTGAGAACCATGATAGGAGGAATTCTATTCAAACCTGCATTCAAAGAACTGCTTGAGCGCGTGAATTACGAGGAATACGGTGGTGCAATACTCCTCGGGGTTCGCGGTATTGTGGTTGTGAGCCACGGGAAGTCAAAGGCGAAGGCAATAAAGAATGCAATAGGTTCTGCATACAGATTTTACAGGGAAAGGGTAAATGAGATAATAAGGGAGGAACTGGAATGATAGCATTTGTTTTTCCAGGACAGGGTTCCCAGTACGTGGGGATGGGAAAGGACCTTTACGATACCTTTCCGGAGGTTAAGAAAATATACGACGATGCAGAGAGGATACTCGGGGTTCCCATAAAGAGGATAAGTTTTGAGGGACCGGAGGATGAACTCACGGAATCAAAGAATGCACAGGTTGCCATTTTCCTTCATTCCTGTGCAGTTTACACTCTTGTTAAGGAAAAGATAACTCCTGGTGTTGTTGCAGGGCATTCCCTTGGAGAATATACGGCACTTGTTGCATCAGGTGCACTTTCCTTTGAGGATGCACTTCCCCTCGTTCGCTTCAGGGGAGAGGTTATGTCTCATGCAGGAGAGAAGAATCCAGGGAGCATGGCGGCAGTAATAGGTCTCTCTGCGGATGAGGTTGAAAAACTTGTAAATGAGGTTGATGGGGTTGTTGTTGCAAACTATAATTCTCCCCAGCAGACCGTTGTCTCGGGAACCCTTGAGGGAATTGAGAAAATAATGGAACTTGCAAAGGAAAAGGGAGCAAGGAAGGTTGTCAAACTCAATGTTTCAGGTGCCTTTCACTCTCCTCTCATGGAGGAGGCAACAGAACCCATGAGGAAAATCCTGCAAAAGATAGAGTTCAAAAAGCCTGAGATTCCGGTTATAATGAATGTAACCGGAAGAGAAGAGAATGAACCTGAAAGGATAAGGGAACTGCTTGGATTGCAACTTGTAAGTCCTGTGAGGTGGGTTGATACAGTTAAAAGAATGGAGGAACTTGGTGTAACCCAGGCAGTGGAGCTGGGGCCTGGAAAGGTTGTGAGCGGGCTTATAAAGAGGACAACCGATAAAATAGGTGTTAAAAACATAGGAACAAAGGAACAACTGGAGGCATTATGAGGCTTAAAAACAAGGTTGCCCTTGTTACAGGAGGGGCAAGGGGAATAGGAGAGGCAATAGCAACCCTTTTTGCGAAAGAGGGAGCAAAGGTTATTATATGGGATGTTCTTCCTGAGGGTGAGGAGGTGGCAAAGAGAATAAATGGGGCTTTTTATAAAGTGGATATAACCAGCGCCAAGGAGGTTAAGGAAAATGCAGATCAGGTGCTTTCTGAATACAGAAAACTCGATGTTCTTGTGAACAATGCAGGAATAACCAGAGACACCCTTATTTTGAGGATGGATGAGGAGGACTGGGATAAGGTTCTTGCGGTAAACCTGAAGGGAGCCTTTCTTGTTACAAAGGCATTTTTTAGAGGCATGATGAAGGAGAGAAATGGAAGCATAATAAACATAGCATCTGTTATAGGATTGATGGGAAATGCGGGTCAGGCAAACTATGCAGCATCAAAGGGAGGTCTCATAGCATTTACAAAGTCCGTTGCAAAGGAAGGTGCGTCCCGAAATGTGAGGGCAAACTGCATTGCCCCCGGATACATTGAGACCCCAATGACAGAGAAATTGCCCGAGGATGTTAAAAAGAAATATCTGGAATACATACCCCTCGGGAGATATGGAAAGCCCGAGGATGTTGCAAATGCTGCTCTTTTCCTTGCATCGGATGAATCAGCTTACATAACCGGTCAGGTTATTGTGGTTGACGGCGGAATGGTAATGTAAAAAGAAAGGAGGTTAAGATGGCAGAAAGAGCAGAACTCTTTGAAAAGGTCAAGCGCATTATCATGGACCAGCTTGGTGTTTCGGAGGACCAGGTGAAAGAGGATGCCCACTTCATTGATGACCTTGGTGCGGATTCCCTTGACACAGTGGAACTCATCATGGCGTTTGAGGAGGAGTTCGGGATAAAGATACCTGACCAGGATGCAGAAAAACTAACCACGGTTGGAAAGGCGCTGGATTATCTTGAGGAGAAGTTAAAATAGTCATGCGAAGGGTTGTCATAACCGGTATTGGTGTCATCTCCCCTGTTGGAAACACGAGGGAGGAATTCTGGAAGTCCCTTATAAACGGGAAAAGCGGAATAGGGACGATAACGAAGTTTGACGCCTCCGGATATGCGGTGAGAATAGCGGGAGAGGTGAAGGATTTTGACCCCGGAGATATTCTTTCTCCCAAAGAAAGAAGAAGAACGGACCTATTCACCCAGTATGCACTCACAGCAGCCCACGAGGCACTCTCTGATGCAGGGATTGAGGTTGAAAAGATAGACAGGGACAGGGTTGGGGTCATAGTTGCATCGGGAATAGGAGGAACGGTAACATGGGAGGCACAGCACCGGAAGTTGCTTGAACAGGGACCCGACCGGGTAAGTCCTCTCTTCATTCCCATGATGATAATAAATACCGCCTCAGGAATGATAGCGATAAGATACAGATTCAGGGGACCGAACTTTGCGGTTGTCTCCGCATGTGCTTCCTCAGGGCATGCGATAGGGGAGGCAATGAGGAAGATACAGTATGGAGAGGCGGATGTTATGATAACAGGTGGGACCGAGGCATCCATAACACCCCTTTCTGTTGCAGGGTTTTCTGTTATGAAGGCACTCTCCACCAGGAACGATGAACCAGAGCGTGCTTCAAGACCTTTTGACAGGGAGAGGGATGGATTTGTTATGGCGGAGGGATGTGCAATAATTGTTCTTGAAGAACTTGAACATGCAAAGCGCAGGGGAGCAAAGATATATGCGGAACTTGCAGGATACGGTGCATCCGACGACGCATATCACATAACCGCTCCTGATGAATCAGGAGAAGGACCCGCGCTCTCCATGATAAGGGCTATTGAGGATGCAGGAAGAAAGCCTGAGGATGTTGATTACATAAACGCACATGGAACCTCAACCCCGCTCAACGATAAAATAGAAACCCTCGCAATAAAAAAGGTTTTTGGAGAGCGTGCGAAGGATATTCCCGTATCTTCGATAAAGTCCATGGTTGGACATCTCCTCGGTGCTGCATCTGCTATAGAACTTGCAGCAACCGCACTCACAATAAGGGATGGAATAATACCCCCAACCATAAACTACGAGAATCCGGACCCTGAGTGCGACCTTGACTATGTTCCAAATGAGGCAAGAAAAAAAGAGGTTAAATTTGCCCTTTCAAATTCCTTTGGTTTTGGTGGACACAATGTGACCCTTGCCCTTGCAAAGTATGAGGAGGGAGGATGAGGATAATTGTCTGTGTAAAGCAGGTTCCAGACCCTGAACAGGCAAAAATGGATAAGGAGAAGGGGACGGTTGTGAGGGAAGGGGTTCCCCTTATTGTTAATCCCTTTGACCTGTATGCCGTTGAGGAGGCATTGAGGATAAAGGAAAGACTTGGAGATGTTGAGGTGGTTGCAATATCCATGGGTCCCCCACAGGCGGAGGAGGCACTGAGAGAGGTTATAGCAATGGGGGTTGATACCGCATACCTCATATCCGACAGAGCCTTTGCAGGGGCGGATACCCTTGCAACATCCTACACGCTTTCACGTGCGATAGAATGGATCGGGGACTACGACCTCATAATATGTGGAAAACAGGCAATAGACGGAGATACAGCACAGGTTGGTCCCGGGATAGCGGCACATCTTGACCTTCCCCAGATAACCTATGTGAGAAAGATAGAGGAGATAAAAGAAGGATACATAAGGGCGGAGCGCATGGTTGAGGATGGATACTATGTTGTTGAGGCACCACTTCCATGTGTTATCACGGTTGTTAAGGAGATAAACGAGCCGAGACTTCCAACCCTCAAGGGAAAACTCCGTGCAAAGAAGGCGGAGATACCTGTTTTAACTCCTGATAGGATAAACGCAGACCCGGATAAAATAGGGGTCTCAGGTTCGCCAACGGAGGTCATTGAGATTTATTCTCCTGAGATAAAGAAGGAGGGAAGAATATATCAGGCTGAGGAAATAGAGAAGGCTGTTGAGGACATGATTGAGATATTGAAAAAGAAAGGGGTGCTATGAGGATAAGAATTGTTGAAGAAAGATGCGTTGGATGCGTTCTCTGTATGGAGGCATGCCCCTTCGGGGCAATAAAGCTCATAGATAAGGAACACGAACTTGTTCTTGAAAAGCCAAAAAGGGCTCTGAAACTTGCAGTTATAGACATGGAAAAGTGCACCTTCTGTGGTGCATGTGTCAGTGCGTGTCAATTTGGTGCGATTGAGATGGAGAAGGAGGAGAAGCGGGGAATGGAGGTTGGGGAGTATAAGGGTGTATGGGTTGTTGGAGAGTTTGTGCATGGTGAGTATGATAAAGTAACGTTTGAACTGCTTGGGAAGGGGAGGGAACTTGCGGATACACTCGGAACAGAACTCGTATGCGTTGTCCTGGGAAAGGGAATAGATGAGCATGAACCCATATACTACGGGGCGGATAAGGTTATAGTTGTTGACCATCCATCTCTTGAGAACTTCCTTCCCGAACCCTATTCAAAGATACTTGTTGAGCTCGTTAAGGAGTACAAACCCGAGATAATCCTTGCTCCCTCAACCACCCAGGGGAGGGCATTCCTTTCAAGGGCTGCGGTGATGCTGAAGACAGGACTCACTGCTGACTGCACGGAGTTCCAGATAGAGGAGGGAACAAGAAATCTCATCCAGATAAGACCTGCATTTGGCGGTTCCATCATGGCAAGGATAAAGACTCCACGCCACCGTCCACAGATGGCAACTGCAAGACCAAGGGTTTTCAAGCCCCTTCCCAGGGATGAGAATAGAAAGGGTGAGGTTATAAGAAAGGAATTTGGTGAGGATCTCCTGGCTTCAAGGGTTAAGGTTATCTCATTTGTGAAGGATACGACAACAACTGTAAAACTTGAGGAAGCAGATGTTATTGTTTCGGGTGGAAGGGGAATGAAGGGACCCGAGAACTTCAAACTTTTATTTGAACTCTCGGAACTCATACCAAACTCCGCGGTTGGTGCATCAAGGGTTGCCGTGGATGAGGGATGGATAGGATATTCTCATCAGGTTGGGCAGACAGGAAAGACCGTTGCACCAAAAGTTTACTTTGCATTTGGAATATCCGGTGCAATCCAGCATCTTGCGGGAATGCAGACATCGGATGTTATAATTGCAGTAAACAAGGACCCCGAGGCTCCAATATTCAGGATAGCAGATATAGGGGTTGTTGCAGACCTGTTTGAGGTAATTCCTGTTTTGAAAAAGAAACTTGAGAGTTTAAATGCCTGAGGAAATTCTTGATGTCCCCATAGAACAGGAAATGCAGGCGTCCTACCTCGATTACGCGATGAGCGTAATCGTGAGCAGGGCACTGCCTGATGTCAGAGATGGGCTTAAGCCCGTCCACCGCAGGATTCTCTATGCAATGAGGGAACTTGGGCTCCTTCACAATAAACCCTATAAGAAGTCTGCAACGGTTGTTGGAGAGGTTCTGGGTAAGTATCATCCCCATGGAGACATGTCTGTTTACGATGCCCTGGTCCGCATGGCCCAGGACTTTTCCATGAGGTATCCCCTGATAGATGGGCAGGGTAACTTTGGCTCAATAGATGGGGATGCGGCAGCAGCATACAGGTACACCGAGGCACGGCTTTCCAGGATTGCAGAGGAGATGCTTGCTGAGATAGAGGAAAATACGGTTGACTGGGTTCCAAACTTTGATGGAAGACTGAAGGAGCCGGTTGTTCTTCCCTCCAGGTTTCCAAACCTCCTTGCCAATGGTTGCTCCGGGATTGCAGTTGGAATGGCAACAAGCGTTCCTCCTCACAATCTTTCAGAACTCGTTGATGGATTTATAGCCCTCATTGAAAATCCAGATATTACGACACGGGAGTTGATGAAGTACATAAAAGGACCTGATTTTCCAACAGGTGGTGAGGTTGTGGGGATAAAGGGATTGATTGAGGCGTATGAGACGGGAAGAGGGAGGATAACGGTTCGTGCCAGGTATCACATTGAGGAAAGGAGGGGAGGGAGAGAGGCAATAGTTATTACTGAAATTCCATACGAGATAAAAAAGTCCTCCCTTATTGAAGAGATAGCAAAACTTGTGAGGAACAGGCATATAGAGGATATTGCGGATTTGAGGGATGAGTCTGACAGGGATGGGATAAGGGTGGTTATTGAGTTAAAGAGGGGGGCAGATGCCAGGATTATCATAAATAAGTTGCTCAAGCACACAAACATGAGAACCACCTACAGTATTATCCTTCTTGCCCTGGTTAATGGTGAACCAAAGACACTTTCTTTAAAGCAGATGATGGAACTCTACCTCTCCCACAGGGAGGAGGTTGTAAGGAGAAGAACGCAGTTCAGGCTTGAGCGTGCAAAGCGCAGGGCACATATTATTGAGGGGTTGAGGATTGCGCTTGAACATATTGATGAGGTTGTGAATATAATAAAAACCTCCCCTGAGACAAAAATTGCAAAGGAAAGATTGATGAAGAAATTTTCCCTTTCTGAGGTTCAGGCGCAGGCAATTCTTGATATGAAGCTTTCACAGTTAACCTCTCTTGAGCGTGACAAACTGGAGCGTGAGTATGTGGAACTCATAAAGGAAATAGAGAAACTCACATCCATTCTTGCATCCAGGGAGGCAATACTTGAGGTTATAAAGGAGGAGTTGCTTGAGATAAAGAAAAAATACGGGGATGAGAGAAGAACCCGGATAATTCCGCAGGAAGAGGAGGAACTCACCGTTCATGACCTCATAAAAGAAGAGGATGTTGTTGTCACGATAACCCATCGTGGATGGGTTAAACGAATTCCCCTTTCAACCTACAGACGACAGGGAAGGGGTGGTGTTGGTGTCCTGGGAATGGCGCAGGGAAAGGATGATTTTGTGGATAAGGTATTTATTGCATCCACTCATGATAATCTGCTTATATTCACGAGCAAGGGGAAGTGCTATAAGTTGCCGGTGCATGAACTGCCGGAGGGGAGCAGGGTTTCAAAGGGAAGACCCGTATCAAATCTTTTATCCATGGAGAAGGATGAGAAGATAAGGGGAGTTATTCCAATAAGGGATTTTGGGGAAGGGGAGGCGGTTCTTGTTACGAAGCGTGGGACGATAAAAAAGGTCGCGATAAAGGACTTTAAAAATGCGCACAGGGGTGGGATAATTGCGCAGGGTATAAGGGAGGGGGATGAACTCATTGATGCAGAAATCATCCTTCCCCATCAGGAGATAATGCTCATAACCCGTAAGGGGCAGGTTATAAGATTTTCAACCGATGAGGTTCGCACCATGGGAAGGAATGCTGAGGGAGTGAGAGGAGTGAAGTTGAGGGGTGGGGATGAGGTGGTGAGTGTTGTTGTGGTTGAGGAGGATGGGTATCTGCTTTTTGTTACGGAGAAAGGATACGGGAAGAAGGTTTCGCTTGAGGAGTTCAGGAGAACGGGAAGGGGAGGGCTTGGTGTTATCGGGATAAAGGTGAGTGAAAAGACAGGAGATGTTGCAGGGGCAGGTGAGATAAAACCGGGGGATGGGGTTATGATTATAACAACAGGAGGACAGATAATAAGACTTGCGGGGGATTCAATTTCGGTTCAGCATCGTGCATCAAGGGGAGTGAGATTGATTACTCTTAAGGGTGATGACAGGGTGAGTGATGTTGAGGTAATAAGGAAGAGAGAGGAACTCCAGCTTTCCCTCTTTGAATAATGCTTCCCAGAAAAGAAGAATTTCTTGAGGCAACGACCCTTTTTGCAAGTGTGGTTAAATGGCTTGTTCTTTCTATTTTTGTTGGGGCGGTTGTTGGAGCCTCAACCTCCCTTTTTCTCAAACTCCTTTCCATCTCGGTTAATTTTACTCTAAGATTTGAACATTACTATTTCTTTCTTCCCCTTTCTTTTCTTCTGAGCACTTTTCTTGTGAGCAAATTTTCCCCGGAGGCAGAGGGTCATGGAACCGAGAAGGTTATTGAGGCGGTTCACAGAAGAAGTGGAAGGATAGCCCCTGCGGTTGTTCCTGTGAAACTTGCTGCAACCATTCTCACGATTGCAACCGGTGGTTCATGCGGAAAAGAGGGGCCGTGTGCCCAGATAGGGGCGGGGCTTACATCCATCCTTGCATCTCTTTTCAGGTTCAACGATAAGGACAGGGAAAAACTCGTGATATGTGGAATAAGCGCTGGATTTTCAGCGGTTTTTGGAACCCCTGTTGCAGGGGCAATATTCGGGCTTGAGGTCCTTTATGTTGGGAAACTTCTTTACGATGTCCTTTTCCCTTCTTTTGTCTCGGGTATTATAAGTTATCAGGTTGCCTCCATGCTCGGGATTTCGTATTCCTACAAGTCACTGGTCCTTCAGGGATTCAGTGGAAAGCTGTTCTTCCAGGCGATAGGTGGTGGTGTATTCTTCGGGCTTGTTTCATTTTTGTTTATTGAAGTAATGGAGGTGTGCAGGAATATTGAGAAAAGGATAAATCCATATCTCAGGGCGGTTGTGGGGGGAATGCTGGTTCTTTTGCTTGCCCATCTCACATCAAGGATATATCTCGGGCTTGGAGTTGATGTTATAGACGGGGTTCTTTCCGGTGAGGCTCCATCACGGGGTGCATTTTTCTGGAAGATGTTATTCACTGCACTCACTCTTTCTTCAGGTGGAAGTGGAGGGATAGTTACTCCCATATTCTTCATAGGTGTTACCGCGGGGCATACGTTTGCTTCCCTGTTGCATTGGGACCCGGTTATCTTTTCTGCAATAGGTCTTGTTGCCCTACTTGCAGGATGTGCAAATACCCCGATAGCCGCAAGTATAATGGCAATAGAACTCTTTGGTGCCGGTATTGCTCCCTATGCAGCCATCGCCTCTATTGTTTCCTTTATTATAACAGGGCACAGGAGTGTTTATCCATCCCAGATTCTTTACATGCCGAAGTCCCCATCGGTGAAGGTCAAGGAAGGGGAGGAGATACACCGGGTATTTCCGGAGGTAAGGTGGAGGAGAAGGAGAGAAGGGGAGGAATAGCCCAAAAACATCCATTAGAATAAAGGAGAACAATCATAATTTTACTTTCTCCGGCCACGGGTTTTTTTGACATACAGACCATATCTTTGACACATAATCTAAGGCAAAATAATTCTGGAGAAGATGTATCCAGTGACACCCATATTTATTCAGAACAATCTTATCTTTATCAGCAGATTTAACAAAACCAAGAAATTTTATCAAATTTAAAAGGAAGCCAAAGTCTTTATAAATATTAGAACCAAACATCACGGAATATCTCTCAATAGGAATCACTGTCTCATAGAGTCTCCAGTAAAGCCAGAAAAGTTTTTCAAGTTTTTTACTTACTTTCATTTCAAGGGCTATGGGTAATCTCTTTTCCAAGGCTTTAACATACTCCTCTATGGAGAAGGTGTTGAAATAAAACCTTTCTCCTGTATAACTTCCTGCTCCAGGTCCAAATCCAACATAGTAATCCCTTGTTACTGAGGAATAAGGTATTTTGCTATAACGCGTGAAAGACCATACTGAAGTCCTCCTGTAACCGTATGCCTCTAAAAAATCATGTAAAAAATAATACATTTTTCTTCTAACATTTATGGGTGGCAATCTTAATCTCCTAAGTTTTAGAAATCTACCAATAGTGCTGTAAGGAAAAGTAAAAAGGGGGTAACATGTTATTTGATCGGGTGACAATTTTACTGCAATTTCCATATCTTTTTTCAGTTCCTTCAGTCCTTCTCCAGGGAAGGCAAATATCATATCGATATTAAGGGTGTCAAATTTATATTTAGAGGCAATTTCAACAGCTTTAATTGCTTTCTCACTCTCATAATCTCTTCCCATACATTGAAGAAATCTATTATGGAAACTTTGCACACCAATGCTTAAGTATTTAACTCCCATATCCATAAGCATTGCTATCTTCTCTTCATTTATGTCAGCGGGTGTGGTTTCAATCCCTATGGGTCCATCAAACCCCAGGGTTCTTCTTATTATTCCTGTGATTTTCATTAAACCATCTATAATTAATGTTGGTGTTCCACCGCCAATGTAAAGAGTGGTTAATTTAGCCGTTCTCAAAAGTGGGGCATACATTTTAATTTCATCGATCACAGCATTTATATACTTCTCTGCGAGTTCCTGGCGAAAATACACCTTATAATAAGGACAATAAAGACACATTGTTTTACAAAATGGTACATGGAGGTAAAGTCCAAAATTTTTTTCTGGATCTAAATCTATCTCATTTCCACTAAAGGAATAAAATGTCCAATTACTTTCCCCTGAAAGATAGGTTCTAAACAGGTTCTTAACAAAACTCAGGTTATTTATCATAATATTTATTATAATATGCCAAAAAAAGAAGTCAATAAATTACGGGGTGTATAATAAAAATATCTGATAAATATCCGGGGTTATCCAGGTTATCGGGCTTTATGGAAGATGTTTACCCTCTCCCTTACCCTTAAAAAGCTCCTCAGTCCTGGGGACCATGGGTTCTGCGCATGAAAATCAAAAACCCCTTAAAAACAGCCTTTCAAAAATCAATTAGATATTCCTGACAAAGAGCCGGGGGTAGTTATTTTGGATACCCCCACTATCTTCTCACGGGGTTCTTCCCTGTGGAAGCCTCAGTATGGTTAACCGTTAATAACGGACCGTTCTCCTTTAAATTTGCCTTTTCACCTCACCAGTATTATCTTTCCCGTTGCAG
>JAPDKE010000013.1 GCA_029258725.1 bacterium | reverse complement strand
CAAGGGAAATGAGGGGCGGGTGATATTCTGGGAGGAATTTTTAAAGATGTTGAAGGAGCTCACCCGCAGATACAGGTTTATTAATCATGTTCATTTACTGATTGAGACGGCTCATGAGCCCCGCAGAAGATTACTCACCAGGTATGTTCATCATCTCAATCCTGTTCGTGCAAGGATGGTTTCCATGCCTCAGGTGAAGAAACTACAGGATTATATGGTGATGAGGCGTTTATGAAGAAAGTATTGAGGATGTTATAAAATTTAAAAAAGACGCGGTTAGAACATGGGGGTTGTTCTCTTACGCGAAGGACTCATTTAACCTGGAAGGAAATCTCTCCTGGGGGCGCAAAATTGAGATATGCAAGAAGAGAAGGAAAAAAGAAAAATTGTTAACTGTTAATGACTGACCCTCCAGAAGTTAACGACCCATGCAGGCCCTCCCCTGACACTCAGCCTCTCACCCGCAGGCTCAACCCTGGAAATTTTACACTTGACATTCCCGGAAAAAGAGATACATTCTTTTTGTATTTCATTTTTTTCCTCCTTTGTTTTTGGTTTTTCACCCGCCGTTCACCCGGCGGGTGATTTTTATTTTTCCCTTACCCATGCCTGAATTATAGCAGAGAACAATAATCCCTCACCCCAAAAATCGCTCAGATTAGGCTTAAAAACCCCTGCAGAACCCCAGAACCGGAGAAACCCGATTTACAGAGAGGTAAACAGGGAACTCTGCAAGCACAGCAATAAAAACCCTTCCCCCCTTTCCAACCCCATATCTTCTCTATAAATTTTTACCGGCATCTCAGCAGCAAGAGAAAAATTAAGGGCATTTTTACATCTCCTGGTCCAGATCCTGAGATGTAATCCGTTCCTGAATCTTCTCCGCCAGGGTCTGGAGGGAGGTTAAATCTTCTTTGCCGGGATATCCCTTGATTAAAAGAGGAGGGAGGTAATCAACCCGTAAGGGAGAGAGGAGGTTTTTCAGGATATCCACGGTGCGGCCGCCCCAGCCGTAGGAGCCTATTATGGAAACAAACCTTATCTTCGGACGGAGGGCAGCGGTAAGGGCACAGGCATAAAGAACCAGAGGATGGGGTCCTGCAAGGAGGGTTGGGGTTGCAAATACAATGCCTGCCGCATCAACAAGCGCCTCTGCAAACTCTCCGATGTCCGTAACCGTGAGATTGAAAAGTTTTACCCTCACATCCCTCTTTATGAGTTCATCAACAAGATAAGCCACCATTCGCTCCGTGCTTCCATGCATGGATACATAGGCAACAACAACCTCAGGTCCCACCTCATCCGATGCCCACCTGCGGTATGCATTGAGAATAAACTCCGGATTTTTATAAACAGGACCATGAGAGGGTGCAATCAACTCTATCTCATACTTCTCCAGCCTCTCAAGATGCTTTCTTATGTTTGCCCTGAAGGGCATCATTATCTCTGCATAGTATCTCTTTGCCCCTGCATAAACCTCCTCCTCACGCGCAAAAAGGTCAGATGTTGCAAGGTGGGAGCCCAGGAAATCACAGGTAAACAAAATTTTATCCTCCCTTATATAAGTGAACATCGTATCGGGCCAGTGAACCCATGGAGCAAGGATGAATTCAAGGGTTTTACCTCCAAGGGACAGAATTTCACCATCCTCAACCACCCTGAACTTCTCATCAGGTATGTGCAACAGGTCCTGGAGAATCTCCTTGCACTTTTTATTTGTCAGAACCCTTGCCTCCGGAAACCTTTCAAGAACCCGTGGAATGCATCCGGAATGGTCCTGCTCTCCGTGCTGGGAGATTATGAAGTCTATTTTTTCAATCCCTGCCTCCTTCAGGTTTGATAAAAGTTCCTCCTCCTTTGATGGGTCAACCGTGTCTATCAAAACCGTTCTTTCATTTCCCCTCACAACATACGCATTGTAACTCGTCCCTTCAGGAAGGGGAATGAGTTCATCAAAGAGTCTTCTTGACCAGTCAATTGCACCAGCCCATAAAACTCCTTCCTTTATTTTTCTCACCATATCATACCTCCTCAAATTCTTCCTTTCCTGCTCCGCAGACGGGACATACCCAGTTTTCTGGAAGCTTATCAAAAGAAGTCCCGGGAGGGATTCCATTCTCAGGGTCTCCTTTTTCAGGGTCGTATATGTATCCACATATCCTGCACCTCCACTTCCCCTCCCCCTTCTCTTCAACATAGGTTGGAGCACGCTCTGGTGCCCTTCCACGCTTTACCTTATGATAGTATGCATAGGTCATGGGAGTTCCATCGCTTAAAACATCCCCCTCAACCACCCTCCCTATAAAAACCGTGTGGGTTCCTGCATCAACCTCACTTATAACCTCTGCCTCAAGGTATCCAAGAGCATACTCTGAAAGAATGGGGCATCCGGTTTTTCCTTTCGTGTACTTCACCTTTTTGAATTTATCCTCATCCCTGCCCGACCTGAAACCAAAGAGAGGAACAAGTTCCATGGGTGCATCCTCCGAAAGAATGGATACTGCAAAAACTTTACTTTCCCGGATGAATTCATGGGTCAGATTTTCCCTGTTTATACTCACGGCAATGAGTGGGGGTTCTGATGCAACCTGAAAGACTGTGTTTGCAATCTGTCCATTTAATCTATCTCCCTTTCTGGATGATACAACATACATTCCATAACTCAAAAGATGAAATACCCTGCGGTTCATTCTTCCTCCTTTTTATTTACAAGCATATAAAATTTACCCTCCATCGTCAACCGTGAAGGTATTTCGGATTCGTTAACAATTTTTTCTCATTCGTTAACCTATTCGTAAACGTTTTTCGTTAACCTGATGTTTACGAATAATACCTTGTATTTTTCCCTTTTCCCGTCTTTTTTATCACTCCCATTTCCATGAGTTTTTTGAGTTTCTTGAGAACAGCGACCTTGCTGAGTCCAAGATGGGAGGCAATCTCCTGGCTGGAGAGCGGGTTCTCCTTTACAAGGGCTATAATAGTTCTTTCGGCAGCGTTGATTTCCTTTTCCTTTGTGGAGAAAATCACCTCTGTCTTCATCGGGGAAAGTTTAAATTCCAGGGTGGAGAAAGGATGCTGATTCACTGACTTTTTCATTTTGATTATCCCAAATCCGTATTTTTCTATGTATCCCATATCGTAAAGAAATTGACATATAAGAGGATTTCTTGGTATATGTTCGGGGTCTTCAGGATGAACCCCTGGAGGAAAACTCCCGGGGTTTTTTATTATGAGCCTTTCCGGTTCTATAAAAATCCGGATATCACTCCTGATTCTGTAATTTCTGTGAGCAACCGCATTTGTTATTGCCTCTCTTATTGCATCTTCTGGATAGATGGAATATATTTCTCTTCTGGCTCCCGGCCTAAGTTCCCTGCGTGGAATTTTCTCCATTATCCTGCCATAAACTCTGTCTATTGACCTCCATACGGGCCCGGTGAATTCCTCAATTTCTTTTGTCTCACCATCCGGATAGAGTTCAATAATTCTTATCCCTGTCCATGGTAAAAATTCCTGAGGATTCCTGGTAAAGAACAAAACACCTGCTATGGTAAGATATTTACCCTTCACTATTTTAAGTCTTTTAAGATTATCCTCCAGTGAACCCCGGGGTGATATTCCCCTGGTTTTTTCACGCAATTTCACATACTCTTCAACAAGTTTCTTACTGAGATACTTTACCGGAACATCAGATGGCAAAGAATCAAAAGTAACATGGAGTTCCTCAACACTTGCAACTGCAAGTTCTTCTATATCAAGAGCACGATTGCTTCTTCCTATTCTCACATACGCAATGTTACCAAGGGTTATAAACCTTTTGCTTTTTTCCACCCTTATAAGTATCACCCTTTTATTGTTCACATTTATTTTATGGATTGAAACCCGTGGCGAAGGCATAAGTCCCTGAAGTTCAGAAACAATCTTCTCCTCCCCCTTCACATCCACCCCAAGAATTTTACCCTTATCGTCCACACCTATGAGAATAAATCCCCCTCTGCTATTCGCCATCGCACATACCGTTTCTGCAATTTTTTCCGGTCTTGCCTTAAACTCCACCTCCTCACCCTCCCCCATGGCTATAAGCCTTATTACATCCTCAATGGTATATCTTCTCTTCTTTTCCATTTATCCCCCTTTCTTACACATATATCTTTCAAGTATTTCTGCCCTTTCTTTTCTTCCAAGGATAAGATAGGCGCGGTACTCATATTCCAGCTTGAGAACAGGAACACGCATCCCTTCCACCTGAATAAATTTTCTGTGCTTTTCCACATCAACGGGTTCCTCCCATCCTCCATCAGGAAGTCTTTTCTGCACATCCCCCATAATCTCCACTTTTACCCCATCAATCCTGAGTTCTCCAAAATGGGAACGGATTTTATCCGTGGAAGAAAATCTCACCCTTCTCACCACAAACTCTGAAAACCGCCTCTCTATCTCGTACGCCCCTTCTCTATCGGTCTGGATGTCCACATCATGAACCCCAACCGGCACTCCCTGAAGGGCATGCCCCAGGCTGCCTGTAAGAGCCCAGATTACATCGTCCTTTAATCTTTCACATATCTTTCTCAAAACATCAATGTATCTACGCTCTATACAACACCTCTCCCTTAACAAGGGTCATTATTGCGTTGGAGTGGATGTCAAAGGGATCGCCATCCCATATGGCTATGTCAGCATACTTTCCTTTTTCAAGGGAACCCGTTACCTTATCCACTCCACATATGCGGGCTGCTGAAATGGTAACCGCCTTCAATCCCTCATCCCAGGGAAGCCCGTGCTTTATGGATAAACCAACCATGAGCCTGAGATAGTTTACTGGAATAACCGGGGCGTCGGTCATTATTGCAATCTCAACCCCATGCTCCCTCAGAATACGGGGTGTATCAAAGGTTATCTCCTTCAACTCCACCTTCACCCTCGCAGAAAGGGAAGGACCAACAACAACCGGGACTTTCTTTTTTGCAAGATAGTCTGCTATGAGATGAGCCTCTGTTCCATGCTCAATAACCAGGTCAAAACCAAACTCATCCCTTATTCTCACAAATGTTGCTATATCATCCGCCCTGTGGGCATGGGCGCGTGCCTTTATCTTTCGCTGTAAAACCAGGGCAAGCGCCTCGTTTTTAAGATTAAATCCCACCTTTCCCTTTTTCTTCTTTTTCTTTTCCATGTATTCCTTTGCCTGATAAAACGCCTCCCTTATCAAAGCAGCAGAACCCATGCGGGTTGTTGGCATCTTTTTCTGTTCCATGTAAACCCTCTTTGGATTCTCACCGAGTGCCATCTTCAATCCAGCAGGATTTTTTATGACAAGTTCATCCACTATCCTGCTTCCTCCGGTCCACATGATTAAGGAAAGACCACCTATAACATTTGCAGACCCTGGTCCTGTCATCACAGCAGTAACCCCTCCCTTCAATGCGTCCCTGAATCCAAGGTCAACTGGATTTATCCCATCTATCGCCCTCAGGTGAGGGGTGACAGGAGAGGTTGACTCATTCCCATCCGCCCCCTCTATACCTATTCCCTCCTCCCACATCCCAACATGGCAGTGGGCGTCAATCAAACCAGGAGTTATCCATGCATCTTTCACATCTATGACCTCAACATCCTTTGTCACCTTAACCTTCTTCCCTATCTCCTTTATCTTCCCATCATCACCTATGAGTATCTCCCCCTTTTCCATAATCTTTTTCCCTGTGAAGATTTTCCCACCCCTTATAAGTTTCATCCATTCCTCCTTTTTTTCAGGATTTTGAAGATTTTTTCTATTAAGGGATGGACCCCGAAGTGCTTCCTGTTTGCCTCGGTCTTCCAGAAGGCATCAAGCCTTTTTATTCCTGTCTCCTCATAATCAAGGGCGGTTAAATAAAGGTCTATCTTGTCAAGTGCCCTCACAAGTTTTGCCTCAAAACTCTCCGCACGCTCAAACTCCTCCCATAGAGGATAAAGCGAGGAAAGCCCCGCCTCCTCAAGTATTTCCTTAACCGCCCTTCTCTCTCCTTCCTCCACAGCATCCCCTATGAGCCTTCTTCCCTCAAAGTGAATATCCCCGAGTTCAACCTCACCGAGTTCGTGCAAAATTGCCATCTTCAGGACCTTCTCACAGTCAATCTCTCTCTCCTTTTTCAGAATCTCACACAGAATAAGGGAAAGGAATGCAACATTGAAGGAATGGGAAGCAACGGTTTCAGGGTCGCGCACCCCATAATAAATCCATCCGGACCTCGGAACCCTTTTAAGCCTCAGAACCTTCATGAAAAAATCAACGAGTTTCTCAAGCATGGTGGAATTTTAAAGGAAAATCAGGAAATTTTCAAGCACCAGTAAATGATGAGAACATCAACGATTGCGGGAACAAGAATCAATGGGGGTTTATACTTGATAAGACCGATAAAAACTCCTGCGTATAGCACGTAGAGAATGGAGAAAAGAAATTCCTTGAGAAAATTATACTCCCGGTATGAAACAGACATCGGGTAATGCCTCATGGTCGCAAGTACGAAGGGGAAAAAGCCATAAAATACAACTGCACTTGCAGGAAGATTTGAAAAGAAGGAGGGGATGCTGGATGATTTTATAAACCTTCCGGAAAAAAACAGCACCAGGCAGAAGAGAATATAAAAAATTGTGTAGAGAAAGATGAGGTCGCGAAAAACCTCCCCCTTCCTTACAGGAAGAACCTTCCACATAAAATGCGCATTTGGGTATCTTGTTGTGAAAATCGCCATGGTGAAGAAGTAGACAAAAATGTAAATGGTCATGAACATATTTCCCAGGAAGAGGTTGAAGATTGTAACAAAAAGAATGGTTATGAGCATACTTCTTCCATGTGTATCCCTCAGGAAAAAAATAACGAGAGGACGGACAAGTTCCATCCACCTCCATCTTCTCCCGTATCCCCTTACCTTCCTTTCCTCCTCCTTCATGTATGTTGGGCATTCCCATGAAAAGATAAGTGAAAGGGAGAGAAAAAGAAGAGAAAATACGCATACAAGGAAAAATTCGGGAAAGGAAAGGGTAAATATGCGGTAAAGGACGAGAAGGGAGGGTGTCGGTGAGAAAAAACGGGATACCGCCTCTCTTATGCCGGTGGTGAAACCCAGAATTATCCCGAAGTAAAATACAAGAAAAAGAATGTTCGAGAACATAACCACCCTTTTTATATGCTTTTTTTTCACACGGGTTATGAGCCTTCCCAGAAGAAAGAAGTAAAGGGAAAAAAGACCAAGGGAGAGGACATTTGCAGTTATAAAATTTCCAAAAGGAAGGAGAGGCCATTTTTCCAGGTAAAGGGAGAGTATGGAGAGTATATCCTGAAGAGGTCCCCCGATGGAGGGGTGATGGAGAAGTGTTTCCCTTATAAACACCAGTATTCCTGTCTGGAGGAGAATCACCACGTTTATCGGAATGAGAATCTCAAGGGCGTGTGCCCAGAAGATGGAAATCTCCCTCTTTTTACGGGGAATGGGGAGATGGAGAACGGGAAGATAGAGGTCAGGGGAGACAAGTTCAGGAAAAAGATGCATGAGAAACATGAGCGTTACTGTTCCAAACAAATAAAAAAACTGGTAGGGAAAGAAGAACTGGGGTGGGGTGGCAAGTAGCATAAATAACTGCAGGACACCGAGGACAAAAAACGGAAAAAATATCCCTATAATTCCTCTTCCTTTTCCTCCGCTTCTCAACTTCCCCTTTAAAAGTATGGAAAAAAGGCTCATTTCAATGCCTCCAGGATTCTCTTAACCTCCTCCCCGTAATCCCTCTCCCTTGTAAGATGGGCAAAGAAGTCCTCAAGGTCCCTTTCTTTTTTAATTTCCTCAATCCTTCCCTCACCTATTATCTCCCCCTGAGAGAGAATAATCACCCTGTCACATAATTTTTCAACGACCTCAAGTATGTGGGATGAAAAAAGAACTGCCTTTCCCTGCTTTGCAAATTCTCTCAGAACGTTCTTGAAGACGAGTGCAGTGGGCGCATCAACACCCGATAAAGGTTCATCAAGAATGAGTAAATCAGGGGAGTGCATTATCGCACCAATTAAAAGGAGTTTCTGTTTCATCCCTTTTGAATATCCCCCAACGAGCCTCCTCCTTGCATCGTATATCCCGAAAGCCTGCATGAGTTCATAAACCTTATCCCTTGGCACCCCATAAATCCCGGAAAGGAAGAGAAGATACTCCTCCCCGGTTAAGAAGGGGTAAACCGTTCCATCCTCGGGAATGTATCCAATGTGTCTTTTTATCTCAAGCAGGTCCTCATCGTGGTCCATTCCAAGAACCTTTATCTTCCCCTCATCCCTGGAGATAACCCCGGTTATTATATTGAGTGTCGTTGTCTTTCCCGCTCCATTGGGTCCAAGATAGCCCACTATTTCTCCACGAGAGACATGGAAGGAAACCCCCTTCAATGCCTGAACCTTCCCGTAGGACTTTTTCAATCCCTCAACCTCAAGGACTTTTTCCATAATTTTTTTATAAACAAACCGGAATTGAGTGTCAATATAAAGAATTTGACATGTACCGGTCCTGTGGTTATACTTTTCTTGATGATAAAGAGGAAAAAGATAAAGCATGATGTAAGAAAACTCTTTCCCCTGCTTAAAGAAAAACTTGAGCAGGAGAAGGATGTTATTTTTGCCTACATCTTTGGTTCATATGGAATGGGAAATGAAAAACCATTAAGTGATGTTGATATTGCGGTTTATCTTGAAAACGAGGATATGGAAAGGGAACTTGAGATAGTGGGCATTATAACCGATGTACTGAAAACCGATGAAGTTGATGTTGTATTTTTGAAGAGGGCCCCTCTTTCTCTTGCGTTTCAGGTTTTGAGAACCGGTAAACTTCTTTTCTCAAAGGATGAGAGAAAAAGGATAGAATTTGAAACAGGAACAAGGAGAGAATACTGGGATTTCCGGCACCACAGGGAAAAACTTATCAGAAATTACCTTGCAAGGGTGAAGGAGGAGAAATTCTCTTAAAAATACCTTCTGGATTATATTGAATCCACCAGTCCTTGATTTTCTTCTTAACGAATGATAAATTTAATGGATGAAAATTATACGGGTTGAAAAGAACTCTCCTGCAGAAAAAGCAGGGATAAGAAAGGGAGATAACATTATTTCAATAAACCAGGAGCCGGTGAGGGACATAATAGACCTGAGGTTCCTGGAAGTGGAAAAGTTTCTGGAAATAGGAATTCTGCGAGATGGAAAGAAGATAAAGATATCCATTGAAAAAGAAGAATGGGAACCCCTGGGGATAGAGATTGAGGAATTTAAAATAAAGCCATGCAACAACAGGTGCATTTTCTGCTTCAACGACCAGTTGCCTCCGGGATTGAGACCTTCTTTATACTTCAAGGACGACGATTACAGACTTTCATTCCTCTACGGAAACTTCATAACCCTCACCAATCTTTCGGAGGAGGAATGGGAAAGGATTGGATACCAGAGACTTTCCCCTCTCTATGTTTCAGTTCATGCAACCCGACCGGAACTCAGGGCAAAACTCATGGGGAATGAGCGTGCGGGTAAAATCCTTGAGGATTTGAGAAGACTTGAGGAGATGGAAATAGAGATTCATACCCAGGTCGTTCTGATTCCTGGAATGAACGATGGGAAGGAACTTGAAAGAACCCTCAACGACCTTTCATCCTTCAAAAACATTCTTTCATGCGGCGTTGTTCCGGTTGGTGTTACCCGGTTTAGGAAGAATATCCCGCCACCTTCTCCTCAGTGGTGCAGGGAGGTTGTTGAGAAATTCTATCCCTGGAATGAGACCTTTAGAAAGGAAAGGGGAATTGGATTTGTCTATCTTGCCGATGAGTTCTTCATAAAAGGGAGGATGGAGATACCTGAAAAGGACTACTACGACGATTACCCACAGCTGGAAAATGGAATAGGAATGGTGAGGCTCTTTCTTGAGGACATGAAAGAACTTCCCTCCATTTCATTTGATGGATACATGATAACCGGTGAACTCGCCTATCCATTTGTGAAAAAACTCAGTGAAAAGATAGGTGGAGAGGTGATATGCGTTAAAAATTCACTGCTCGGGGACTCAGTCACGGTTGCAGGGCTCATACCGGGAAAGGACGTTCTCTCCTCCATTCCCTCTCCCGATGCAACCCTGCTTCTCCCTCCTGACATCACAAATCCTGATGGTTTATTCATAGATGGTGTATCAAAGGAAGAACTTGAAAGTGTATGTAAAAGGGTTATATTTTCTCCGTACAGACTGAAAGAACTCCCGGAGGTTCTATGAAGGTTGTATCCATAGTCGGTCGTCCAAATGTTGGAAAATCAACCCTATTTAACCGCCTTATTGGAGAAAGAAAGGCGGTGGTTGATGACAGACCCGGTGTAACCAGGGACAGGATTTATGGAATTGTGTCCTATCACGGTAAGAGATTCATCCTGGTTGATACAGGAGGTCTTGTGTTTGAAGAAAAGGGAATATGGGAAGAGGTGAGGAGGCAGGTGGACTTTGCGGTGGAGGAGGCGGACCTGATTCTTTTTATGGTTGATGTGAAGGAGGGAGTTCATCCCCTTGACAGGGACATTGCGGATTATCTGAGGAAGAAAGAAAAGGAGGTATGGGTTCTTGTGAACAAGGTTGACAATGAAAAAAGGTTAACTGAGGCAGAGGAGTTCCACTCCCTTGGATTTGAAAAGATAATTCCCATATCTGCAATTCACGGGTATGGGGTAAAAGACATGCTTGAGGAGATAACTCTTGGACTGGAGGAAAAAGAAAAGGAGCCTTGGGGAATAAGGATTGCGGTGGTCGGGAAACCAAATGTGGGGAAGTCATCGTTTGTCAATGCAGTTCTGGGATACGAGAGGGTTATTGTATCAGAAACCCCAGGAACAACAAGGGATGCGGTTGACTCATTTCTTGAATACAGGGGAGAAAAAATAATCCTTATTGACACCGCGGGACTGAGAAGAAAATCCAGGATAAAGGAGGCAATAGAATACTACACAATGCTCAGGGCACTTCAGGCAATAGAGAGGGGGGAGGTTGTTTTTGTCATGCTTGATGCGTTTGTCCCGGTATCCAGGCAGGATAAGCGTATTATTTCATGGGTGGAGGAGAGAAGAAGAGGGCTTATAATACTTTTAAACAAATACGACCTCATCCCCCCTGAAAAGAAGGACGAGGTTTACAATTACTTCAGGAAAAAACTCGACTTCATCCCCTACGCTCCATTTATCCCGGTATCTTCCTTAACCGGAGAGGGAATAGACACAGCACTTTTATCCGCGATAGAACTTGCAAAAAGAAGGAAACAAAAGTTGCCTGAAAGAAAACTGAGGGAGGTTCTGAGGGAGGCGGTGAGGAAGTATCCTCCTCCATTTTATGGTAAGAAGTTTGTTAAGATATACAGACTTGAGGAAAAGGGACCCGGATACTTTGAACTTGTCGTGAACATCCCTGAGGCACTCAGCGAAAGCTACCTGAGGTATCTCAAAAACAGACTCTACGAGCACTTTGACCTTTCAGGAATGCCTGTTACAATAAAACCTGTAAAAAAGGAGTGAGAGATGGAACTCGTCCTTTCCTTTCTTTCAGGCTTTATCCTGGGCTCAATACCCTTTGGCTTCATTGTTGCAAAGGCAAAGGGAGTGGATATAAGGGAGCAGGGAAGCGGAAACATAGGGGCAACGAATGTGATGAGGGTTGTGGGGAAAAAGGAGGGGATTCTTGTCTTTGTTCTTGACTTTTTAAAGGGATTCCTGCCGGTTGCCTACTGGGCAAGATTCACCCTGTTCTGGGGGCTTCCCGGGGTTCTTGCCGCACTTGGAGCAGTTTCAGGACACATGTTCACCCCATGGCTTAAATTCCGTGGGGGAAAAGGGGTTGCAACGGGATTTGGAGCATTCGTGGGACTCGCCCCTGTTCCTGTTCTCTGTGCCTTTGGATTGTGGCTTTTTGTTTTACTTATTTCAAGGATTGTCTCGCTTTCGTCCATTCTTGCCGCAATCTCCCTTCCTTTCTTCCTTTATACCTTCCGCGTTCAGAGAAGTTTCTTCTGGTTCGGGGTTCTCGCCGCGGTTCTTGTAATAGTGAGACATCATTCAAACATAAAAAGGCTCATCAGGGGTAAAGAGCCCAGAATAGGAGAAAAGAAATGAGGTTTTTGCTTTTTGACCTGGATGGAACACTCATTGTATCAGGAGGGGCAGGCACAAGAAGCCTTAACAGGGCATTTTTTGAACTGTATGGAATAGAGGATGCACTCTCAAAGGTTCCACCCCCTGGAAGGACAGACCCGGAGATAGTGAGGGATGTCTTTCTTGTATTCATGGGAAGGGAGCCCGAACCTGAGGAATATGAAAAAATCTTTGAGCGATATCTCAAATATCTTCCTCATGAGATAAACAACCCGAACTACGAGGTTCTTCCAGGGGTTAAGGAGTTTCTTGAGCGTGCAAAAAATGAAGGATTTGCTCTGGGGCTTGCAACAGGGAATATAGAAAAGGGTGCAAGAATAAAACTTTCTCCCTCCTCTTTACTTTCATACTTCTCCTTTGGTGCCTACGGGTCTGATTCAATAAAGAGAAGTAAACTCCTGAAGATAGCTGTTGAGAGAGGAAGGAAAATTTATGGGGAGCCCGAGGCAGTTTATGTTGTGGGGGATACACCAAGGGATGTTGAGGCTGCAAGGGAGGCTGGATTTTACTCCATTGCGGTTGCAAACGGGTTTTCTGAGAGAAGCGAACTTGAAACTGCATCCCCCGATTTCCTTTTCTCTGACATGCATGATGCCATGAGATTTTTCAATGAAGGGCTTTATCTCAACAGGTGAGTTTTCAGGAGAGATTCATGCCTGTGAGGTTGTGAAACTCATGGATTTTCCCCTTTACGGTGTGGGAGGGGAGAGGCTTGAGAAAGAGGGGGTGAGGATAATCGGGAGAAGTAAGGCAGTGGTGGGATTCAGGGATGTTCCGGGAAGTCTTTTTTATTTTGTAAGTCTCAAAAAGAAAATAATTGATTTCCTGAGAAAAGAAAGACCCTCCTTTGTCCTGCTTGTTGACTTTCCCGGATTCAACATGGAGATAGGAAAAGCGGCTGGAAGTATGGGTATCCCTGTGTTTTACCTCCATCCTCCCCAGATATGGGCATGGGGAAGATGGAGGGGAAAGAGGATTAAAAAATGGGTGAGGAAGGTTTTTGTGTTTTTTGATTTTGAGAAAAGAATCTGGGAGGAGGAAGGCGTTGAGGTGGAGTGCACCGGATTCCCATGGAAGGAGATTGAAAGAAAAGAAGAGAATGTTATTGGAATTTTCCCGGGTTCAAGGGAGGGTGAGGTTAAAAGGAACCTTCCCTTCATGCTTGAGGTTGTGGAAAAATTTAAAGAGAAAATAAAGGTTGTTGTGTGCATTCCATGGGAGAGGGAAAGGGAGGAAAAAGGGATTTTTTACACTTCATCAAAGGAAAGGGTTTTATCATCTGCAATGGTTGCCATCTCAAAACCGGGGACCATCACCCTTGAACTTGCGCTTTCAGGAATCCCTGCGGTGGTTACCGCCCATGTTCCTTTCATTGATAAACTTGCAGGAAGAATGCTTTTAAAGACACGATACCTTGCCCTTCCAAATATCCTGCTGGGTGAGGAAGTTTTTCCCGAAGTTTTTGAGAAGGAGAGGGTTCTGGAAAAACTCTTTGAGGTTATGGAGAAAAAAGAAAAGATAAAAGAGAAACTTTCTTCCCTCAAGGAGGTTGCAGGGGATGGGGTTTATGAGAGAGTTTGTTCTTCCATTCTTTCTTTTTTCAATAATTGAGGTTCTCGGGAAGACATGGAGGATAAGAATAAAAGGTAAACTCCCTCCCTCCGGGATTTTTCTCTTTTATCATGGGGAGATGCTTCCGCTTCTTTATGCGTTTAAAAAGAGAAAGATTTATGTTCTTGTGAGAAACTCGCCCGATGGGAGGCTTGCAGGGAGGGTTGCAGAACTCATGGGGTATTCACCCGTTTTTTCTGCGCGGGATTATTCTCCACTTGCAATTGCGGTTGATGGTCCAAAGGGACCGCGGGGTGTTATAAGACCAAGGCTTTTAAGGTGGCTTGAGGAGAGGAAAGAAAATGTTTTTTTCTTCAGGGCTTATCCATCCCGGTCCCTTGTCCTTCCAACATGGGATAGATTCATCATTCCTTTGCCTTTTTCAGTAATTGAGATAGAAATTGCCCGCTTCAGGTTGACATTTGGAAGCAAGGATTTTAATATTAAAGAGAAAACCAGGGAGGCACTGTGAAAATATATCTTGACACATCTGTAATTTCTGCTCTTTTTGACGAAAGAAACCCCGAAAGGAAAGCCCTCACAGAGGAGTTTTTCTCCACTCTCTCTTCTTATAAAGTCTATGTTTCTGAACTTACCCTTGCAGAGATAGAGAAAACACCAGATCCATCATTGAGAGAAAAAATGAGAGAGATAGTAAGTCTGTTTTCGGTTCTGGAAATAGACGAAAAAGCAGAAAAATATATGGAGGATGCCTATCATATTGCAGTGGCAGTTGTTAATGAAATGGACTATCTTCTGAGCTGGAATTTTAGACATATCGTCAGAAAAACAACGAAAGACATCGTGCGAATGGTGAATACTCTTAAAAATCTTAAACATGTAGAAATAATAACTCCTGGAGAAATGGTTTAAGGAGGAAAAATGAAAGAAAGGCTTGAAGAAATCGTCGAAGAAATAAAAAAGGAATTTCCTGGAGATTATGCGCTCCAGCAGATACACATAGCAAGAAAAATCCTCTCCCGGGAGGCAGAGGAGAAGGGAATGGGATTTATTGAGTATATAAAATCTGAGGCAAGGAGGATAAAAAGGGAAAAAGAAGGTAGATGAAGGTAGAAATTGTATGGAGTAAGAAAAATGAATACCGGTAGAATGAGTGCATGAACAATCCAGGAAAATGACGAAAAGCTTGAGGAGAGAATAAAAGATCAAAATGCTGTTATTCCAATTTCAAGTGTCATATGATTTTACTATAAAAAATGTCACATTTTTCTGGTTTTAGTGGTAGGATCTTTCCTTAAGGATGCTTTCAATTTTCTCCTCCTTTTTTAGCAGTTTGTTGTTTCTGGAGAGTTTTCCTTTGAGTATAACTTTTCCCTTATAAAGTATCCAGAATCTCCCCTTGGATGACCATCTAACCTCTACTTTGGCTCTCAGAAAGTTCAATTTCATTTTTGTAGGCAAAAGTTGTATCGTCTGACCATAGAATTTTATCGTATTATCTTTGTTCACTCTCCTGGTTGTCCTTTTAGTAAACACCAGTTCCAGGTCAATCCCTTCCGGAAGAGGTCTGAAAACGCTCTCTTCCACCTTCAGAGCAAATCTCTCGTTATACCACGGAATAAACTCCTCCTTGAGAAACCTGTTCGCCTCATCATAGTCTTTTATCCCTCTTATCCATAGCTCATTTATCAATCTCCCCTGAAATGTCCCAAATGACCTCTCTATCCTTCCTTTTGCCTGAGGGGAGTAGGCAGGAATAAGGGTTATTCCCAGTTCAGAGAGGCACTTCTCTATGTTTGTGTCTCCCTGCTCCTCATCCACATCATACCAGAGACCCCCACGCCTTGTAGTCTTAAAGTGAGATGCCCTGTCAACATAAAGAGCATGAAATATCCCATGCTTTTTGATTATCCTCTTTATAACCTCCATATTGGCAAAAGCAGTATCCTTTTCCTCAAATTGCGCATACAGGACCTCTCCTGAGGCGTCGTCTATGGCTGATATAAGACACCATCTTCCAAGCCCCTCTATCCACTCATGCTCAGAAGTATCATCTCTCCCAGCATACCCCTCTTTGGCATCCTCTGCCTCCTCTTGCGAAATTTGCGCTTCTTCTTCCTCACCTCATGAAGCCCATTCTCTATCAATATCTCCCTCTTTATCTCCTCACTCACAGTCTTCCTGCCCCTCTTCCTTCTCAAAATCCCCTTTAAACCCTCACGCTCAAACTTCCGCCTCAACCTCAAAGCATGCCGGTAACTCACACCCAAAAGCATAGACGCCTGAATACCATTTATCCTTCCCTCAAGCCAGTCACGCAAAACATACGACCTCTTTACATCAGCCATGAAAAACCTCCATTTCACCCCCTTTTTACAAAGGGGATAACCTATTCCCAAACCTATTTCAAATGTGACATTTTTTATAGTAAAACAGGAGGCAGGTTTCCGTTGACTTTTCTCTTAAATCTGTTAATCTCTATTCATGCGTTATCTTTATCTTTCTCTTCTTTTCTTTCTGGGGTGTGATTATTACAACATTTACTACAATGCAAGGGATGCGTTTGAGCGGGCAATGGAGGAGAAGGAGAAAACGGGAAAGGTAAATCAGAGCCTGCTCAAGCGTGCCGAGGAAAAGTGCTCAAAACTTCTTCAGTTCTATCCGCGCTCAAGATGGGTGGACGATGCACTGCTCATGCTTGGAAGGATATATCTTGAGCTTGAAGACTATCCAAAGGCAAAGAGAAAGTTTACGGAACTCATAACCTATTTTCCTGAAAGCAAACTGGTGGACGATGCGTATTTATATCTTGGAATTGCTTATTTAAGAACAGGAGACTATGAGTATGCAATTTATTATCTCAAAAGGGCAATAGAAAAGGGGGATAAAAGAGTGAAAGAGGAGGCAATAACCGAGCTTCTTTTTGTGTATCTTGAAAGGGGAGAGGTTGAGAGGGTGATAGAGGAAGGAGAAAGAATCTCGGATGAATTCCCGGGTGTGAGGGAGAAGATATACCTTGTTCTTGCAAGGGCAAAGGCGAAACTTAAAGACAAAGAAAAGGCAATGGAATACTATGAGAGGCTCCTCTCCCTTTCACTTCCACCGGGGGAGGAGAAAAAGATAAGGATAGAATACGCCTGGTTTCTTTATGAAATGAAGGAGTATGAAAAGGCACAGGAGGTAATAGAGTCCATTGATGACCCGGAGGTAATGCTCATAAAGGGGCTTTCCATGCTTGCTCTGGGGGATGAGGAAGGGGTGAGTTTTCTTGAGGATGCTGCAAGAAAGGGAGGAAAGATTGCAATAAGGGCGTTTTACGAACTTGGAAGGTACTACGAGGATAGAGCAAACTGGGAGAAGGCAAAGGAATATTATACCAGGGCAACCCAGGGACCTGGAAATGTTGAAGAAAAAAAACTTGCAAGGAAGAGAAAAGAGGCAATAGAGAGGATAAAGAAGTATGCAGAAGAAGAGGACGAAGCAAAAAGGCATTTTTTCACTGCCGAGACATACCTCTTTGACCTTGGAAAACCCGACCTTGCAGAGATAGAGTATGAAACCATATGGAGGGAATATCCGGATAGCCCTTATGTTGTGAAGAGTCTTTTTGCCCTGGGATACATAAACGAATTGAAGGGAGACATTACAAAGGCAAAGGAGTTTTACAGGTTGATAATGAGAAAATATCCCGATTATGCAGCACAGGCAAAAAGGAGGCTTGATGAGATTGAGGGAAGGGAGAGTAAAGAGGAATGAAAAAAAAGGAAATTTTTACTGGATGGAGGTTGAGATTCCGGAAATTCCATCCCTTGCAGGTCCGGGTCAGTTTGTGATGGTGAGGGGGTGGGAGGGATACGAACTCTTCCTCCCAAGACCCTTAAGCATAGCATGGAGTTCTTCCACATGTCTTTTCTTTCTCATCAGAGTAAAGGGAAGGGGAACGGAGCTTTTATCCCGCATGAAGCCCGGTGAAAAAATATGGATAACTGGACCTCTTGGCAGGAGAATAGAACTTCCAGAGAAGTTTATCCTTGTTGGAGGAGGGATAGGGATAGCACCGCTTCTTTTCCTTTCCAGATGGGGAAAAGGATACGCATTCGTTGGAGGAAAGAATAAGGATGAGATTTTTGGAACAGAATTGCTTGAGAAAAATGGATTTGAGGTGTTCCTTGCAACCGAGGATGGTTCTCTTGGATATAAGGGAACGGTGGTTGATCTCTTTTTTAAGAAACTTCCAGAAAGACTTCCTGTTTATGCCTGTGGACCACGCCCCATGCTTGAGAAACTTCAAGGTTACGATGGTGAAATATACGGGTTTCTTGAAGAAAGGATGGGGTGCGGGATGGGGATATGCAAGGGATGTGCAATAAGGACAAAAGGAGGAATAAAGCATCTCTGCACGGATGGTCCTGTTTTCAACCTGAAGGAGGTTGTCTTTGATTGACCTTTCCGTGAAAATTGGAGAACTTGAATTGAAAACCCCGATAGTCCTTGCATCCGGAACATGTGGATACGGAATTGAACTTAAGGGTATTACGGATTTTGGTGCAGTGGGAGCGATAACAATAAAGGGAGTGAGTTTAACACCAAAGGAGGGGAATCCGCCTCCCAGAATATTTGAAACCCCCTGCGGTGTCCTCAACCGCATAGGGCTTGAGAATCCAGGGATTGAAAAGGTGCTTGAGCTTATGCCGGAGATGAGGAAACCCGGCGTTCCCCTCATAGCAAATCTGCATGCGGAGACCGTGGATGATTTTAAAAAACTTGCCGCTTTATGCATGGATTTTGATGCAATTGAACTCAACCTTTCCTGTCCCAATGTAAAGGAGGGAGGAATTGTATGGGGAAAGGACCCTTCTCTTGCAGGAAGGGTTACAGGGGAAGTAAGAAAAGTGACAAAGAAAACCCTTATAGTTAAGCTCACTCCAAACACAGATAGACTTGAGGATGTTGCACTTGCATGTGAAGAGGCCGGGGCAGATGCCCTTAGTCTTGTTAATACGTATCAGGGAATGGAGATAGACCTGGATACATGGGAGGCGTGGAGGGGAGGGCTTTCTGGACCTGCCATAAGGCCCCTTGCCCTCTTTGCAGTGAGAAGGGTTTACGAAAAGGTGAAAATCCCGCTGATAGGTATGGGAGGAATAAAGGACGAAAACGATGCGATTAAATTCTTCCTTGCAGGTGCCTCTGCAATAGGTCTTGGCTCTATCATGCTGAGGGACCCTGAGGCGCCCAGGCGTGTTCTCTCTGGAATAATAAAATACTTGAAAGAAAGGAATTTACATGGTATAAAAGATATAAAAGGGAGGTTGAGATGGAAAGACTGATTGTTGCCCTGGATGTGAATACTCTTGATGATGCAAGGAAAATAGTGGAGGAACTGGATGAACTGGTGGACTTCTACAAGGTTGGGTTCCAGTTATTCATAAGAGAGGGAAAGGATGCAGTGAAGTTTTTGAAAGAACAGGGGAAAAAGGTCTTTCTTGACCTCAAGTTCCATGACATTCCAAATACCATAGGAAATGCAGTGAGAGCCTGCATGGAACTTGGGGTTGATATGCTCACCCTTCATTCCCTTGGTGGATTTGAGATGATGGAGGTTGCGCAGAAAAGTGTATGGGAGGCACAGGAAAACAAGCCTCTTCTTCTGGGGGTTACCATTCTCACTTCTCTTGACGAGGCATTCCTTCACGATGTTGTGGGGGTGAATGACAGGACTCTTGAGGAGGAGGTTCTTCACCTTGCAAGGCTTGTGAAGAGTGCGGGGCTTGATGGTGTTGTTGCATCTCCTCTTGAGGTTAAAAAGATAAAGGAGACGTGTGGGGAGGATTTTGTTGTGGTGACACCGGGCATAAGACCAAAGGGATACGATACACATGACCAGGAAAGGGTGAGAACACCGGAGGAGGCGATTCTTGCAGGGGCTGATTATCTTGTTGTAGGAAGACCCATACTCTATGCGGAAGACAGAAGAGGGATGGCGGAGAGGATAATAAGAGAGATGGAGGAGGCGCGTGCAAAATTACGAGGAACTTTTTGAAAAACTTGGGGTTATAAAACAGGGTCACTTCCTTCTAACCTCAGGTCTTCATTCAGGCACATATTTTGAGAAATTCAGGTTACTTGAGCATCCCAGGGTTGTTGAAGGGCTTGTAAGGGATATGCTTTCTCCTTTTTTAAATGAAAAAATAGACTGGGTTGTGGGACCCACCCTGGGAGGGGCACTGCTTGCCTTTGAGGCGGGAAGACAACTTGGAGTGCCTGCTGCGTATGCTGAGAGGGAAGGGGAAGGAAGGATTTTGAAGAGGGGATTTGAGGTGAGGGGGAGAGTTATTGTGATTGACGATGTTCTCACAACAGGCAAATCTATAAAAGAAACACTTGAGATGCTTGAGAATTATCCAGTGGAGGTCGTTGGGGTCTCGGTTGTTGTGGACAGGAGTGAAAAGGAGGTTTCTTTTGGCGTTCCACTTCATTCACTCCTCAGAAAGCCCACGGCAAACTATAAGCCTGAAGAGTGTCCTCTGTGTAAAAAGGGTATTCCTCTTGTTAAACCAGGGGGTGGAAAATAAGGCTTGATGTAGGTGAGATTCTTGAGGTTCTTGAGGCTCTTTTTTCCTTACAGTCCCTGGAGGAGGTTTTGCAGCGGATAGTTATAAAGGCAAAGGAAGTTGTTGGAGGGGATGCAAGTTCCCTTCTTTTGTGGGATGAGCGTTCAAAGCAGTATAAGATAAGGGTGAGTTATGAACTTTCTCCTGAATATGTGAGGGTTGTTGGGCTTTCAGAGGAGGACAGGGTTATAAAGAGGATAAAAACCTCTCCAGGACCTGTTGAGATTCATGATGTCCCGGGACACTTTAAAAAGATGGGAGATAAAAGTTCTCTTGAGCAGGTAAGAAGGGAAGGGATAAAGTCGGTCATATCCATTCCCATTATGCTGGATAACAGGTTAATTGGAACCCTACATGTGTATTATCGCAGAAAACACAGATTCAGTAATGAAGAAAGGGAGCTTCTCAAGATTTTTGCAAGGCTTTCCGCAATAGCAATTGAGAATGCTGCATTTATTCATGAAAGGGAACTTGAACTTGAAAGGCTGAAGGTTATACACAGGATAGGACTGAAACTTAGTAAGGTGAGGGACTTCCGGAGGGTTCTGAGAAGTGTTTACGAGGAGGTAAAGAGGGTTATTCCCACAAAGAATTTTTACATCGCGCTTTACAATCCAAAAAAGAAAGAGATATCTTTTGATATTCAGGTTGAAGAAGGGAAGGGAACAAGAGGGAGAAGAAAATTTGGGAAAGGGCTTACCGAATGGATAATAAAAAACAGGGAACCCTTACTCATAAGAAAATGGGAGGATGTGGAAAAACTGGGAGTGAAACCCTATGGAAAACCTGCAAAGTCATGGCTCGGTGTTCCACTTATTTACCGGAATCAGGTGCTTGGAGTTATGGCGGTTCAGGATTATGAGAGAGAAAATGCATATAACGAGACCCACCTTGCAATTCTTTCTGCAATAGCAACAGAGGCTGCAATAGCAATTGAAAACGCCAGGCTTTATGAGAGGTTAAAAGAGGCTTCCTATACCGACCCGTTAACGGGAACGTGGAATAGAAGGAGATTTTTTGAGGAAATGAAGAGAAGGATTAAGAAAGGAAAACCTTTTGTTCTTGTTTTCCTTGACCTTGATAATTTCAAGTATCTCAACGATACATTTGGTCATCTTTATGGTGATAAAATACTTGTGGACATAGCAAAAACCATAAAAAAGTATGTAAAAGAAGCAGGATTTATTTCAAGATATGGCGGGGATGAATTTGCTCTTGTTATGGGTTATCAGGATGAGAAGATATTGAGGAAACTAATAGAGAAGATAAGGGAATATGTTGAACGCAAGGGAGAAAAGTGGGGAATAACCGTGTCCGGAGGGGTTGCGAGGTATCCCGAGGATGCGGTTGAACTTGAAAGGCTTATTCACATTGCGGATGTGAAACTCTATCAGGCAAAGAGAAGGGGCGGAAACCGGGTCGTTTACTGATGAGGGGAAAGGTTATATTCACCATTCACTCCCATATAGATGTTGAGTGGTTATGGGACTGGGGAGAAACACAGGAGGTTGTGCTTGAGACATACCGGAACATGGTTGAAATACTTGAAAGATATGAGAAGGCAACCTGCGTTTCCACCTCTTCAATATTTCTTGAATGGATAAAGAAAAAGGACCCTGAACTTTTTAAAAGAATAAAGAGACTTGTTGAGGAGGAGAGGTTTGAACCTGTAAGCGGGCTTTATCTTGAACCCGACTGTAACCTTCCATCCGAGATTTCTTTTCTGAAAAACATTGAAACGGGAAGAAAGTTTTTAAGGGATAACTTCGGTAAAATTCCCGACATTATGTTTATCCCTGACAGTTTTGGTTTTCCTCCATTCATTCCATATGTGTTAAGGGAGGAGGGATACAGGTATTTCATGACTTCAAAACTCAACTATGAGGCAAGGTGCAGGTTTCCCTATTATTACTTCATATGGGAGGGATTGAGAGGTGCAAGAGTGCTTGCATGCCAGACTCCCGGGATGTACATGGGTTATCCCTCTCCTGGAGGCGTTTATTCCGCATACTGGAAGGTTAAAAGGAAGCATGAAATTCCCCTGTGCATTTTCTTTATTGGAGAGGGGGACCATGGAGGGGCGGTTACTCCTTCCATGGTTGAGGAGGTTTTAAATAAGAGAAAAGACAGGTGGCATCCTGTTGATGAACTTGATTACTCCTTTGGCACCCTTCCTTCATTTTTTGCAGAACTTGAAAAATATAAGGATAAACTCCCTGTTTATTCCGGTGAACTCTACATCAAAACCCACAGGGGAACCTTCACAACAGAGGCAAAAATAAAAAGATTTTTATACCGTGCCGAGCGTACCTTGAAGGAGATAGAATTCCTGCGCGGGAATATTCCCGAACTTGAGGACTTATGGAGATTTTTGCTTTTCTATGAATTCCACGACACACTTTCGGGAACCTGTATAAGGGATGTTTATGAAAGGTTTGATGAGGGGGTAAAGGAGTTCTGGAAAAGGGCTGAGGATTTGAGAGGAGAGGGGTGGGTGAATCCGGATGAGAGGGAAAAGATTTACTTTGTGGAGGAAAATAAGAACTTTTACCGGGTTGATATGCCTCCCCGTTCCCGTGGTGGAAGAAAAGAAAAACTGATTTCTTCCTGGAAGGGGGAGGGTTTTGAGGTTGATGTAAAGGATGGATTTTTAAAACTCATTTCAGGTGAGGTTCTGGTGGAGGAAGTGTTTTTGAAACTCGTGTATGAGATGGAAGACGATGAGGAGAGTGCCTGGAACATTCTGAAGGGCAGGGAGGAAAAGGTAAGGTGTGAGGTGGAGGAGGTGAGGGAGGGATATGTGAGGCTTTCAGGGAAGATTGGGGAGAAAAGCAGGGTAAAGATGGAATTGAGGGTTTTTTCAAATCTTCCTTTTGCCGTGCTTGATGTGGAGGTGGACTGGAGGGAACACTGGAAGATGCTGAAACTCGGGCTTAAGCCCTCCCATCCTCTCCGGAGGTATTACACAGGAACGCAGATGGGCATTATTGAAAGGATTCCTCCCTTCCATCCGGATGCATCTCCTGAAGAAAGGGAAAAGTGGGAGGTTCCCTTCCAGAGATTTTTTGGTACCGATACCTTCAGGGTGTGGGTTTATGGAAAGTTCGGGATGAGCTGTGAGCCCGACGGTCTCTTTCTTACCCTTTTGCGTTCTTCCCGGAATCCCCATCCATCCTCCATCATGGGTCTGAGGGAAAGAAAAACAGACTTCCAGGACCAGGGAATCCACAGGATAAGAATCTTCATCTCCCCCAATAAGGATATAAATCCGGAGGAGGGGTGAGATGCTTGTCCTTTTCGCCCTTTTCTCTGATTCACTTGTTGAAAAATCCGTGGTTCCTGTATGGGGATGTGTTCTTTTTCTTGAAGGATGTGCTGAGGTTTCTTATTATTATTACAATCACACAACCTCACCGGATGATGCTGTATTCTGGAGAAGGATGACACGGGGATTTGAGACGATGAGGGATATTGCCTTTACCTGTGCGGTCACGATTTCTGTCATGTATGTGTACCGGAAGTGGAGGGAAAGAGATGAGAAAAGAAATAATAATACTCATTCTTCTCACAGCCTGCACCCACCGGGAATTCAACAATCCATACGACCCCGCTAACTATCCACCCGCACCCGTGCTTTTATCCCCCGGTGGGATGGTAAGGGAAAATCCACCAGAATTTCGGTGGGAAGTGGAGGAACCTCCGGCGTCTTATCTCTTCATCATTTCCCCGTGCCCGGATTTCTCAGACACACTTTACAAAAGGGTTATAAACGATACTTCTCTTTCCCAGACACTCATCCCTGATATTTCTTTATGTTCCTCAGACACCTTTTGGTGGAAGGTATGTGCAAGAAATTCCTCCAAGATGGGCAACGGTTCCGATACATTTTTTGTTCTTAACCATATTCTTTATCCTTACGGTCTCTCCTTTGAGGGATTTATGGAGGACGAAGAGGGAGCGGTTTACGGATGGAAGACCGAAAGGGATAAGATAAAGCTTTACAGACTGGATGAGGAGTATTCACCTCAGTGGATAATGACCCTTGGGAGTTTCTCAGGAGAGGTTTTATATATTCCTGACACTTTCTGTTTTACCTATGACCTTGATTCTGCAGTGGTAAGACATATTCTTTTTCTCTCTTCCCTCATTCTTACAAAGGACACCCTGTCTTTCCCCTTTTCAATACTTCATTCCTTCCCCCTTTCATCTCATCATCTTGCTGTTTATTACTACGATACCCTCTGGATCCCGCATGGTTTGATGTATTACGATACCATATGTCTTTATGAACTTCCCACTTCCGGAATTCTCGAGAGGGGATGGGTCCTGGACAGTATCTTTCTTGAATTGAAGGGTGGGGTTTTAAGGGGGTATAAAATGGAAGATTCTCTTCTTTTTCTATACCGATTTGACAATGTATGCCACCTGCTTACGAATGAAAGAAGGTTTGCTGTAAAGGATGGCTCGATAATAAGAATATATTCTCTTGAAAATCCAGAAAGTCCAGAACTTGAGGATATAATTGTATGCGAGGAGTTGCCGGGTAAAACAAGGTTTTCCGGAAGATTTCTTGGGATAAATACAGGGGATTATCTTCACATATACGATATGGAGGGAGATTCCCTCATTGCAAGAAAAAAGGGAGGAGAGATACCATGGTATACGGTAAAAAGGGAGGAAGGTGTCTTTTTGCCTTCTTACTATCTTTACTTTCCCTCCCTTCATGCAAAATAGAGGAGAATTACGCAGTTGAAAGACTGTGGAAAGCAGAAGTGATGGAGACAAGAAAAAAGGCAAAGAGGTGGATTGTGGGAAAGGAGGCTGTGGTGGGACTGGATGATTCTCTTCTTTATTACTATACGCCATCTCTTAAACTCATTGCCGTTTATAAAAATCCAGTGCCTTCTATATATTATCCTCGTCTCTACGGAAAATTTATGGTGTATGAAGACACTCTTTTTTCCCTTAAAACGGGAAAAAGATATAATATGCCTCGGGGTTTATATCCAGCGTGTGGAAGAGATGACACACTTTTCATGAAAGACAAGAAAAAACTTTATGCCTACATGGAGGAGGACGGGAGACTAATTTTAAAAAGGGAAATTACCTCTCCGGTATCCTTCCCCAAGTCTCCATTTATCCATCCAGAATTTTTTGTAAAGAAATATACTTACTATCCAGGAGGAAGTCGTGCTGATGTGTATCGCAGGAGTGGAGGAACTTTTTATTTATATTCCCGCTTTCATGTAAAGCACACGGAAAGATGGGAGGAGGTGAGATTTATTCCTCCATATTTTGTTGTCAAAAAGGATACATGCCTTGTTCTTTATACTCTGGAAGGAGAGGCGGTTGATAGTGCATGTGGGAAATGGGGTTGCTTTGGAGACAGCATTTCCTGTCTTTACAGGGAAAACGAAGCAATGTTTGTGGTGATAGACGAAGGAAGACTTGCAACAGTGTTTCTCAATGTTGACATTGGGGGAATGGCCTCAGAGAAATATGCGACGGGAAGGGTTATCTATATAAAAAACGGAGAAGGAAAATGCATGGCATACCGATTTTCCTTCTACTTCTGGGAACACTGATTGAGGGAGAGGTTGTGGACTCAATCACAGGACTTCCCCTTTCTCATGTCAGGGTGGAGGGGAAGATGGGCATGGTTTATACCGATTCTCTGGGCAGGTTCAGGATGGATGCCCTTCCCGGTGAAACCCTTTATTTCTATCGCACCGGGTATCGGGAAAAATTTATTTCCGTAAATCTTCCATTTCCATCCAGGATTTTCCTCATTCCTGTTATCTACAAACTTCCTGGTGTTCTTGTGGTTGAAAGGAAAAAGAAAGAAGAAGGAAGAGAAATTGATGAATACTTTGTAAAGAATCTCTCCACCTTTTCCGACCCCTGGAGGTCACTTGAGGTTCTCCCCTCGGTTGTTTCTCAGTATGAACTTTCTTCCCTTCTTTCCATAAGGGGTGGAAGGATAGAAGAAACAGGATACATGATAGATGGAATTCCCGTTGCCTTTCCCTTTCACTACTTTGGACTCATAGGAATGCTTCCTCCTTCTGAAATTCGAGCCATAAGGGTTTATTCCTCTTATGTTCCTCCGGGCTATGGAGGGTATCTCTCCGGAGTGGTGGATGTGAAAACCGTGGAGAAAAGAAAGGGACTTGAGGCTTCCCTTTCCTTGCTTGATGGATACCTTTCCTGGGGTATGGAGGAAGGAAGAGTTGGAATGAGATACCTTGTTGTGGGCGAGTTCATGAAGAGAAATCTTGAAGGACTGTATCTTTATCCCACCATCTGCGACTTTTTTATCCGTGGCAGGAATTTTTATCTCTTATATGCAAGAGAGAGTTTTGAGGGAGAGGGATATGGAGTAAGTATGAAAGGGAAGGTGACCCAGGGATTTGTGTATTTTAATATTTTACCATTCAGGATTTATTCTTCCTTTATGAAAGATTCTCACACTTTACCTGATGGAGAGGGGGAGGAGTTTCTGCTCACTCCTGGTTGTGTTTTGAAGTGGAAGCCCATCCATGCAGGGATTGAGTGGGTGAGGCATAAAAGGGAGGGATTTCATCCTCTGTATCACACCTCCTTAGATGCAGAATACATTCATGGATTTGTTGCATGGATGGGGGATGGGGATATAGAAGGATGGCACATGGAGGGAGGTGGGAGAATGGACTTTTATCCTCCGGGAAGGGTTCTTTCTTACTCTCTTCGGTGTTCCCGTAAGAATTTTTACTTCTCCAGCCTTTTATCCTCCCAGTATTTTCCGGAGGAAAACGAAATAAAAACTGCGGTAAGCAAGGGAATGGGTTTTGAATGGGAGAAGGGATTTCTGGAGGTATTTACAAGAAAGATAAGTGATGGGAGATTCGCATGGGGAGTTGAAGGCTATTTTTTCACAGGATTTCTCGTTCTTTCCCTTTCCTTATGGGATACCAACGACGAGAAGATGCGTATACCATTTGTTGTCAATGGATTTTTGAGAATTCCATGGAGGTGTTATGAATTTGTATTGAGGGGGATTGTTATCGGGGAAAGGGTCTTTCCCATACCTTTTGGTTCGGACTGCATTTACCCTGAAATACCTGTGTATGCAAGAGTCGATGCAGGGGTACGTTTATGCTTCTCCCGCTTTTTTGCCGGGTTGGATATCTACAATCTTACAGACAAGAGGAGCACGGTCATGTATCTCTGGGAGTTTGATGCAGGTAAACTCTACCATGTCTACTCCCTCCCCCGCCTTCTTTACGTCAGGCTTGGTGTAAAGTTATAGGATTCCGTATTTCCACTTGAGGTATTTTTTATGCCGGCTGTAGAGAGAAAGAGAACCGTAGTCCAGCCAGTAAACATATTCATTTCCTTTATGGATCACCGTTATATTTCTTTCTCCAAACTTTATTTTTTCTATCTCATCTCTCGGAATTGGGAAATGTACGCTATCCCTTATAACACCCGTTCTCTTGAAGTGGATATTTTTCGTGGTAAAGGCACACAGGACATGAAACCTTCCATCCGGGTCATCAGGGGATACAAGCTCACCCCAGAGAAAGAGTCTTGGTCTTTCCTTTGATAACGCTGGGAGCAATTCCTCAACTTCCTTATTTTTCAACCATCCTGTGGAGGAAAAGTAAATTTCTGAGTATCTTTCTGCGGACTTCCGGGAAAATCTGCGTGATTTTGTTATGCTATGAAGCAGTTCCATTCCGGTGCCGTATATGTGGGATATAAGAACGCTTTTCTGGGAAAGTTTCTTATAAACATTCACGGTAAGAAACAGCACCCACCACACCGGGCCTGTAAAGAACAAAACAGGAGAGAATTCCAGAGGTTTTGCATCTTCCATTGCTTTCTCTCCATCTTTTTTTAACCTTTCCCTCAATTTATTGACTTCGGGTGAAAGCCCGTATACTTTACCAATCCAGTATGAGAGCCTGGTTATGTATTTAAAAAAGATTTCATCCTTCTGAAAGATGTCCGGGGGAGCATTATGGGTGAACTCCAGGACGATATCCTCTCCGAGCATTTTTCTTTCTTTTTCCATTCTGAGATATGGAGCAAATCTTATTTCTTTATTTTTAAGTGCTGTATGGAGTTTTCTTTCTATCCGGTCCAGCCCATAGGGCTTACCGTAAACCGGCTTAAGACTTGCATCTATCACCTTTGATTTTATCCTGTCCTCAAGCCATTTTCTCAGTTTCTTCCTCTCCTTCTCCGGCACAGTATCCATCTTATTCAGGACAGGAATCACATGTTTTATGTTTCTCTTTATCTCCAGATACGCTTTTATCTCCTCCCCGGTTATGGACGCTCCTGCAAAAAGATATACCACCGCATCCATATTCTTTATAACCTTTCTTGCCTCTGCTGAATTTCTCACATTCATATCTTCAAGCCCGGGAGTATCCACTATTGCCATATCCTTTTCAAACTCATAGTATTTTACCTCTTTTGTCGTTCCCGGAATTGCAGAAACCTCTGCCTTTTCAACCTTGAAAAGAGAATTTATGAGGGTGCTTTTCCCGACACTCACCTTTCCCATCACCCCGATGGTTATCTTCTTTATCTTCTCCATTTCCCTCTCAAATTCCTCGATGGTCTTTTTTACCCACCTTTCAACATCTTCAAAATGTCTCATTCTTGTCTCCTTTCCTTTAAAAGTTTATAAAACCATTCCCTGTCCGCGTAGAACTCCTCCTTTTCACCCCATCCATACTGGACCACAAGTCTCAGAAGTTTCCCATCCTGAACTAAGAAAACGAGTCCTCTTTCAAAGTTGTCGGACGGAAATAGCCGGAACCATCCCTCACACTTCCTCCTGAGTTCCTCATAGGTGTATACGGGTTTTTCGCTGAAGCAGTGCATTATTTTTCCCATCATTTCTCTGCAGAGTTCTTCCTCTTTTTCACTTCTTTCTGTTTTATCAATCATTTTTCCCCTCAACCATGTTCTGAGGGTGAGGAATGCAAAGTAAACAAGGATGAAGACAAAAATCCAGAAAAACATTTTGCTTTCAGGGTAAGGGGGAAGGGATGGTTCGGACATCTCCTTCCCCCTTCTTTTTCAGTGTTCCTTTGCCTTCCTTCTGTATTCTTCAACCGCCTCTTTTGCAGTTTCAATCAGTTCAGAGATTTCTTTCTTCTTTCCACTCCTGTAATATGCCTTAAATGCCTTCCCGAGAGCATAGGTGAAGGAACCTGCGATTAATGCACCCAGTACCTGACCTGCTCCTGGTATAAGTTTCACCAGTTGTCTGAAGATCTCCCTTCCGGCAAGTCCTGTTGCAATGGAGCCGAGGAGCCTCACAATATCTTTTGCAGTATCCTTGTATCCATAAATCCTTGCTATGTGCAACCCCATGGCAACCTGAAGCTTGGTGAGAGGAACTATGTCAGAGCCAGGAAGGGGCAGAAAGCCTATTGTCGCAGCAGTTGCAGCATATGCCCACAGCCTTTTTTCAACCACTCTGTCCTTGAATTTCAACTCGCGGAGATGAGGACCGAGGAGAACCATCCTGTCACTTAGAGCTTTTTCAAGTTCTGCCTCAATCTCTTCAAGACCGAAGGGTTCCATACCAGGAACAGCAGGTTTCAGGGAGGCAGGTATCACCCTTCTTCCTATTTTTGCCTCAAGCCATTCAACGAGTTTTCCTCTCTCTTCCTCCGGGACCGTATCAAGTTTATTGAATACGGGAATGACATACGGTACACGGTCACATAACATATGGAAATTTTCCAGTTCCTCCTTCCCCACCGACGCATCCGAAAAAATGTAAATTCCCACATCCATGTTTTCCACATATTCCCTTGCTTTGTCCGAACGGGAGGATTCAATGTCCTGAAGTCCGGGAGTATCAACGATTACCGTTTTATCATCAAATCTGTAAACCTGTATATCCTGTGTAGTCCCTGGAATTGCAGAAACCTCTGCAATCTCAGCATTGAAGAGAGAGTTTATCAGCGTGCTTTTGCCCGCGCTCACCTTTCCCATAACTCCAATAATCACATCCTTCATTGAGTCAAGTTCCTCCTGGAATTCTCTGGTCCCATCCTCTTCTGCCTTCTTCGGCAACCCCTTCTTTTCCAGTTCCCTGATGAACTCCTCAACCTTCTCCATGTTAAGAGAGTCATTTTTGTTTTTCATGGTTTCACCTCCTTTTTAAGGAATAATAATGCAAACCGCGTGCCATTCCGCAAGATTGTGGTAATCAATGACTTATAATAAAAGAGGGAAAGAAATTTTCTTTTTAAAAATTAAAAATGAAAAATTTTTTCACTTGACAATCCGGAAATCTGAATATAAATTATAATATCATGAACAGGGAAATGCTCTCTTTTGGAGTTTATGTGCTGAGCAACCCATTCAGGAACGAGAGGGATGAGTATCTCCCGATACCCTTCCCTGATGAGGTGGAGAAATGGGTTCTCTCTGAGAAGGGCAAGAAAAGGGATGTGGTTCTTCTTGCCCTGCTTTTCCATTATGCATGGGAGGGAAATGAGAAAAAATGGAAGAGACTTCTGGAGAGGACCAGAGGAGATGGAGTATACCGTGAAGTGAAAGAGATGGTAAGGGCACGAATGGAGATGGTCGCGAAAAAGAGAGAGTATGATGGGAAACTTCCGGATATTGGAATAAACGATGTTTTGAGAAAGGTGATGGAATTTAGAAAAGCCCTTGATGAGATAAAAGGAGTAAGCACTGCGATAAGAGAGGTAAAGGCAAAGGTGTGGGAGGCGAACTTCATGAACATTCACGCGTGGAGAAGAAGACCAGGGGTTGACGATCTCCGGGATTTCTGGAGAGGATGGATGGCAGGAAATGTCGTGGTCCTTGGGGAAAGGGGAACAGGAAAAGAACTTGTGGTAAAGGCAATAGCAGCCGGAAGCGTTCTTTTCCCGGGAAAATTTAGCACAATAAATTGTTCTCATCTCAAAAACGAAGATGCACTGGCTGACCTTTTCGGTGCGAAGGAAGGAGCCTATACAGGATTGAATTATAACAGGATGGGGATTGTGGCAGAGTGTAATTTTGGTATTATCTTCCTTGACGAAGTGGCAGACCTGGAGGAAAGGGTCCAGCGGATGCTTCTCAGGACCATAGAAAGAGGGGAGTACTGCCGGATGGGAGAGAAGGAAAAGGTGAGAAAAGTTTTATTGAGACTGATATCCGCAACCAATAAGGGCTTGGATTCACTTACCGGGGACTTCAGGGATAGAATAAGAAGTCTGGAAATAAAGATTCCCCCTCTGAGGGAAAGAAAGGAGGACATTGAGCCAATTCTTATTGAAAAGTACGAAGGGGAGAAAAATCTGAGGGAGAAGTTGCATCGGTTTCTGGAGGAAACCGAAGGATATCCCTGGCCGGGAAATGTGAGGGAACTGGATGCCTGTTTCTCCCATTATCTTTCTACCGGAAGAATTGAATTGTGGGAGGAGGGATGGAGGGAGAAAAAGATGGAGAGAAAGGAGTTGAAGGAGAGGGGGATAAGGGTCCTGATAGAGGAAGGATATACAATGGAGGATATCCAGCGTCTTGTATGCAGAACTGCGGTTGAGGTTTATGGGAAAAGGAAGGTTGCGGCAGAGAAACTGGGAATTTCACTTCCAACTTTAAGGAAATACCTGAATGAGAGCACTTGAAGAGATACTGAAAGACCTTGAAGGTGAAAGATTAAGAGAAATTGTGAGAATCCTCTACGGGAAGGAAAAGGAGGATGTAAAGAAAGAAAGCGTTCTCTTTTATCTTGTCCTTCACTGGCTTTATGAAAGATTTGGAGAGGATTGGGAGGAGAATCTGTGGAAGAAGATAAAAAGGAGAAGAAAATATAGGGGACATGCAAAGGAGAGGTTTTTAAAGGAAATGGAGAGATTGATGGAGGATGTGATTGATGAGGCACGGGCCAGGGAGAGAGTGAGGAAGAAACTTATTGAGAGAGGACTGTTGAGGGAGGATGAACCCCTTACTTCTTATCACCTGCTTACCCGTCCTGTTTTTGAGGTGGTGAGACCTGATGTTGTTAGGGAAATTGTTCCATCTGTGTGGGAAACGATAATTTCTCTTTTTGGTGTTGCTGGCGTTGTGGGGCTTGTTTTTCCTGCAGGATGGTTTGGTCCAATGAAGTGGAGGGAGGAGGTGGAGTGGAAGAGAATAACTCTTTTTGTGCTTTATCTTGTGGCATATGAGAGGGAAAGGCTTTTGAGGATGAGGTTTGATATGCTGGAGAATATAGAAGAGAGGATTGAAAAATTGAAAAAAAGCAGGGTAATTTTTGGAAAAAAGAGGAAAGAGAAGGAAATTGAAAGACTGGAAAGGATCAGGAATGAGTTGCTGAGGGAGGGATGGGAAAAGAAAGTTGAGGAGTATGAAAGGAGATTTTTATGAGGTTTGCTTTCTTTCCTCTTATAGGCGCCTTTATAGGTCTTGTAACCAACTGGATTGCAATAAGACTTCTTTTCCGTCCCAGGAGAAGGATGCTGGGATTTCAGGGGCTCATTCCAAAATACAGAAGGGAAATTGCCGAAAGGGTTGGAGAACTCGTGGAGGAACACCTGCTTGATGCCGAGTATTTCGGCACACTGTTCAACAGGGATAAACTCAAAAATGCAATTAAAAAGTTTCTGGAAAAGATGCTTCCCGGTACGTTGCGTTCTTTTGCCGGTGCGATTGCTGATATTGTTATTCTTTTTATCGTGGATGAAAATGGCAATCTTTCACCCGAACTTATAGAGAGTTTTGTCGGTAAAGGTGAGGTAAAGAGGATGGTTGAGGAAAAAATAAATGCGTTTGACCTTGACAGACTTGAGAGACTTGTCTATAATGCCTCTGGAAGGGAACTCAATTTTATCATCTGGATGGGAGCCATTCTCGGTATAATCATTGGCCTCATCCAGGCATGTGTGGCAGGATGGATGTGAGTGTAAAGTAACAGAAGGGAGTATAGATGGAAGAAAAAATATCATTGGAAGAATGTACAAAGGAAATCTTAAGGAAAGTTAGAGATGTAGAAGGTATTTTGGGAGAGATTAAACACTGGGAAAATATAGAGATAAAAGATGAACACCTACGTGAAAATTTTCAAAATTTTGTAAGGATAGTGAAAGAGGGCATCGAGAGATTGAATAAGGAGGCTGAGTTTTTGGAAAATAATATGGAATGGAACACATTTAACGTCGCATTTTTTGGAGAAACAAATGCTGGTAAGAGCACGATTGTGGAAGCCCTTATCCAGGGTGATGGAAGAAACATAGGAGAAGGACAGAAGGATTTTACAAAGCGGATAAAAAAATTTCCTATGAAAGATATTGTTCTGCTTGATATGCCCGGGATAGAGGGTAATGAAAGGAAGGTGATTCACGAGATAAAAAAGGCCATAGATAAGGCACATATTATATTTTATGTTATGAGCGATGAAAAAGTACCAGAGGAGGGTACTGTAAGAAAAATAAGGAATTATTTGAAGGATAGAGCGACTGTATATTCAGTAATAAATATCAAAAACAAACCTTCTGCCTATGCATATTGTGGATTGAAGTTAATAGATGATAGAATTATAACGGTTGAGAATGGAGTAAAAAGGAAATTTAGGAAAATCTTCGGAAATTATTATAAAGATAATATATGTATGAATGCTTACATTGGATTTATATCTGCTGGAAGACCAAAAAGAGCAGAATTTATAAAAGACAGGGAAAAGGCAAAAAAGATATTCGGGAGTCTTGAGGAGGCTTATAAATTCAGTAAACTTGATGAACTTAAGGATGTAATACTTCAACTTGCGACCAGTGGGAAATATCACGCGATGATTTCCAATGCTCTCAAACTTACCAATGTGCTGGAGAGGATTATTTCCAGCATGTTCAGAGAAAAAAAGAAGTATGATGCAGGGTTAAAAGAGATACGATCGCAGGCAAACGAGATGTTCAGAAGTATTATGAATGAAATAAAGATGGAAGAAGAGCATCTCTTTAAAAAAGCGGATGTTATTATAGGTAAAATGGAAAGTGAGATGAGAAAATGTGCATACAAGGCCATTGAGGAGAAAACCTCGGAAGATGCATTGGAAAGAAAGTTGCAAAGAATAAAGAGAAAATATTCGAAAGAGTTAAAAAAAGAGGTAGAAGAGCGTGTAGAAAGAATTAAAGAAAAAGCAAAAAAGAGAATGAAGGAACTTGAAGCTCGAGTGAAGTTGAGTTTTAAAACATTTACTTTATCTGAGGGATTGGGAATGGAGATATTTAAAGATCTGGAGAAAAATATTATGGACGTGATTAAAAAAATTGTAGAAAATTTTGTTTTATCGATAATAATATTAATTGCCGATCCTCTCGTGGGAGCAGTTTATCTACTGATGGGAGTTATAAAATTTATAGTAGATATATTCCTTTCCTCAAAAGAAAAAAAGAGGAAAGCCAAACAGAAAGCCCGCAGAAAGATTAAATCTGCCCTCATGAAGGCCAAGAAAGATATGTACAAAAAGATTAAGGGAGATTTTAAAAAAATTAAAAATTGTATTGTTTCTCAAAAACGGAAATTCCTTGAATATATTAATAAACTTTTTGCATTAGGGAAAGAAGTGCAGGAGAATATAGAAAGGCTCGTATCTGCTAAAACTCTAATCTTTTCTATCGCTTCAAGATATGTTCTTGGTGACAATGTATATGTATATTTTGATAATTCATTCGGGAGGATGGTAATAATAGGCGATAAAGTAAAGAGGGAAAGACTTTCCCTTTTCCCAGTCCCACAAGACAGAATAGAGATTTACCAGTCTTTTCAAGACTTTCTCAATAACATAAAATACGAAATAAACGATGGTATTCTTCTCCTTTCCGGTGAAGATGAATTCAAGTGGAGAGCAGTAAAGGCTCTTTATCCATATATGGATATGAAAATAGAAAAAGTAAGGAAATACCAGGAGGTGAAAAAATGAGAGATTTTGTAAAAAGAAAAAAAAAGCTCCTAAACTTGCTAAGAAAGGTCTATGAAACGGTAGAAAGTCTGGAGGAAGAGTTGAAGAAGGAAAAAATTGAATTTGAACCCAGTGAACTGAAGGAGAAGATAAAGAAGGGAATTGATAACCTTGAAAAGAAAAGATTTATCATAGCGTGTTTTGGTGCGTTTTCGGATGGAAAGACGAGTCTCCTTACAATGATAATGCATAAACTTGGCATACCTTATGATATAGAGGATATGCTTATATCGCCGGAACCTACCACAGATAGAATACATTATTATCAATCCAGAGATTACCTTTTGGTTGATACTCCTGGAATGTTCTCGGAAAAGATACTTCATGAGGAAAAAACAAAAAAATTTATATCTGAAGCCAATGTGGTTCTATACGTTGTATCTCAGGAAAACCCCCTTAAAGAAAGCACTCATAAGGTGATAAAATGGGTGATGCAGGATATAGGTAAGGCGGATTGCACAATTTTTGTGATAAATAAAATGGACAAGATAGCGGATATGGATGATCCAGAAGATTTTTTTGAGAAATGCAGAATAAAACAGAAGGTAGTGGAGGATACCCTCAATCAGATTCTGGAGAAGGACGGCGAATACCGCATGGTATGCATTTCGGCAGACCCATTTGGAAAAGGGGTTCAATACTGGATCGAACACATGGATGAGTATGATAAGCTTTCCAATCTCGATGAACTTCTTTATAAAATGGAAGATTTTGTCAGAAGGGCAAAAGAAGATCTTATTCTTTTGGGTGGAATAAGTGTTATAAAAGATATAGCGGGAAGGTGTTTAGAAGAAGTGAAAGAGTGTCAGAAGGAATTGAATGACCTTATAGAAAATTTGGAAGGACAGGTAGAGGAAATTGAGTATAGGATTGGAGAATTAAAGAAAGAGATTTCTGAAAGTCATCAAAATATAATAGATGATCTCATAAATCTCAGAGATAATATAATTTCGGGTATTCAGGCAGCCCCAGACCTGAAAGAACTGGAAAATGTTTGCAGGAAAGAAATAGGAAAGGAAGGGTATATCCTAGAGGCAAAGATTGAACAAATAATTAAAAAATATACTGAAGGGATAAAAAGAGAGGAAGAGGGGATTTTTAAAGATATAGAAAACTCTCTGGAGTTTCATCAGAAAATAGAAGATAAATTTCTAAAGACTTTTTCCTCTATGAGTAAAGAAGGCGGAAGGTTTTTGAAAGTTATTAGTACAAGAAAACTTGCAGATGCAATCCTGCGAACAAGAAATGTTCTCAGAATAAGGTTCAAATTCAAACCCTGGGGTGCAATAAAAATGGCAAAAACTATAAAAAGTTTTGGAAGGATGCTTGCTGTGGTAGGCGTTCTGTTAGACGGAGCGCTGGTGATCAAAAAAATATGGGATGAAAAGAAACTGGAGTCCAGTAAGAAAGAGATTGTTGATGGGATTGATGAAGGGTTCAGGAAGATAGTAAAGGAGATATCGCGGGAAAGTTATATAAACACATACTTCTCTGAATTGAAAGATGTAGAAGGAATCCAGAGAGATGTTCGTTCGCAATTGGAAAGGTACGTTTCTCTGCAAAATATCCTTGCGAGGGCTGAAAATACTCTCCGGAAAATTTTGATGGAACTTCCAGAAGGTACGGAAAATGGATAAGCAGACGTATGTGATTCTTGGGGGAGGAAGGATAGGAGGTAATGTTCTTGGGGTAATATCCCGGGCAGGTGAGATTGAAAAGATAGTGCTTATTGCCTCAAGGGATACCTATCAGGAAGTTGAGCAAAAATTTCAAGGTTCCCTTCCTCCCGGCAAACTCAAAATGCGGATGAGCGTGGAACCTGAAGATTGCGATGAAATATTCCGTATTCTGTGTAATCTGGGCGAGAAAGAGAAAAATGCGATATATGTGGATATAACATCATCGCCCAAGTTTATGGTAATTCCTGCGATAAACTTTATTCTCACACATCCCCGCACACGACTTGTTCTTGTCAATAGCAAAAAGGGAGAAATATGTTTATTTATGGGAAAGGGATCTGAAATAATTCTGTGTGGAAAGGAAAGGATAAGAAAAATAGGGGTGAAAGAATACCTGAAAATATACGGGGTAGAATATGAAAAATCATTTTCTCTGGAAAGACCAAAAATGACAGAGGAAATGGCATGGGATTTCTGTAAAAAGATTATAGGAATGAAAGAAAATGGGACAAAAATAATGGAGCAACTCCGAAAAAGACTGAAAAACGTGCGAAAATGGCAGGGTAAGAAAAATATTGGAATGAGAAAATGCTCTCCAGCTCTGATAAGATTTCTGAGATATATTAACGAAATTGGAATAATTGAAAACCTGGAAGTCAGAGGAGACAGAGTGAGATTTGAAATGGATAAAATTTCCAACGAATGGATTAAAGGAAGATGGCTGGAATATTATGTATATAAGGTAGCACGAAAACACAGTATTTTTGATGACTGTGAATATTCCATCCGCATAAAACGAGAAAATATCCAGAATGAGCTGGATTTCATAGGGGTGAAAGGAGGAATTGCAAGCATTGGGGAGTGTAAAAGCGGGAAAATAGAGAGCAGAGATATTGGGATACTGCAGACTATTGTGAGTATAATTGGAGGAGAATATGTGCGAAAGTTTTTAATACTTCACACCTTTGAAAAAGAAAATGGAAAGAAAAAGGTCCTGGAAAGGGCAAGAGGATTAAGAATACGCGTGCTTATGGGAGAAGAACTGATGGAGGAAAAAATGGTAGAAATACTGGGACGGGAGAGGGCTTTTTCTCCGGTATAAAAAAGGAGGTATCGATGGAGATAAGACTTTCAGCCCGTAATATTGGAGAAATTCTTCAGGAAGACTTCTGCCCCAGGTGTTTCTGGTTCACCCATAAGTTTGCCATAGACTCTTCCAACCCATTTCACTTCCCCATGCCTTCCATTGTGAGTCTTATGGATTCCTTTCTCAAGCGGATTATGGAGGCACACCATGCAGAGAGAAACTCTCTTCCTCCGTGGTTTTCAGAATCCATTCTTATGGAAATCCCTGAAATTCCCGTGCGGTCCCTTCGTCCGATAAAGGTCAAACGCTGGAGGTTTTCCATTGATGAAAATGTGCTCCTTTCCGGAACACCGGACGTGATGTGGGAATTACCGGATGGTAAACTTTTTATAGCCGATTTCAAGACAGCGGTGTTTACGCCAAAGCAGGAAAACATGCTTCCTCTTTATACTGCACAGCTCAACGCCTATGCATATCTTGCGTATAAACTGGAGGGAAAAGAGACGGAGTATCTTGCACTTGTATATTTTGAACCCCAACATAAGGCTGAGTATGATAAAGTCCTGAAAAGAACAGCCGCCGAACCCGCACTCGGATTCAAGTGCAGGACAGTTGCTGTTGAAATATGGGATAAAGGAAAAATAGAGGATATATGCCAGCGGATTGTCGGGATACTTTCCTCCCCCACCCCTCCTCCTGGAAGAGAGGGATGTGAAAAATGTAAGGCAATGAAGAACTGGTTGGAGGAGATAACTTCATATCTGAATATGTAATGTCCGGATTGGAAGTTATATATAAAATGTAACGTTTGAAGGGGTGAGTTCGTTATAAATTAAAAATGAAGAAGGAGGAGGAGATGAAAAGGTATATATTCCTGTTTGAACTTGCCTCTCCTCACGAAATGATTTCTCAGGCGAGAAAAACGAGAGATACCTGGGGTGGAAGTGTTCTCTATTCCTATCTTACATGGAAAGGAATGAAAAAGGCGATGGAAGATGGAATGGGGGAGATTGTACTCCCGCAATTATCCGATAAGGATAAGACAAAGTTTCTCCATACCCCCAATATTTTCACCGCAGTAATATCCTCACCTCAAATTCCTGGAGAGGTTGAGAGGGTGGTGCTGAAGGAATGGGAGAGCCTGGCATCAGAGGTGAAAAAGAAAGAACTTGGAGAGTTTGCAGGGGATCCTGTACTGGAAAAAATATGGAAAAGGCAGATAAATTCCTTCTTCCGTGAAAGAATTTACTGGGTATGCATGGAAATAGAAGGAGAACTAGAAAAGGAGGATTTTCTCAGGGTGAGTGAATATGAGGCAGCAAGAAAGAGAATGAGAAATATGATACAGACCGTAGAAGAGGAGATAAAATGCACCCTGTGCGGAAAAAGAGAGGTTCTGCGGGTATCGGGAAAGGATATAAGGGAGTTCTGGACAGAACTCAGAGAAAAAATGGGGGTGGGAAATATAAGGAAAGGAGAAAGACTGTGTGCGGTATGCTTTGTGAAAAGAATGTTTCTAAAAATACTGAAAGACCTGCTGAAAGAAAGCCTCTCAGAAGAGTTTCCTTCCGTATCCTCAATCGCTGTATCCCCATGGGTTAAAAAAGAGAAGGAAAAGCCGGAATTCAGAAAAATAACCACCAGAATAAAGAAATTTCTGCAAGGAAAGGGTGTGTTCTGTACCTCAATCTATCCATCATTTACGGGGATTGGAGAATGGCTTGATGGAGCCTGGTATTATCCTGACTATCTCACCCCGGAAAGGGTGGAGAAGGAAGGAGAATGTGAACTTTCCGGGAGTGAAAGAAAGAAACTGGAAAAGATAGTGCGTGAACTCAAAGATTTTATCAAAAACGCCGGTGTTCCCTCAAAATATCTTGCTCTCATGAAATTTGATGGGGACAGAATGGGAAGATGGATAAGAGGAGAACATGTTGAAGTAAATTACAGGGAATACCTTCAGAGGTTCAGTGAGGCGATTTTCAATTTTTCAAGAGAGGTTCGGGAAATAGAAAAGAATACCTGTGCCAGGATTGTGTATGCAGGAGGAGATGATGTGCTTCTTTTCTGTCCTGTTGAGGATGTCTTTAAGGTTGCCAGATGGGTCCGGGAGTGTTTTGAGAGAAATATGCAAACAATAAAAGGAGAGATGGATGATTCTCCCACGATAAGCTGTGGAGCTGTAATCTTTCACCATCTTTATCCTCTTTATTCTGTACTGGAAAGGGTCGAGGATGTGCTAGAAAGAACTGCAAAAGAAGAACTGGGCAGGAATGCATTTGCCATTGAGATAATAAAAGGAAAGGAGCACAAAAGAGAGGGAGGAAAATGGGAAATCCTTGAGATACTGGAAAAGGCCAAGGAATGCTTCAGCGAGGGACTTTCTCCGCGCATTGTATATCATATGTTTGAAGAGGAAGAAATGGAAAATGTTAAAGAGGCACAGGAAAAGGAGTTTCTGAGACTGCTGGGGAGACATACGGAGAAGGAGGTATTCAGAAAAAATCAGGAAAAGATGGAAGGGCTTGCCGATATATTTAAATATGCAGACTGGAAAAAAGCAGCGACACTCCTGTCTTTTGCACTTACAATTCAAAAGGAGGAGAGATGATAAGGCTGGTTATCCATCAGATAGATTTTTTCTCCTTTCGGGATGGAAGACCTTTTCTTGCGGGTGAATCCCATGTTGCGTCCTCCCTTTTTCCTCCAACTCCTCTAACGTTTCAGGGGGCGGTAAGGTCTATCCTGTGGGCAGAGGGAGAGGATGTTGGAGATGGAGAGCATTTCGGCTCGTTGAGAATGATGGGACCTTTTATCTGGAAAAACGGTAAAGAATTTTTCCCGCTCCCGCTGGATGTGGGAGTGGATGAGGAGGGAAGAAAAATAGAATATGCCATTCCTTCTCAACTTGATGGAGTGTTTTTCAATCCCCTTTATCTTGGAGAGGAAGTGAAGGAGGTGTTTCTGCCACTTAGAAAAAAGGGAAAAACCGGAACAAAAAAATATGTAAGCCGGGATGTCCTGGGAGACATTCTCCTCTCCCGTGAATTCAGTCCTGAAGAGATAAAAGAGGAAGGGGAGTTTATTGAAAGAGAGGTGAGAACGGGAATAGCAAGGGAAAAAACAAAGACTGCAAAGGAGGGTTATCTTTATCATATAGAGGTAATAAGACTGAAGGAAGGTACCGCTTTTTCTTTGTATGTGGATGAAACCACCGGAAGCAAACTGAAGGATAAAGGATTTATGATGATTGGGGGAGAAAAAAGGGGAGCAGGTTATATAAAGGATGGAGAATGGAGAGATATTGAGCATACAGAAGAGATAAAAAGAAGGGTGAAAGAAACAGGAAAGTTCAAACTTGTGCTCCTCATGCCCACCTTTCTTGATAAAATTCCCGAAATTGAGGGAGCGAAATGCTGCGGTGTGGTGACAGGAAAATATCTTTCTCTCGGAGGATGGGACCTGAAGAAAAACAAAATGAAGCCGATGAAAAAGGCAGTTCCACCTGGAAGTGTTTTCTTCTATTCCGATTTTAAGGGCGATGTGGAGGAGCTTTTCCAGAGGTATCACTGGGATTCTCTCATGGATGGAGAGGAAAGGAAAATAGGAATGGGGCTTTGTGCTGTGGGAACATGGTAAAAGGGAGGTTTCGATGTTTAAAATTTCAAACTGCCTTTTTATATATACTGAAACCCCGCTTCATCCAGGAAGTGGAACCTCGCTGGGATATGTTGATCTTCCGGTCCAGAGGGAAAAACATACCGGATTTCCCATGATTCAGGCGTCGGGAATAAAGGGAGCATTGAGAGAGGAAATGGAGGAATCACCGGAGGACAGGAAAAAGGTGGAGGTGATTTTTGGAAAATGGGAAAGCAGCAATACTGCCTCATGTGTCTCCTTTTCCGATGGAAGGCTGCTTCTTTTCCCGGTTCCCTCATTCAGGAGTGTTTTTGCGTGGGCCACCTGTCCTTTCCTTCTCAAGAGATTTGAACGTGATATGGAATGGGCGGGTAAAAAAATAGAAATGAATGTTCCTGAAATAAAGGAGGCAGAGGCGGTAGTTAGTCCCGACAGCATTTTGTGTGTGGATGATAAGGTGGTGCTTGGGGAATATACGTTTAATGTGAAACACGATGCCTCCCTGGGAGACATTGCGAAAAACTTTTCCCCTGCTCTTCCGCCTTCCCTTGCCGATGATCTGGTGAAGAGAATAGTGCTACTTCCCGACGATACAATGAGAGACTTCACCAGGCTTTTCACGGAGGTTATCACACGGATAAGAATAAACAAAGAAACAAAAACAGTGAACACTGGAGGATTATGGACCGAGGAGTACATACCTCCAGAAACCCTTTTCTACAGCGTGGTATTAATTCACGCTCCCTATGCTAAGGATGAAGAACTGGAAAACGAGGAGGAGGTAAGAAACTTTCTTGAGGAGAGGATATCTTCCCGCACCTTTTACCGCCTTGGTGGAAACGAGACTGTGGGAAAGGGAATAGTCAGGATTACCTTTCAGGGGGTGAAAAATGGAAATTAAAAGAGAAAAATACGCATGGGAAGAAGTGAGCAGATTTGTGAAGGAGAAAAAAGATAATAAGGATGAAAAAAAGAGATTTCGTGCGATTCTCAGGAAACTTCCGGCCCTGATTGTGAACAACGGGCTTGGACAGACACTTGCATTTCTGCTGAGCAAGGGAAAGGATGGGAAAAGTGTGGAAGGGAAGGTGTATGAAATTCTGGAGAAATGGGTGTGCGATCACAAAAAAACCTGCTTGGAAAATAACCCCTCTCTTATGCTCAGCATTATGGAGGGAAACTCCATACAGTGCATGCATGCCACAATGGAGATTCTTCAGCTGTCCATCTGGTTGAAGAGATTTGCCGAGGCACTGATAGAGGAGGAAGGAGATGAAAGGTGAGTTTACATTTCCTCTTCCAGCGGATACACGCAAAATACTGGAAAAAGATGAGAGGTGCGAGAACTTTATTCTCAGATTCCGGAGGTATCTCGGGGTTGAGAAAGAAGGAAATACCCGGAATGAAAAGATCATTGGAGATATCCTGAAAAAACTGGTTAAAGAAGAACTGAAGGATCTTTCTCTTCCTGTTCTTAAAAGATATGCGGAGGCTGTGAATGCGCTGAAGGGTGAGAAGGTTAAAATGACACTTGAGGTGGTGGAGCCCCTGATTGTTGGTGCTGGAAGTTCAGGTGTGCTTGAGGGAGCCGAGCTCATTCTCTATCCCCTTTATGGATTCCCCTACATTCCTGCATCTTCGTTGAAAGGTATCATGCGCACCTTCTGCGAGGAGCTTGGAGATATGAAAGAGGAGGATATTGAGGAGATATTTGGCGGGGAAGGGAAAAGGGGAAAACTCGTTGTTATGGATGGTATTCCCGAAGATGTGAAACTGGGAGTGGACATTCTCACATGCCACTACAGCCCTTATTACACAAAAAACGAACCCCCTGGAGACTGGCATAAAATCATGCCGGTGTATTTTCCCGTGGTAAGTGAGGGAAGGTTTGTGAGTTATCTAATCTTTCAGGAGGACTGTCCTTTAAAAGAGAAATTACTGGAAGTGGCAAAAAATGGCATGGAGCTTCTTGGAATTGGAGCAAAAACGCGTTCTGGATATGGAAGGATGAAGGTAACTTATGAGGAGTTAACAAAAAGTGGAGGAACAAACAATGAAGAAGGTAATCTTTGAACTGGAGACCCTCACACCACTGTTTATGAGAGGTATGGATAAAAACCAGAGCGAATTGAGGAGCCCCTCCTTCAAGGGAATTATCAGGTACTGGTGGAGGGCGGCCTGTATGGAAGATGATTTGGATAGAATGAAGGAGAGAGAGAAAAAAATATTCGGGGGACTTGGACGTGCAGGAATCTTCTGGTTGAAGGTAAAGGAAAAAAGTAAACATATGGTGGATTTTGAGAAGAAACCAGGAATAAGATATCTTTTCTTCAGTATGGAAGGCAGAAGAGGAAATAAAGGGGTAAAAGGAATTCCTCCTCAGAGTGTTTTTTCCCTGGAGTTCATATTCTCAAAAGATGCGGAAGAAGCAATGATTGAGGAGGCACTTTCATCGCTTTTCCTTGCAGTCTATCTTGGGGGATTTGGAGCCAGGGCCAGAAGAGGTGGAGGCAACCTTGTTGTAAAAAACGTGAATGGTATTGAAAACCTGGTTGTTCCTTCATTTCACCCGGATGAGAATGAGAAGGATTATCCTGCATGGCTTGAGGAAAACATTCAGAAGGCCCTGGAGAAAATCGGGAAGGGAAGAGGAGAAAACTTTTCATATTCTTCTCTAAAAAATGCATCTCTGTATCTTTACCACATGGAGAAATGGAAAGACTGGAAAGAGCCTCTTGACTGGATAGGAAGAAAATTACAGGAATTCAGAATGGAACTGAAAAATCAGGAAAATCTTTACGCCAATCCTCCCGTGGTGAAAAGGGCAGCTTTCGGATTGCCAGTGAACATAAGGAAAAGGAAGAAAAATAACGCAGAGAAAGTTTGCATTTTATATAAGGATACCGGAAGATATGCCTCCCCCCTCATCCTCAAAATCCACCGGGCAGATAAAAAGTGGTATGTGGGAGTGCTTGTTATGAAGGTGGATATGGAAGGTGGGGTGGTTGTTAAAACAGAGACAGGGAAAGAAAGAAACGTGAGCAGTGTGGATGTCGAAGGAATTCTCAAGGAGTTTGTGAGTTTTCTGGAGAGGGAGAAAAACGTGATTAAAAGGAAAATCAAACTCCATGGAGGTAATGAGTGAGTATTATTCTTTTTATCCTTTCCATTCGTGTTGCTGTGGTTCCGGACCCTGACAGGCTTTTGCGGTATCAGGTTGCCTATCGTCTTGATGATGGCACCCTTACCCGGAAGGAATTGGGTTTTGAAGAAGAAGGATCGCTCACCGCGTTTTTTATCCTCCATCTTATGGTTCTGAGTACAGGTGAAATAACTCCATTGAGAATATATATGGAAACCCCTGAAGACCAGAACGAGGTGGAGGCAAGCTCCATGCTTTACTTCCTGGGTATTGTGCATGGCATGGGATGGGTGGAGAAGAGGCTTGAGTATGTGGAGCTGAAAATGGTAAAATTCCGCCAGGTTATGATAAATTTGAATATCTGGTGGAGAGGTATTTAAAATGAATGATGAATTTTTAAACAGGAGGTGAAATGGAAATATTCAGGGTTAAAAATTATATTTTTATGGTAAATACCGGTGATGCAGAGCCGGATTTTGCTGAATGTGATGCAATTTTCACCGGTCTTTTTAATGAAAAAAGGTGGGTGGTGAGGTGCTTTAGTAAGGAAGTGCATGAATTCCTGAATTTTCTTGTTTATTACGACTGGAGTGAGTGCAGGGAGGGATATATTTCCCCGTTTCTTTCGGATGAAAAACTGGAAGGCATGGAAGGATGGCTTAAAGATATATTTTCTCTTCTTGAATCGGTGGACGTTTCCTTTTCTGTATTCCATGGATGGAAGAATGGAGATGAAACGGCACGGAATATGCTCTGGATGTCCGTTGTCAATTATATAAAAATTCGGTGGCAGAATAACGGCATCCTGCCCGTGGAGGAGCTTGCAGATGTGGTCTTTCTGAAAATAGAAAGAAGGAAAAACGAACTGGTATGGAGAGGTGAAAGGGCATTTTTTCAGTATGTTGACAGAACAGTAAGATCAATCCTTGTGGATGTTGAAAGGAAAGAGAGACTCCAGTGTGAAATACTTGAAAAACCGGATGTTTTTGGTATCCCCAGAACCGCGTATTTTCCACCGGATATGCTGCTTCGCATGGAAGAGTGGGAAAGGGATTTCCTGAATTTTCTCAATACCATGCCTTTTTCTCTCCAGAAGATGGGAAAGAGTTTTACAAGGGCTGTTTTTGAGGAGGGAATATGGGATGAGAAGGAGATACGCTGCTATGTGAAGGGAAAAACAGGTGTAAGAAGTGAAAAATTCAGGGTTCAGCTTCACCGGTTGAGAAAAAGAATGAAACATCGTTATATGAGAAGAGGAGGTGGGATATGATGGGACGACAGCCTCCCTGTTGGCTTGGAAAACTTGATGGAAGGGCACGGAAATTCTATCAGGATGGGTTTGCTGTGGAGGTAGAGATGGATGAAAGGCATCATGTTGTGGGAAAGTACATCAGCAAAAAATACGAGGTTAAGGATGTGAAATTTTACCTTTTTCGGAGAAAGGGAAAGGATGTGATTTTTATGAAGTGGGTTTCCACCGATTCCAGCGGGAAAGGAGACCTGGGCAGGTTTTTTGGAGGAGAGGTGTATCTTCTGGGTGTGGGAAACCTGAGGAGAAAGATAGCCTGAAATAAAATAGAGGTAAACCATGCAGGATAAAACCCACATCCACCGGAAGGTTTTTTTCTGGTTGAATCCGTATCTTAAACCTTAAACAGGAGGTAGGAGAATGGCTGTGAATAAAGAAGAAGTCAGGGAAGTGGTGGAGAAAATAGAGGGAGTTTTTGATAAGGTTACCGCTGCTCTTCCCTCCAAGGCAAAAGAATTTCTGCGTGAGAAGATACTTGGTGGGGTGATAAAGGAGATAAAAGAGTATGTTACTGAATCCCGTCCCCCTTCACTCTTTCTCATAGGAAGAAGCGGTCATGGTAAATCTTCTCTTATAAACTCGCTCACAAACAGGGAAGTTGCTGAGGTTGGAGATGTTAAGCCGACCACTCCTGAAACCCGTTGTTATAACATTGTTTTTGAAGGGCTTTATTCATCCTGGAATGTATGCGATTCCCGCGGGCTTTTTGAAACCACAACCCCTGAGGGTGCCTCCCTGGAAAATGCAAAGGAAAGGTTGAAGAAAGACCTTGTGGAGAAAAAACCCGATATTCTTCTTCATGTGGTATCGGCAACGGAAGTCAGGAATCTTGAGCAGGACTTTATAGTATATAAAGAAATTCAGCATGTTCTGGAGAAGGAACTTGGGGTGCTTCCTCCCACCATAATGGTATTAACCAAGGTGGATCATCTCGGAAATCCCAGGGAGTGGCCTCCTGAGGAATATCCGGAGAAAAAGAAAATTATAAGGGAGGTTCTGGACTATATGCTCTGTGATGTGATAAAAGGAAAACTGGGAGAGGATGTGAACCTGGTTCCGCTTGTTGCAGGAGAACCTGAAAGAGGGTATGTGGTGGAGGGAAAAGTAGAAAAAATGGCAGGATATATAGGAATCATACCTGTGTGTGCGCTGGCGGGTGAGTGGTGGAATATTGAAAAACTTTCAGAATTTATCGGAAGTAAGCTTCCTGCATCTGCTGTTCTTCAGTTTTTTCAGGCTCAGAGGCGGAAAGGACTTATGAAGAAATTCGCAGGAAAAATGGTTAATATATTCAGCAGAATTGCAGGAGGGATAGGTGCGTCTCCCATGCCCATTTCCGATATCATGGTTCTCTTGCCCCTGCAGTATAGTTTGATTGCCCTGATTGCCAGTCTTTCCTGCAGGAAAATGAGCCAAGAGACCGTAGAGGAATTTCTGGCCGCATGCAGAACAACAACGCTGGTGGGTATTGGATTGAGAGAACTTTTCCGCCAGCTCATAAAGATATTTATAGGTCCTGGAGCGGTGCTTTCAGCAGCGATAGCGGCTGCCGGAACCTGGGTTATTGGACAGGGTGCAATATGGTATTTCTTTGATGGAATAACAGGAAAGGAACTCCTCAGGAGAATGAAGGAAATATGGAAAGAAAAAATAAAGGAGATGAAGGAACGGTTCAAAAATAAAGGATAAAGAAGGAGGTGAATATGTGGCTTACAAGAGAAGAGGCTTTTGAAATTTTCAGGGAGAATGTGAGTTTGCCCAGGGGAGAGAAGGTGGAGGTTTACATGCTTGGTGAACTCGTGAGTCCGGACGATCCCGGTGGAAGGTCGGATGTTCTTGCGGTGGTTACTAACAGGGCAATTCACTTTTTTCGAAAGGGATTGATAAGGGATTCCATCCACGTTGTGATGAAATATCCCTCTATTGAAAACGTGAAGTTTGAAAAAGACCGTTTTACGGTAACCTGGTATGGTGGAGATTATATCTTTGAACCTGAAGAAGAAGATACTTCTTTTCTTCCGGAGGTGAAAAAGAAACTTTTACACAGGATTAAACCAGGAAAGAAAAAACTGACCGAAAGAGATGTGGAAATATATGCTGTAAAGGAACTGGATAAAATAAAGAAAAATATCGATGAAAAGGATGCGGAATATGTGCTTGATCATATAGAAGGAAAGATTGAAAGACTGCCATCATCACTTCCTGAGAAATTTCTATGCCGTGTAAAACTTCTCTGGAAGATGTTAAGAGACGCCATGGACGGTAAGTATGAAGTTCCCTGGAAAATCATCGTTGTGATAATAGCAGCGCTTATTTACTTCATAAATCCCTTTGACATCGTTCCAGATTTTATCCCGGGGATAGGATATATTGACGACGCAACCGTGATAGCGTTGGTAATAGAAACTTTCCACTCCGAAATCGAAAGATACCGTGAGTGGAAGGGGCTTCCACCATGCTGATGTGGTTGAGACTTCCACTTATACTTTATGGAGTATGGGGGACAGGGAGGGGATTTAGGCTTCTTTACTACAGATCCTGGGGAAGGTTTTTTGCCTTCGTCCTTATATACCTTCTTTACTTCTTTAATCTCTTTGCTATTTCCTCCCTCCCTGTTCTTCTGCTTTTTTATCCCATGCTTATCTTCCTTTACTCCCCTGTCAGTATTTCGATTATGTATCACTCAAAGTTGAATTACATGTTGAGACGGTTGCTCGGAAGAGACTCTCCGGAGCGGTGTGATATAGTGTATTTGAGATGGCGTAACTGGGTTCTCCTTTCGGTGCTTGATGAGATACTTTATGGGAGCCCTATAAATGGAGGAGCAGGATATGACCCTCAAGCAAAAAAGAGAATTTGTTTCTTTACCGTGCAATCACTCAAACTTCCCGAAGATGAACTCTGGTACCTTGTGGCTCATGAAGCAGCACATCATCTTCTGAACCATACAGCCCCTGAGGTGCAGCCTCCCAGATGGGGAAAAATATTGCTTTTTCCTCTGTTTAATAAATACTCCCGGGAACAGGAAATGGACGCTGACAGGCTGGCAGTGGAACTTCTTGCCAGAAGAAATCTTCCGGTGGAAGGAGCAGAGAAACTGATGAGGAGGTTTGAGAGAGAAGAAGGGAGAGGACCTTTAAAATGGATAAATGATATATTGGAGCGCATAATTGGAACGCATCCACCCACCTCGGTAAGAAAAAGGAAAATAAAGGAGATTATCAAAGAGGTTAAAAGGAGAAAGAGACTGGCATACTAATCCAGGGAACATTCCATGCAGGAAGAGCCTTTCCTTTCAGAGTGTATTTTCCAGACCTGTCTGAGTGGTTTGCCTGCGTTCTTATAATTCAAGAAACGCCCGGGATTACAGGTCCCGGTCGTATATCTTTTTACAAGTTCAAAGAATTTCCCCTCCACCTTCTCCGGTCTTTCCTCCCTGTTCGCTTCCTCAAGCAACTCGTGGAATCCCGGAATCCACCTTCGGTTTTCATTACTGCATTCCTGTAAAGCCCGGTCTTCGTATTCCTGACCTTTAGCCTGAGATGGGCCTTTTCTCATACTTCACCACCACATAATGCCTGGTCCTCCACATCATGGAGAATTCCTTTATCACCACCGCGTTCCGGTAACGGGAGAGACTTGCGGCAAGATTGAAAAAGGAATAGTCCGGAACCATGTAGATTATCTTCGGGTCGCTCCCGTAATAAAACCTCCTCACTCCCATTACACATCCGTAAAGGCGAAGGATGAGTGCCTACCTTTCAATTAACCTTCCCCTGAAGAAAATTTTTATCTTCATACTTTTAATCTTTACAAAATCCATGCCGGTCTTCTCATGAATGCAATTGCATGTTTCTCAACAGGAAGAACCCAATAAAAAAGAAAAAATTTTCTCCCTCATGGAGATTTCTTTCCTTCCTTATTCTTGCTATTGACTCTGTAAAAGTATAGATGTAAAATACTCATGCGTTCTTAATCCCGGGATTCTGGCAAATGCGGTTTCAGGGAAATGACGAAAATACACCCCATAGAAGAGGTTTTTGAGGAACTGAATGAAATGAAGGAAGAAGGAGTGGTGGAGGATTTTGTAATAGGAGGAGGGATAGCATTACTGTTCTATGAGATACCCTTCCTTGCCACGGAAGACATAGACATATTTATCCCACCCGCCTGCATGAAAAAGGTTCTGGAATACGCAGAAAAGAAGTTTAATCATCATGAAGACTTTGTAAACATACACGGCTGGGCTGTCCAGTTTTTCCCCTGTAATCTCAACAGAATGGTTGAGGAAGGATGTAAAAGGGCAGTCCTCAAAAGAGTAAACAATATACCCGTAAAGGTTATGCCCCTGGAATACCTGACCTTAAACTACCTTTACCTTTTCAGACCAAAGGACAGATTCAAACTTATCTTTATCCTCCCCTCCCCTGCACTGAACAGACAAAAACTGGAAAGGCTGATTCGGGAATGTCAGGAAAGGAACCTCCTTCTTAAAAGATACCACTCTGCCCTTGAGGATGCAGCAAAAACAGAAATGGAAAAAGTCTACGAAAGGAGCGCCAGAAATGATGTGAGGAAAAAATTTTTTATTCTTTATGAATTTCTCCGTATTTCGGAGAAACGGAAGGATTGATGAATCTACTCAATTACAGGATTCACAGGCAGAAGATAAAGGATGAAGAAGCGGGAGGAGAAATCAAGTATATCCTCAAAAGCCCACCTCTTCCTTCCGTATTTATACCCTATCACCCTTCCCTTCACCCCAAGAATCTCCTTTGCCTTATCAAGGGCAACTTCAATTCCACCGAGTTTATCAACGAGCCCGAGCCTTAATGCATCAAGCCCTGAGTAAACAATTCCCTCTGCAATTCCCCTCAAACTGTCCAGGGGAATTTTTCTTCCCTCTGAAACCCTTTCAAGAAATGTTTCATAGGCATAGTCTATGAACTCCTGAATTTTCCTCTCCTCATAATCACTGAGTTCCTTCCCCGGAAAGAGAAAGTCTGCGTGTTCTCCCTTCTTAACCGTGTCAAAGGAAATGCCTATCTTTTTATAAAGTTCCTCAAACCTGGGAAGAAGCGTAAAAACCCCTATGGACCCCGTTATTGTTGTGGGGAGGGCACATATCCACTCACCTCCAGATGCAATGTAATATCCTCCGGATGCACACACACCTCCACAGGAGACAAGGACATGCTTTTTCTCACCGAGTTTTTTCACCTCCCTCCATATCAGGTCCGCGGAAAGAACATCACCTCCAGGAGAATCTATCCTCAGAATAACAACCTTATAAGAACTCTTTTCAAGTTTTTTCAATTTCTTTATCACCTTCTCTGCGAGCTTCTCATTTATCTCTCCATTTATCTCAACAACAGGTATCCTCCTTCCCCGAATCCTTTTAAGATAATCCCTCACCTTAACCTTCCTTTCAGGAACAACATCCTCAAAGTATCCCGTTCTGTCCACAAGGTTTTTTTCCTTTGCCTTCTCTATTACAAGATACGGTCCCTCATTCACCACACTTTCAAAAGGAATCTTTCTTGCATCCGCCACATCCTCTGCATAAACCGAGAAAATGTCATCAAGGAGTTTTTCAAGGTTTTTCCTCGCCTCCTCTGAGAATTTATCCCTTGTGAAAACCTCAGGGGCGGACTTGTGCTTCCCTGCCTTTATAACCTTCCACTCAACCCCGAGTTTCTCCCACAAGCCCTTCTGGAACATCCCCTGGGCGGAGAGGCCATCAACAAGTAAAAGACCAAGGGGAGGAACAATAACAGTATCACATGCAGATGCGAGATAATACTCCTTATCCGTTGCATACTCAATATATGCAACCGAGGGCTTCTTTTCGGAAAACTCCAGAATCGCCTTTCTCAGTTCCTCAACCTCTCCCCATGCGCAGTCAAGGAGAGAAATCTTCAAAAACAGCCCTTTTATTTTCTCATCCTCCTTTGCAAATCCCAGAGCCTGCGCAACCTCCCAGAGTGAAGGGGGAGGATAAAATCTTTCAAGGAGTGCGGTTTTGAAATCGGATTTCTTTCCAAGTTCCATGTAAAGAATACCCTCAGCACCGCGACGGGAGGAACTCATGGCAAAAACGCAGCAAAAGGCATAGACCAGGACACCAAGAATTATACCAAGCCATATTTTTGCATTCTTACTCATGGCAAAAATAAAAAGAGCGGGAAACGGGATTTGAACCCGCGACTTCCACCTTGGCAAGGTGGCGCTCTACCACTGAGCTATTCCCGCTCTTTCTATTTAATATATTTATCAAACAATTCATGGTTGTCAAGAGAGAAGATTGAGTGGGGTTGAGGTTCCTATTATCTCTGCTCCAGCCTTTATAAGTTCGGATGCAAAGGCATAGGTCCTTATTCCACCCGCAGCCTTTACCGGGAGTTTGCACGCCTTTTTTATTATTCTCACCGCATCCACCGTGACGGGTCCGTGGATTCCGGTTCCGGTTTTTACAACATCTGCCCCTGCCTCCTGAACAAGCAGGGATGCCTTTACTATTTCCTCCGGAGTGAGCAACGGAGTTTCTATTATAACCTTTAAAAGCGTTGTTGGTCTTATTGCGTGCTTTACCTTCCTTATGTCCTCAACCACCCTGTCGTACTTCTTATCCTTGAAAAATCCAATGTTCATCACCATGTCTATCTCCTGAGCCCCATCCGCAACACACATCCTCGCCTGCTGCGCCTTTACCTCGGTATGCTCTCCTCCAAACGGAAATCCCGCAACACCTATCACCTTAACCGTGCTTCCCCTGAGAAGGATTGAGGCAAGTTTCACATAGCAGGGAAGAACAGCAACCCCTCTCATCCCATAAACCTTTGCCTCTTCACACACCTTCCTTATCTCCTCTTCCGTTGCATCCGGCTTTATTATCGTTGAATCAATAAATCCCGCAATGTCAGGATGGGAAAGGGTTACCCTTTCAATATGCCTCATCGCCTCGCCCACTATTTTTTCCTTGTCAATCATTTCTCCTCCTTCAATCTTGATATTATCATCCCTGCAACCTTTTTTCCGGAAAGGAGCATTCCTCCGAATATGGGACCCATCCTGGGACCTCCAAAGACTGCATTCGCCGCCATTCCGCAGACAAAAAGATGGGGAAATGCCTCCTTTGTATGCTCAACTATGGTTCTTTCTCCTGTATCGGCATGCATGGGGCCCTCACCAAGCATCTTTCCTGATGGGGTGAGGAGTTTTCCCTTTGTTTTTCTCTCCACCACCTTCACAACCTCTGCATCGTGGCCGGTTGCATCCACGACAAATTTTGAGATAACGGTTAAGGGATCTATGTGAAGGGAGGCAAGGGAAACAGATGTCCAGTTTATAACAAGCCCCTCCACTTTCCCATTTTTTATAACCACGTCCTCAACCTCTATGAGGTTGAAGAGTTCACATCCGGCATCCATTGCCTTTGAAACGAGTTTTGCAGTTGCCTCAATGGAGGAGGCTATGTAGTATCCCTTTTCATACTCCCTGTACCTTATCCCGATTTCCTCAAGTATCTCTCTTGCCTCCTCCTGAACAACTATACAGGGGAACATCATCCCCCCACCCGGCATTCCTCCACCGGGTCTCAAAGCCCGTTCAAATATTGCAACCTTAACACCTTCCCTTGCAAGATAGTATCCGGCAGTTAAACCCGATGGACCTGCCCCTGCTATGAACACGTCTGCCTGTGTGTATTCAAGCAACCTCCTCATTCCCTCTTCAATTATCCCTCTTGTTATCACCCTTTCGTCTATCATTTCGCAATCCCCCTTTTGCTTGTTTCTATAAACCTGAGAAGTTTCCTTATCTCCTCTATATCTGGCAACTCCCTTCTTATACGCTCAACCGCCTGGGATGTATTCAACCCCATTCTCGTGAGTATCCTCACTGCCTCCTTTATTATCTCCCTTTTTTCCTGAGAAAACCCGCACCTTCGCAACCCCAGAAAGTTAACCCCGTATATCCTGAGAGGTTCCCCTGCCGCAAGTGCATAGGGAATAACATCCTTTGTCACCCTGAACCCGCCTCCCACTATAGCATATTCTCCCACTCTTGTAAACTGGTGAACCGCAACATTTGCACTGATGTACGCATGGTCGTGAACCTCTGCATATCCTCCAAGAGTTGCACCGTTTACCAGAATAGCACCATTTCCAATCCTTGCGTTGTGTCCCACATGAACGTATGCCATGAGATAGTTTCCGTTTCCTATTATGGTATTCTCTCCCTCTCCAGCCGCCCTGTGGATGGTCACGAATTCCCTTATTATGTTTCCATCACCTATTATAACGCCGCTTCTCTCTCCTCTGAATCTCAAATCCTGGGGTTCCTCACCTATGACCGCGTAGGGAAATATTATGTTATTCTTACCTATCCTGGTCCCACTTCTTATTATGACACCCTCTTTTATTACCGTCCCTTCACCTATTTCAACATCATCTTCAATAACTGCACTTTCTGCAATTTTCACATTTTTCATCTCTCAACAACCGCAGCCGTGAACTCTCCCTCTGCAACAACTTCCCCATCAACGTATGCCTTTCCCTCCATCATGTAAAGATTCCTGCGCTGCCCCTTGAATGTGAGTTCCATCCTGAGAACATCTCCAGGTCTCACGGGTTTCCTGAACTTCACCTTATCAATCCTGGCAAAGTAAACAAGTTTATTTTCTGGACTTTCAATCCGCTGGAGTATGAGAAATCCTCCTGTCTGCGCCATTGCCTCAACGATAAGAACCCCAGGCATAACGGGATTTTCAGGGAAGTGCCCCATAAAATGGGGCTCGTTCACGGTGACATTCTTTATTCCCACAACCTTTTCCTCACTCGCCTCCACGATTCTATCCACCATTAAAAAGGGATACCGGTGAGGCATAACCCTGAGAATTTCCATTATATCGTACACCCTTCACCTCCTTTTTGGAGGACTATAATCTTATTTTAAAGGTTTGTCAATCCTCCCCGCCCTTCCAGGACTTCCCGCATCTTCTCAAGCAATTTATGGAGGGAATAGGGTTTTGAAATGTAGGGATATTTTTCTATCTGAGGCCAGTCAACCTTTGTATCCGCATATCCACTCGTTAACAGGACCTTTACCCTTCCCCTTTTGAGTATTTCCTCCACAAGCTTCGTCCCTCTTCCATCAGGAAGAACCACATCGGTGAATACCAGGTCTATATTCTTTTTCTCTTTTTCAAATATCTCCAGTGCCTCCTTCACACCTCCGGCACAAATAACCCTGTATCCATGTTTTTCAAGGAGTCTTGCAGTTGTTTCTCTAACCCCAGGCTCATCCTCAACCAGAAGCACGGTCTCTCCCATCCCCTCAATCTCCTTCTTCTTCCTTTCCTTTCTCCTCATCCTCTTTCTCATCGCAGGAAGATATATTCTGAATTCTGTTCCCTTCCCTTTTTCACTTTTCACCTCAATCCATCCTTCATGTTTTTTTACAATTGCATAAACCACGGAAAGACCAAGTCCCGTTCCTTTCTTTTTGGTGGTGAAGAACGGTTCAAAGATTCTTTCTTTCGTTTCTTTATCCATTCCAATCCCTGTATCCCTCACAGTGAGTGCGACAAATTTTTTACCATGTTTTTCCACATTTTCCGTTTTTATGAGAAGTTTTCCCCCCTCAGGCATTGCATCTCTCGCATTCATTACAAGATTTATGATTATCTGTTCCATATTTCCTCTATCAGCCTTAACATCATGAAGTTCCGGGGCAAGTTTGAGTGTGAATTCCACATCTTCACCCAGTATCCTTGAGAGCATTTCTTTCATCTCATATATTATTTCGTTAAGATTGACCCTCACCCTTCGAAGCGGATGCTCCTTGCTGAAGAACAAAAGCTGTCTTACAAGCTCCGCCCCTATCCTCTCAGCCTTATGCATTTCCTCCACGAACTTTTTTGCAGGAGATTCCTTCAATTCCTCAAATAAGAGCTCAATATTCCCCTCTATCACTGTAAGAATATTGTTGAAGTCATGCGCAATTCCTCCCGCAAGCAGTCCTATCGCCTCCATCTTTTCCACCTCCCTTATCCTTTCCTCAAGCATCTTCTTTTCTGTTATGTCGGTGAGAGAAACGATGCACTTTTCCGTCCCGGGGATTTTTGCCATGGTGAGGTAAACTGTTAGTTCTTTGCCATCCTTTCTTTTAAACCCTGTCTCACACATTTGAGGATGCTTTTCGCTTATCCTGCACTTCTCTCCAAATTCCTCAACGAGTTCCCTGAATCTTTTCCTGCCTTCTATTTCTTCCTTTTTATAGCCAGAGAGTTGTTCAAACATTGAGTTTACAAGGACAATCCTTCCATTTTCAAGAACCGCAACTGCACCACCTGCATGTTCAAACAGTGCCCGGTACATGCTTTCTGATTCTTCAAGTTTTTTATAAAGTTCTGCCCTTGCTATGGCAAACCCTGCATGTTCCGCAAGGCTCATAAGGAACTGAATTTCATCCTCGGTAAATTCTTTTTCCTCCGTGGTTATGAGATTTATAACCCCCAGAACCCTGTCCTTTACAAGTATGGGAATGGAAAGGAGGGATTTCATCCGGTATTTTTTGATGACCTCTTCCATAACCGTGGGAGGGAATTTTAAGGTGCCAACATCCTTTACATACTGGGGCTTCTTTTCCCGGAATGCCTTGGTGCTTAAACTCACAGGGTCATCCACCGGGATTTCCTTCCGGTGCTTCCAGTATTTCTCCCCCATCCCCTTTACAGCATGGGTCATGAGCCTATTTTTCTTTTCATCATACAATCGTATGGATACATAAGGGACCTCCATTATCTCGGATATTCTCTCAATGATTGTCTGAAATATATCCTGGAGACCTGTTTCGGTGTTGAAGAGACTGATTATTTCGTAGAGTATCTCCAGCTGCCTTCTTTCCTTTATTCTCTCGGTTATATCTATTATGGTTCCTATTATTGCAGGTCTTCCCATGAATTCAACAACCGAGCCAAGAGCCTCCACGTGAATTACTGTTCCATCTTTCCTTAACCCTCTGAAAATGTAGTGGGTCCAGCGTTTTTTCCCGCTGAGTCTTTCTTTTATTTTCTTTTTTACCATTTCTCTATCAGGAGGATATACCACATCGTATGGAGTCATCTTATCCACTATCTCCTCCCTTTTATATCCGAAAATCTCAGCAAATTTTGGATTAACGTATCTGAATACTCCTCCCTGAAAGAGATAAACTCCTACCAAAGCATGCTCACTGAGGAGTCTGAATCTCTCCTGTGCCTCCATGAGTTCAATGGTTCTTTCAACCATTGCCCTTTCCGCAATCTTGCGATATTTCTCTGTTTTTTCATAAAATACAGCCATTGTGTAACCTATAATTGAAAGAATCCCCAGGTGAACCACAGGAAGCCATCCTATGTGTTTTATAAATATAAGTGCAAATACAAGCATTACCGCACTGAAGAACAATCCCTTTCTTTTCCAGATAAAAAAGAAAAGTAAAAGAAGAACATAAAGAAAATGAATTATTACCTCTCTGTGTAATTCAAGGGTCCGGAAGAAATAAAGAAAATACAGGAGGAGGAGGAGGAGGAGGAGGAGGAGGAGGAAAGAAAAAGCCCTATTCTTCATCACCACTCATCAACCTTTCATATTCCCTCTGAAACCTCATGTATTCCCTGGCTGAGAGATAATCCACTATCAGGGTTCCATTTAAATGGTCTATCTCGTGCTGCACAACCCTTGCAAGCAACCCCTCTATCTCCCACTCCTTCTCGTCTCCGTTTTCGTCAATCCCCCTCACCTTAATCCAGGTGGGTCTCCTTATCTCAATGTAAACCCCCGGGATTGAAAGACACCCCTCCTCCATCACATCCTCTCCCTCTGCCTGAAGGATTTCAGGATTTACAATGGCAACCCTTTCCTCCCCGGTATCACCCACTATTATCCTCTGAAGTATTCCAATCTGCGGCGCAGCAAGCCCTATCCCCTCCGCCTCTTGCATAATCCTCCTCATGCGCTGGATAACCTCTCTTATCCCCTCATCAAATCGCTTTACCTCCTGTGCTTTTTCCCTCAAAACGGGGTCAGGAAAAACCCTTATTTCTTTATGCCTCATCTTCCACCACCTTTATTCCAAGTTCATCCAGGTCCTCTTTCCTTACGCGTGATGGTGAGCCTTCCATCAATCCAAGACCCTGAAGGGTCTTGGGGAAGGCAATCACATCCCTTATGGTCTGGGAGCCAACCATGAGCATAACAAGTCTGTCAAGCCCTATGGCAATCCCTCCATGAGGTGGGGCACCATACGAAAGTGCCTGGAGCAGAAACCCAAATCTTGTCTCTATTTCTTCATCAGAAAGCCCTATGATTTTAAACAGTTCCCTCTGCACCCCGGGATTATGGTTTCTTATACTTCCGGAGGCAAGTTCAACCCCATTTAAAACCAGGTCATACTGCCTTCCTTTTGTCTTTTCAGGAACAACGGGAAATTCAGCAGGCATCGTAAATATGTGATGGCAGGGTTCCCATCTTTCTTCCTCCTCATTCCACTCAAAAAGCGGAAACTCAGTTACCCAGACAAACTCAAAACCGTCCTTTATAATTTCTGCCCTCTTTCCAAGTTCCTGCCGGAGAACCGAGAGGGGTCTTGCCATATCCTTCTCTTTTCCCGCCATCAGGAATAACATCTCTCCATCCTCAAGCCCAAAAATTTCCGGATTTTTGTAATACTTTACAGGGGGTCCTGAATACTCCTTTTCCTTCTTCACCCACAGAAGTCCTCCTGCTCCTTCTTTCTTTACAAGTTTTTCAAGTTCCTCTATCTCCTTTCTTGAGAATATCTTTTTTATCTTTATTCCCTTTACACAGGGAGCATTCTTCAGAATTCTGAAATCCCCTGCCTTTCCCACCTCTGTCATGTCCTCAACCTTCAGTGGATTCCTCAAATCCGGTTTATCCGTTGCATAATCTCTCATCGCCACTTCATACGGAATTCTTGGAAATGGGGTCTTTATCTCCACTCCCAGGACTTCTTTAAATACCCTCTCCATCATTCCTTCAACAAGTGAGAACACATCCTCTTCCTCTGCAAAGGAGAACTCCAGGTCAATCTGGGTATGCTCTGGCTGCCTGTCTCCCCTAAGGTCTTCGTCCCTCAGGCATCTTGCAAACTGGAAGTATCGGTCAAATCCAGCAACCATGAGAATCTGCTTGTAAAGCTGAGGGGACTGGGCAAGGGCATAGAACTTCCCTGGCTGGAGCCTTGATGGAACTAAAAAATCCCTTGCACCCTCCGGGGTTGACTTTGCAAGAATGGGGGTCTCAACCTCAAGAAAGTCTCTTTCAGAAAGATAGTTTCTCACCGTCTGGACAACCCTGTGCCTTATTTCAAAGTTTCTGAGCATGGTGGGTCTTCTCAGGTCAAGATACCGGTATCTCAACCTCAATTCCTCTCCCGCCTTCACATCGTCAACAACCACAAATGGAGGAACCTCAGACCGGTTCAGAACTTCAATTTCGTATGCCTCAACCTCTACCTCACCTGTTGGAAGGTCTGGGTTCTCCTGCCCTTCAGGTCTTCTTCTCACCCTCCCCTTAACCCTCACCACCCATTCAAGTCCCAGTTCCTTTGCCTTTCTCTTCACCTCCTTTTTTTCCGGACCAAAAACAACCTGGGTTATTCCGTATCTATCCCACAGATCAACAAATACTATCTCCCCATGGTCCCTTATCCTCTTAACCCATCCACAGAGAATAACCTCTTTCCCTTCATGTGCTTTTCTCAATTCCCCACATGTATGGGTCCTCAGCATACCCTCTCCTTTATTTTCTCCTCATCAAGTTCTATTTCCTCTTCCTTCCCTGTTTCCATATCCTTGAGTTTTCCCTTATTTTTTCTTATCTCATCCTCACCTATAACCAGAACATATTTTGCATTCCTTTTATCCGCCTCCCTGAACTGTGCCTTCAAACTCCTTCCGGTGAGGTCCATCTCCACCCTTACTCCCATCCTTCTCAATTTCTCCATCAATAAAAATCCAGCCTCTTCCGCCTCCTCCCCTATGTTTACAATCCACAGAGGAATCCTTTCCTCCTTCTTCTTTTCAACAAGCATAACAAGCCTGTCAAGCCCTATGGCAAATCCGGTTGCAGGGGTTGGCTCCCCTCCCATGGACTCAATCAATTCATCATATCTTCCACCGCCCCCAACAGCATCCTGTGCCCCGAGTTTGCCTGAAACGAATTCAAAGACGGGTCCTGTATAGTAATCAAGACCCCGAACGAGCATGTGGTCAACCAGGAAGGGAATTTTGAGTTTTTCAAGAACAGAAATGAGCCTTTTCCAGTGTTTTTTGCAGTTATCACACAGATAATCTGTGCTTCTTGGAGCATCCTTCAGTTTTTCTTTATCCTCCTTGCAGTCGAGGACCCTCAAAGGATTTCTTTCAAATCTCCTCTTACAGTCCGGACAGAGTTCAGGAAGTTTTGATTTTAGATATTCTTTGAGGGCATCCCTGAAAGGACCCCTGCACCTGAAGCATCCTATGGAATTTATCCTCAGGGTTATATCCTTAACCCCTATTTTTTCAAAAAGTGTGAAAGCAAGGGAGATTATCTCCGCATCAGAGAGGGGACTTTTTGAACCAATGAGTTCCACACCAAACTGGGTGAATTCCCGGTATCTTCCTTTTTGTGGTCTTTCCTGTCTGAACATGCGTTCTATGTAAAAGAGTTTTGTCTTCTTCCCCCTCTGAAAAAGGGCGTTTTCAAGATATGCGCGCACAACCGATGGGGTTCCCTCGGGCTTGAGGGTTAAACTCCTTCCTCCTTTATCCTCAAAAGTATACATCTGTTTCTCAACGATGTCCGTTGTTTCCCCTGTGGTTTTTATAAAAAGGGATGTTTCCTCAAATGTTGGAACCCTTATCTCACCAAATCCATAAACCCTGCATACCTCCCTTATCTTTCCCTCAACCTCACTCCACAGGGATGCCTCTTCCGGTAGAATATCCCTCGTTCCTCTTATTTTCTTTACCTTAACATCCATACCGAAAAACCTCCTCCTGCTGCATTTGCGAGAAAGTCTCCAAGGCTCATGTCCCTTCCCGGAATGAATCCCTGAAGAATTTCATTCAGCATTCCTATTCCTGCTATGAGCAGAAATGCCTTAAAGTCGGGCTTTCTTCTCCAGGCAACGTATAAAACTCCAAGGACTGCGTACACATAAAAATGTTCTATCTTGTCCATAAATTTAAACTCCCCGGGTGGATGGGGTGGCTCTGGATATAAAGAGACAATGAAAATCAAAACAAGCCAGACGAAGAATGCCTTATTCACGGAAAAGCTCCTCCTCCTCTTTCTTTATTATCTGCCTCAGTTCCTCAAGGGACTTTGCCTCCATTATCCCCTCGCGAACAGAAGACTGGTTCATGAGATGGAAAAGCCTTGAAAGGGTGGAAATGTAGGTCTTTTCTTCATCCGGAAGAAAAAGAACAACAAGGATTTTTGGGGGGACGGTGTCAAAGGGTTCGTAGTCAAAAACCTTTTCACACGTACCTATGAGTATCCCGTCTCCTCCCTTTTTCTTGTAGAGTAAAATCCCCTTTCCTATGGATGGAGAAAAGAGGTGCTCTTTCTCAAGAAATTCCTCAAGTTCTCCTTCCTTATCTATCTTTTCCAGTATTACCTTCAATGCTTCTTTTCTTGAAGGCGGAAGGTGTTTTTCAAAAACCTTCAGTTTTTCCCATATCATAGCACATACCTCGTGAGGTCTTCGTCCTTTATTATCCTTTCAAGCTTCTTTCTAACCCATTCTCCTGTTATCCTTATCTCCTTTTCAGGGAGGTCGGGTGCCTCAAAAAGAATGTCTTCAAGAACCGCACTCATTACGGTCTGCAGTCTTCTTGCACCAATATCCTCTGTTTTCTCATTCGCAAGCGCTGCATACCTTGCTATCTCTGATATGGCATCGGGCTCAAAGACAAGGTCAATCCCCTCTGTTTTCAGGAGTGCTGTGTATTGCTTAACAAGGGAGTTTTCTGGCTCAACGAGTATTCTTTCAAAATCCTCTTTTGTAAGACTTGAAAGTTCCACCCTTATTGGGAACCTTCCCTGGAGCTCGGGAATGAGGTCGGATGGTTTTGAAACCGTAAAGGCTCCTGCTGCAATGAACAGAATATGATGGGTTCTCACCATTCCATATTTTGTAAGAACCGTTGTCCCTTCAACGATGGGTAAAAGGTCGCGCTGGACACCCATCCTGGATACATCGGGTCCCCGGGTCTCCTTCCCTGCTATCTTATCTATCTCGTCAATGAAAATAATTCCCAGATTTTCCGTTCTCCACCTTGCCTCCTCAACGATCTCGTCCATATCAAGCATTTTTTCTATTTCCTGTTCCCTTAGGATTTCCCTTGCCTCTTTAACAGTAACAAGTTTTTTCTTCCCCCTCTTTGGAAACAGACTCTCAAACATCTCCCTTAACTGGAGATTCAGTTCTTCAATGTTTCCGGTCCCCATTATTTCAACAAACGGCATGAATGGCTGGTCCGAGCGTATCTCAACCTTTTCATTCTCAAGCTTTCCTTCCCGCAAAAGTGCCTTTATCTCCTCTCTTGATTTACCGAGAACCGGGAGTAACAGTGCCGCAAGCCTTTCCTCCGCTGCCTTTTCCGCCTCCTGATAAACCTTTTTCTTTTTCTCCGCCTTCACCATGTTCACAGCAATGTTCATGAGGTCCCGCACCATTGACTCAACATCCCTCCCGACGTATCCAACCTCGGTGTATGAGGTTGCCTCAACCTTTATGAAAGGAGCACCTGCAATCTTTGCAAGCCTTCTTGCTATTTCCGTCTTTCCAACACCCGTGGGTCCTATCATTATTATGTTGTTTGGTGTTATCTCCTCCTTTATCGTTCCCTCGACCTGCTGCCTTCTCCACCGGTTCCTCAAGGCAATGGCAACCGCACGCTTTGCCTCGTCCTGACCTATTATGTACCGGTCAAGTTCCTTTACAATTTCCTTTGGAGTCAGTACCTTATTGTTATTCATAGCGTCTCCACAACTATGTTCTGGTTGGTATAAACGCATATGGAGGATGCAATGAGAAGTGATTCTCTCACTATCTCCTGAGGTTCAAGGTCGGTGAACCTGATAAGTGCCCTTGCTGCTGCAAGTGCGTATGCACCTCCTGAACCTATGCCAATGAGACCATCATCAGGCTCCACAACCTCACCTCCTCCAGAGACAATGTATGAATGCTCCTTATCCATTATTGCAAGCAGTGCCTCAAGCCTTCTCAAAAACTTATCCGTTCTCCAGTCCTTTGCAAGTTCAACAACAGCCCTGGGAAGGTTTCCCTTGAATTCCTCAAGTTTTGCCTCAAAGCGGTCGAGCAGAGTCAATGCATCTGCAACTCCTCCTGCAAATCCAACAAGGACCTTTCCATTGTACAGTTTTCTCACCTTCCTTGCCCCTTCTTTCACAATCAGGTCATCAAGGGTAACCTGCCCATCCCCTCCCATTGCAACCCTATCTTTTCTTCTTACTCCAAGTATGGTAGTACCGTGATATAACCCTCTCATAGATGCATCTTTCAATTCCACACCTCCTTATTATTTCTCTTCCTATCCTTTCACTCTCCGGGTCTCCCCCCACAAAGGAAAGTATAATGTAATCCTCTCCCATTTCAAGTATTTTCCCCTCCTTTTTGTCCATTTCTATTGCCTTTCCAGCATGCTCCAGTGCCTTTTCTTTTTTGCCATGGAGGTAGTGGTAAAGTGAAAGTGCCTTGTGGGCATGGGAGGTATCGGGAAGTTTTTTAATGAGTCTCTTTGCCTTTTCGGAAGAAGTAAAGGTGTAAATGAGAAAGAGAAGAACAAGGGTCTCGTCCTTTGCGTCTTTTCTCTGGATTTTTGAGAAGATGTTGAGCGCCCTTAACGTGTGATTTCTTGCCTTTTCTGTATTCCCGAGAAGGAAATAAACCCATCCAAGGTTCTGGTGGGATACACCTATTCCTCCTGTAAATTTAAGACCTTTTTTTATTCTGTAACTTTCTTCAAACAGGGAGAGAGCCTCTTCTTCTTTTTCCTCAAGAAGTTTTATGTATGCCTTTCTCTCCAGTGCCTTTGCCTCGGAAAGCCTGTCTTTCAAAATCCTCGCAAGTTCCAGAGACGCCTCATACACCTCAACAGCCTCCTGGTATCTCCCCTCTTCCTCAAGAACAATTCCAATATTCAGTCTTGTCTGAAGGAGGGATGAAATTTCTCCGAGCATCCTGAATGTTCTCTCAGCCTTCCTGAAAAATTCTTCTGCCTCTGCAAGAGAATTCTCATAAAGTTTTACCACACCAAGGCGATTATACAGCAGAGCCTCCCAGTATTCGTCTCTCAATGTCAATGCAATGTTCAGCCCTCTTGTAAAATGGAAAAGGGCTCCCTCGTAGTCCCCTTTCCCCCAGAGTGCGGCCCCTATTGCTGCATGAGCCCTCATCACATCCTCAGGTTCCTGTGCCTTTTCAAGCGCCCTTTTTCCGTATTCATACGCCCTTTCAAAATCAGGCAGATAGAGGAAACTTTCCGCTATGTCTATCAGCAGATTCTCCTCGTCTTCTTTAAGGACTCTGTATGCCTCTTCTATCCTGCCCATCCTCACAAGGCACGTTGCGGTCTTTCTTCTGTTTCCGGTAAGATTGAAAAATTCCAGTGCCTTCTCAAACTCTCCCTTCCTGGCATATGCATCTCCGATACATTCGTAAAGCATATCATCCTCTTTGATTCGCCCTGCCTTTTTCAGAAGCCTCATTGCATCGTTTATTCCTCCATATTCAATAAATCTCCTTGCTCCCTTTATATAACATTCATAGGTCTTTTCTCTCTCTCCACACTCCTCAAAAATTCTTCCTGCTGCCTCGAAGTACTCCCTTTCATAAAAAAACTCAGCAACCCTTTTCAGTGACTCCGGCTCAACATCCTTTCTGAATCTTCTTTCCATACTCAGCCTTATGAACTCATTCACAAACCTGAAACCCTCTTCTTCTTTCAGTATTCCTGTCCCAAGACCGTATTTCATTGCCTCCATCACTGATGAAAGTTTCTCTCCGGATACCTTTACAAGGTCTTCAATTGATGTGAATGGGTCCATGATGGATGCAAAGTAAAATACTCTTTTTAAACTCTCTGGAACCCCATCAACAAGTTCACTCCATACATCCTCAATATTTTCAGGAAGTTCTCCCGTGCCCTCCAGTTTTCCATTTTTCACCCTGATAATTCCCCTCCTCATGCCCTCCTCTATCACCTCCTTCACAAGCAGTGGGACTCCTCCTGTTCTTTTCGCTATCTTTTCAAGAATTTCCTCATCCACACCCCCTGGAGCCCACCTTTCCTTGATAAATCTTTCAAGCTCAGGAGTTGAGAAAGGCTGGAGTTCAATCAGAATGGGGTTGAGTTTCCTGAGCCTCTGCAGAATTTTTTCGCTTCCGGGTATCCTGGAACATGTGAGTATTATTCCTATCCTCCTCTTCCTTACAAAGTCTGCGATATCCTCAAGCATCCTGAGAAAATCTCCTTTTGCCCTCTCCAAGTGTTCAATGGAAAAAAGAACGGGCCCCTCATCGCTTATGGTTTCAAAAAGGGATATTATTCCGTATCTTCCTCCCTTTTTTATAAGTGCATGGAATGGATTTTCCCTTTTTCTTGAAAATCTAAGTTCATGGACCCCAAATCCCCGGAGTTTTGAGTATTTTATAATCTCACTGAGCAGTCTGCTCTTTCCCATTCCTGGAAGTCCGGAAATAACCATGATTTTTCCCTTCCCCGTGAGAATTTCATTTATTCCGGAAATGAGCAGGGATAGTTCTTTTTTTCTTCCCACAAGCCTTCCCTCCATTCCCCTGTAAAATCCCTTATCTTCAAAAAGCCTTTCATCGGCAATTCTGAATATTTCCTTTGCGGTATTTCCATCCTCAGGAAATACAGAGAATCCAATGCTTAAAGAAAGGTGGAGAGGAGGGTCCCCATAAAAAATCCTCTTTTTTATATTCTTTTTTATCCTTTCTGCTATTTCCCGGGAGCGTTCAGGGGGAGAATATATAATCGCAAATTCATCCCCTCCAAGCCTGAATACAAGTTCTGTATCTACCTGGGAACGCAACCATTCTGAAAAATCCCTTATTACCTCATCCCCTCTGAGGTGACCGAAGTTATCATTTATTGCCTTGAAGTAATCTATGTCTATGAGAAAAAGGGAAAAGGGAATTTTTTCCCTTATTCTTTTTTCTATCTCCTGATTGAACGCTTTTCTCGTATAGAGCCCGCTTAACTCATCAATCAGTTCAACGGTTGATTTCATAGTTTGGGGGTTCTTTTATGATAATAACGTCATGGGGGTGGCTCTCCCTCAATCCTGCCGGGGTTATCCTCACCCACTTTGCCTTTTCCTTGAGTTCCTTTATATTCTTTGCACCAACATAACCCATTCCTGCCCTCACCCCTCCCACAAGCTGAAATACAACCTCAGACACAGGTCCACGGTATGGAACCCTTGCAACAACTCCCTCAGGAACAAGTTTTGTCGCCTCCTCCTGGAAGTATCTGTCTCTGCTCCCTGCAAGCATCGCATCTATTGAACCCATTGCCCTGTAAACCTTGAACCTTCTTCCCTCAAGAAGGATTGTTTCTCCAGGACTTTCCTCAGTTCCTGCAAGCAAAGAGCCAAGCATCACGGTATCTGCCCCTGCTGCAAGTGCCTTCACTATGTCTCCCGAGTATTTTATTCCTCCATCTGCTATGACCGGAACATCGTGCTTCCTTGCAACCTCGTATGCATCCATTATTGCAGTTATCTGTGGAACACCTATCCCTGCAACAACCCTTGTTGTGCATATTGAACCGGGTCCTATTCCAACCTTTACCGCATCAACTCCTGTCTCTATGAGTTTTTCCGTCCCCTCCCGGGTTGCGACATTTCCTGCAATGAGGTCAACATTGGGAAATTTTTCCCTCAGTTTTTTTGCAAGTTCAATAACCCCCTTCGAATGACCGTGAGCGGAATCTATGACAAGGCAGTCCACCCCGGCATCAACAAGTGCAGAAGCCCTCTCCACTGAATCTTTTGAAACACCAACAGCTGCCCCCACCCTGAGTCTTCCAAGTGAATCCTTAACTGCGTTTGGGAAGAGGAGGTTTTTGATAATATCCTTCGCAGTTATGAGTCCCTTCAGCCTTCCCTCCTCATCAACCACCGGGAGTTTTTCTATTTTTTTCTCCATGAGAATCTTCTTCGCCTCCTCCAGGTTTATGTCTTCTTTTGCGGTTACCACTTCCTTTGTCATAAGTTCACGAACCGGTAGTGCTTTGTTTTCAACAAAAAGAATATCCCTTCTCGTTATAATCCCAACAAGTTTTCCCTCATCATCAACTACAGGAAGCCCTGATATATGATACTTTTCCATCAAATCCTCAACATCCTTTACTGTGTTCCCCGGTTTTACGGTTACGGGATTCTGTATAACTCCCCCTTCAAAACGTTTCACTTTTTCTATCTCCTGCGCCTGTCTTTCAATTGACATGTTCTTGTGAATTATTCCTATCCCTCCCTCAAGGGCAAGGGCAATTGCCATTGCCGATTCAGTAACCGTATCCATTGCAGCACTCACTATGGGAATGTTCAGGGTAATATTTCTTGAAAGTCTGGTCCTCAGGTCAACCTCCCTTGGAAGGACCTCGGAATACTGGGGGACAAGCAGGACATCGTCAAAGGTTATTGCCTCTCTCATAGACTTACCTCCATTTCTCCTTTAAAAACAAATCTCGCCTCTCCCTTTATCCATACTTTTTCCTCCATCCATGCTGTGAGCATGCCACCCTTTGTTTCTGCCTCCATCCTTTTTATACCATATTTTTCATGCAAATACAAGTACACAGATGCAACACCCGAACCACAACTTTCGGTTTCGTCCTCAACCCCCCTTTCATATGTTCTTATCCTGCATTTCTCCCTCCCCTCAAAAAAGTCCACATTTACTCCATATTTTTTTGAGAGTTTTCTTCCCTCACTCACAACATCAATATTGTTTACATCCTCAACCTCCACCACAAGATGGGGAACACCAGCCCTCACAATAACTCCATCATCAACCTTTCTTTCTATCCTCCCTTCCGGCATCTCCACCTCAGGTGTATCTCTCATCCTTCCCCTGTGCCTGCCTGCTTTTGAGTAAAACACGATTTCTTCCATTCCGGTATCTTTGAGGTAGAGGACAACAAGTCTTGCTCCGTTCCCGCAGAATTCAGGTTCAGAACCATCGGGGTTGAAAATCCTCATTTTGTATCCTTCCGGAAGTCGAGAGAGAACAAGCAGTCCATCCCCCCCCACCCCCTTTTTCCTGTGAAGCACAGTCTTTGCAAGTCTGTCCCAGTCGGTGTCAAATCCTTTATCCTCTATAAAAACGAAGTCGTTTCCGGTTGCAACACCTTTCAGGAATCCTATTTTCATTTCACCGCTATGAAGTCCATCTCTATTTCTACACCCTTTGGAAGAGAACTCACCTCAACAGTGGTTCTGGCAGGTTTCACATCTCCGAGATACTCTGCATAGACCTGGTTGAATACCTCAAAATCCTTAAGATTTTTAAGATATACCGTAACCTTCACCACATCCTGGAGGGAGTATCCAGCCTCTTTCAGAATGATCTTCACATTCTCAAAAATTCTGCGGGTTGCGGGTTCTATTCCCTTTACAACCGTGCCCGTTTCCGGGTCCACGGGTATCTGCCCGGAGATAAAAAGCATTCCTCCCTTTTCAACAGCAGGGGAATATGGACCTATAGCCTCTGGACCCCTTTTGGGCTTTATTCTTCTCATGGGAAATTTATAGAGGAAGGGAGAGGTTTTGTCAAGGGGAGGGGGAGTCCCCTCCCCTGTTTTTTACCTTATAAGCAGGGTCTTTTTCTTTATGCCCCTGTCCGAGATGATGAAGTAAACACCCGGAGAAAGCCCTCCTATCTCAACCCTCATTCCAGGTATCGCATAAACTCTTCTTACTCTCCTTCCGGCAATATTCACAACATCTATCCTTGCTGGACCTCTTCCATGATAAACAAACGAAAGTGTGTTGTGGTTAAGAGCGGGCACTTCGAGATAAACTTCCGGTTTTCTCTTCTCGATCCCGGTCCAGGTATCAAGGGATACCTCACAGGAATCAGTCGGATTGAATCCACCGGTAGAACCACCAACAAGATAAATCCCATCCAGAGATGGGTCCACTCCCTCAACACCTATTGCCTTACAGCGATATACGGGAAGAAAAACATCCCAGTACCTCTCCCAGGTATTGGTGGTGAAGTTATACCTGTAAACCCTTGGTGTGAGGTACCATGTAGTATCTACGCCTGAAATCACATACATATAGCCATTGTGATAATCCGCTCCATATCCCCATATTCCCTCAGGAAGATATGCAAACAGGGTGGAGTCCTGTATCCAGGTATCACCGGATATTACATAAAACTCGGTGGTGTGGTATGTTTCACTTGTTACCCCATCCACTCCTCCCATTACGAATATCGTATCTCCCCTGACAATTGCCTCAAACCATTCCCTTCCGGTGTTCATGTCTTTTTTCTTCGTCCATGTTCCTGTTGCAGGGTCAAACTCCCATGTGGACTTCCACTGGGTATCGGTGGAAGGGTCGTATCCACCTATCCTGTATATCTTTCCTCCTGCTGCAACAACCGCATAAGCCCATGCAGGCTCACCGGGTCCTGGAACCACTGACCAGGTATTGCTGGAGATAGAATATATGTAAAGAGAGTCAATCACGGTGTCGGCAGAGTAAGAATATCCACCGGGAATGAATATCGTGTCTCCCATTATGCATGCATCATACATGCAGAGGTCTTTTGGCATGTTCGCGCCTCTCGTCCAAGTCCCTGCAAGAAGGTCATAAATAAAGAGAGAATCAATGGAAGACCAATTAACATATCCACCTATTACAAAGATTTTATTTCCACTCCGTACCACTGCATGGTCCATAAGCGGTATAGGAAGCGAGAACGCTTCCTTCCATACAGTGATAGAATGGTCTTCCACAAGGGTATCGTTAGAGACATCCATGTCGAATGGTGTGGTTATCCATGCAGTGATGGTATAAGTGCCAAAAGTATCCGGGATAACCACATCCCCGAAGTATGCGGTAAAACTGCCTCCAGCATCAATAGAAACATCAGGTTTGGACCCTGTGAATATGAGATTTCCATTGCATTCTATCTCAGCATAAAGGTCAAACGTTGCGGATGCAATACCATCGTTTCTGTATGTGACATAAACCCCGTAGGTCCCACCTGGATATGAATGGCGAGGGGGCGAGGTAACTGAATCAACCACACCATCCACTCCAACTCTTATTATCTTCTCCATGGTGTCATTTTGAACATAGAGATCCCCATCACACCGGACCCATGCCTTGAAGCGTGCAATTCCAATAGAGTCGCTGTTCCAGCTGTTGAAAGAGATGAAAAGTACTTCTCCTGAACTGAGTGCTACTGCTTTTACCGAATCCATGTAGTATATTTCTGTTCCTGCGGTATCGGTTATCATTGCATAGACATCAACTGTTTCTGGGTTCTGTCCCATATTCTCAATCTCCGTTATCACACTGTACTCTGTCTCCCATACATACACCTCGGGTGGAGATGGAATGTCAACCACCGCAACATCGTGAGAGAAAACACCGATACCAAAAATGGAGATGTTGTCGAGACTGACATACCAGTCCCAGTGAGGATCGTCATGGTCCCACCAGATGAATTCCACCTGGAAGAAATCTGCACCTGCAGTAAAGGAAGTGAGATTGAGTGTGTCCCATGCACCGGAAATGTCCTGGTTATAAAGAACAAGAGTATCCCAGGAACTCCATATTCCACCAGTGCATGTTCTTATTCTCACCGCCAGCGTGTCGTTGCCAAAGTAATTGTCATAGGATAAAGAGTATGTGAGAACTATCGTATCGAAATCCACAGGAAGAACTGGAAGGATGAGTTCCTCTTCTGTTGGAGGATTGATTCCGGCTGCATCGTCGTCGTATCCTACCAAATAAGTGCCACAATCAGGTGGTGTTTCATGATCCCAGGTTGTGGTATCATAAAGCGTCCAGGCAAATCCATCCCCATTTCCATCCACCACCTGCCAGTCCGAGGGAATACTGCCTGTTTCAAAGTCCTCCTGCAGGATTACATACCATCCTTTTGTCGGCACTGGTGCCTTTACCCCCTCTCCATACCATACTCCACCGCTTTTCGCATCCTTTATTATCTTTGCCTCAACAGATGGCTGAACTCCCGTGAAAACAAATGCAAAAAGCAAAAAAACATTCATAATACCCCCTTTGTTATTTTGTTGCGGTTCACCACCCTTAACTTACCTTCTTTTCCTGCAAATGTCAACCTCATCTCTTGAACTTTTTTGATTTTTCCTTTATATTCTATCCCGATGAAGGCAAGGGCACACGTTCTTGTCTCAGGTCTCGTCCAGGGAGTGGGATACAGGTTCTTCACGGTGAGGAAGGCGGAGGAGTACGGTCTCACCGGATGGGTGAGGAACCTTCCCAACGGGAAGGTGGAGGTTGTGGTGGAGGGGGATAAGGAGCTCATAGAGGAGTTTTTGAAGGAACTCCGCGTGGGACCACCGGCTGCGCGTGTGACAGGTATGGATGTGAAGTGGGAGGAGTATAAGGGAGAATTTCAAACCTTTGATGTGAGGTTCGGATGGATTTAAAATCGCTCATAAGAGATGTTCCTGACTTTCCCAAAAAGGGAATAATCTTCAAGGATATAACCACCCTTCTCAAGAATCCCCAGGGATTCAGGGAGGCGGTTGACTCCATGCTCAGACCATACGAGAACGAAAAAATAGACCTGGTTGTGGCTGTGGAGTCAAGGGGATTTATCTTTGCCGGAGCCATGGCATACAAAATCGGGGCAGGGCTTGAGATTGCAAGAAAACCTGGAAAACTCCCTGCAGAGACCATAAAAGAAGAATACCAGCTTGAATACGGAACCGATGCACTTGAGATGCACAGAGATGCAGTATCTCCAGGGCAGAGGGTCTTGCTTGTTGACGACCTTCTTGCAACCGGTGGAACGGCACTTGCACTTGCGAGACTGGTTGAAAAACTTGGTGGTGAGATAGTGGGATTCTCCTTCCTCATAGAACTCACGTTCCTGAATGGTAGGGAGAAACTCAAAAACTACAGGGTTGAAACCGTTATAAAGTACTGAGATGAAGGCACTGCTTGTTATTGACATGTTGAGGGACTTTGTTGAACCGGATGGCGCCCTTTACATAAAGGGGAGCGAAAAAATCGTTCCTGCGGTTAAGAGGGAGATTGAAAGGGCGAGGAGCGAGGGGATTCCTGTGATTTACATATGCGATGCCCATGCTCCTGATGATGAGGAATTCCGTGCCTGGCCTCCACATTGCGTCAGGGGAACCCGTGGAGCAGAGGTTGTGCCTGAACTTGCTCCGGTGGAAGGGGATGTGGTGGTTGAGAAGACAAGATACTCCGGTTTCTTCAGGACGGACCTTGAAAGGATTCTGAAGGATAAAGGAATAAAAACCCTAAGGGTTACCGGGGTCGCAACGAGCATATGCGTTCTTTATACGGTTGCTGATGCGCGAATGAGGGATTTTGAGGTTGAGGTTGTTAAAAATGCTGTGTGGGGATTGACGGAGGAGGACCACAACTGGGCACTCCGTCAGATGGAGCACGTATTGCTTGCGAGGATTGTATGATTGATTGGAGGGATATAAAGAGAGGAAAAACCACGGATGTTTACTTTTTGAGAACGAGAAAAATCCTGGGGAAACTGAAAAAAAATCCCAGGGTTGCGATGGAGATCTCCGCTGAAAGACTGCCTGAGGGATACTCCTGGGCGGTCTTCACGGGTCTTGAGGACGTTCTCAGGTTGCTTGAGGGGAGACCTGTTGATGTTTATGGACTGCCCGAGGGGAGTGTTTTCTATCCCGGAGAGCCGGTTCTCACCATAGAGGGAAGATACAGGGAATTTGGAATATATGAAACGGCAATCCTGGGATTTCTCTGCCAGCCCTCAGGGATTGCCACAAAGGCTGCAAGGGTAAAACTGGCTGCGGGGGAGAGGATTGTGCTTTCCTTTGGTGCAAGGAGGATGTATCCCACCATAGCCCCGATGATAGACAGAAACGCATACATAGGTGGTCTTGATGGGGTATCGGTTGTGAAGAGTGCGGAGGTTCTCGGGATAGAGCCAAAGGGAACCATGCCCCATGCTCTGATTCTCATTATGGGAGATACGGTAAAGGCGGCACAGGCGTTTGATAAGTATATTGAGGAGAATGTGAAAAGAATTGTTCTTGTGGATACATTTTCGGATGAGAAGTTTGAGGCACTCAGGGTTGCAGAGGCACTTGGGGAGAGACTTTATGCAGTGAGACTTGACACCCCGCGTTCAAGGAGGGGAGACTTCAGGCGCATAGTGGAGGAGGTGCGCTGGGAACTTGACAGGCATGGTTTCCATCATGTGAAGATATTTGTGAGCGGTGGGATTGACGAATATAAAATACAGGAACTCAACGACTGGGTCGATGCGTATGGTGTTGGAACCGCGGTCTCAAATGCTCCGGTCATTGATATGAGCATGGACATGGTTGAGGTGGATGGGAGACCCCTTGCGAAGAAGGGGAAAAAGTCGGGGAAGAAAAAGATATTTGAGTGCGAGTGCGGGATGAGGGAGGTTGTTCCCTTTGAGTTTGAAACGGTTATCTGTGCCTGCGGGAAAAAGATGAAGGAAAAGACAGAGAAACTCATGGAGAACGGAAAGATTATAAAACCTTTACCATCTATTGAAGAATTGAGGGAAAGGGTAAAAAAGGAAATGAAGAAATGTTCCCTTTAAAGTATTTGAGAGAAAATGCAGAAAAGATAAAGGAAGGGATAAGAAGAAAGGGAGAGGATGTTGATATAGATAAAATTCTTGAACTGGATGAGAAGAGAAGGGAGATAATCCCGGAACTTGAGGGTTTGCAGCATAAGAGAAAGGAGAAGAATAAGGAGATAGGGAGGGTAAAAAAAGAAGGGGGGGATATACAGCCCATAATAGAGGAGGTGAGGGAACTTTCGGAAAGGATTGAGAAACTGGAGCAGGAGAGAAAGAAGATAGAGGAAGAGATTGAGCGTCTCCTCATGTGGGTTCCCAATACTCCCCATTCCTCTGTTCCCGATGAGCCGGTGGTTGTGAAGGAATGGGGTGAGCCGGAGGAGAAGGAACTTGACCATCTGACCATTGCCGCAATGCACAATCTGCTTGACTTTGAACGCGGGGCAAAGGTTGCAGGAAGCCATTTTCCGCTTTATGTGGGTCCTGGGGCAAGACTTGAGCGTGCCCTTGTAAACTTCATGCTTGATTTACATGCTGAGCGTCATGGATATACCGAGGTATTCCCTCCCTTCCTTGTAAGAGAGGAGTGCATGTTCGGAACAGGGCAGTTGCCGAAGTTGAGGGATGATATGTATCTCATTGAGATTGACAATCTCTTCTTAAATCCAACAGCAGAGGTCCCTGTGACGAACATGCACAGGGAGGAGGTGATTGATGCAAGGAAACTTCCAATAAAGTATGTTGCATACACTGCCTGCTTCAGAAGAGAAGCTGGTTCCTACGGGAAGGAGACAAGGGGATTGCAGCGTGTTCATCAGTTCAATAAGGTTGAACTTGTTAAGATAACCCATCCCGATACCTCCTACGATGAACTTGAGACCCTTCTCCAGGATGCGGAGGAGGTTTTGCAGTTGCTTGGGCTTCCATACCGGGTTGTTCTTCTCCCTGCCCATGACCTCTCCTTTGCATCTGCAAAGACCTATGATATAGAGGTCTGGGCTCCAGGAAGTAAGAAATATCTTGAGGTTTCATCCGCAAGCAATTTTGAGGCATTTCAGGCAAGAAGGATGAGGATGAAGTATAACGATGGTAAAAAGACCGATTATGTTCATACGTTGAATGCCTCGGGAATGGCAACTCCCAGGACCATGATTGCCCTGCTTGAGCATTACGAACACGATGGCGTGATAGAAATCCCCGAGGTCCTGAGAAAATACATGGGAGGGATTGAGAGAATAGAGTGATGGAGGGAATAAAGGAGTTTTTCTTTACCTTTGAAGATGTGGAAGAGGCAATTGAGAAGTTGAGAGGCTTTCTGGAAAGGGAATTTCAGAATCCTCATTTTTTCAATGCATTTGGTATTTCTTAATTATTGATTACTCATGTCTGTCTTCTTTATGCTACCGTCAGGTTATCATAGACTATGGAACTTGACTTTTTCTTTTTATAGATTAAGATTAAAAAGACAGCACAAGAAAGTTTTTAAAATTGTGAGCTGAGGGGTTAAATATGAAAATGACAGATGACAATGGGAGGATAATAACAAAAGAAAGGAAGAAAATAGGTAAATTTCAAATTGATGAAATTTACTGTGGAGATGCGGTAAAATTGATGAAAGATATACCTTCAGAAATCGTGGATTTGATTGTCACAGACCCTCCCTTTGCCATTGATTTTAAAGCAAAACGTAATAATTACAACAGAACACAGGAGAGGGTAATTGAGGGGTATAATGAAGTTCCCAGGGAAAAATACTATGAGTTCACATTAAACTGGATGAAAGAGGCATATCGTATTTTAAAAAAAACCGGAAGCATGTATGTTTTTTCTGGATGGACAAATCTGAAAGACATTCTCAATGCACTGGATGAAGTGGGGTTTATAACGATAAATCATCTGATATGGAAATATCAGTTTGGTGTATTTACAAGGAGAAAGTATGTTACAAGCCATTATCATATTCTTTTTGTGGTTAAGGATGAAAAGAAATATAAATTTAATAAAATTGAACATTATCCTGAGGATGTCTGGATAATCAATAGAGAATACTGGACAGGAAAAATTAAAACGCCCACAAAATTACCTCTGGCACTGGTCAAAAAGATTCTCCTGTTCAGCAGTGATGAAGGTGACCTGGTTTTTGACCCATTCATCGGGTCTGGCACGGTAGCAGTTGCGGCAAAAATGCTGGGGAGGCACTATTTAGGATTTGAAATTGTTCCAGAATACTGCAAATTTGCAAGGGAAAGAACAAAAAACGTTCAGCTGAATCTGTTTAGATATAAAAATGGAAGAGATTGCGGAGAGAATAATGTATAAAAAGGCACGGAGGGTTTATCTGAATATAAAGAAAATCATGGAAAAGGGAGATTTCGAAATGCACATTACTGAATTTGAAAAAGCCGTAGAAAGACTCGTAATGGAATATGATACTGCGAATTGGGAGAACAGGTTTGTGGTGGGTGGTGCGCTGGAAGTTTTATTTTGCGCGTTACTGAATTCTATGGGGTTTAGATGTAAATGGTTGAAAGAGGCAAGATACGATATAGAAATAAACACCGTGAAATTTTCAATGAAAAGTAATTTTACAGGCGCTGGAGATATTAGATTGATAAATATTCTTGGAGACGAAATAGTTAAGTGGGAAGAACCAACGCTATTTTTTATAAGTGACCTGGGAATATGTTACGCAGATCCCGGAATGGGACTCCCAACGAAACGCACAGGCGATGCGTTGATTATCAGGACAAGAGATATAAAATCTATGCTTGAGAAAGATGATAGGTGGCTGTTACCGGTTAAAATACCCAGAAAACCAAGAAACTCAAAGAAGATTAAAACAGCAAGTTACGATGTTGCAAAGTCGATACTGGATGAAATAAATAGCAAATATTTAAGAAAACATCTTCCTGGTGCATAGGATGTGCCTTTCCCCCACTTCCTAACCGTATCCGCACAAAAGGCGAGTATACATTTCTTCCCTTACCCCAACTTTTGCCAGCCCAGACTGAAAGATTTTTGGTCATGTGCAGGTTTCCTCCCAGCTTTTTATTTGTGGTTTTTCCTGTCCATGCACAGAATATGATAAACAGGCATTCGGTAAAATCATCCGCAGAGATCCTCAGTTTAATGAAAGTTTGCTCCGAAAAGACAGTTTTTGTGCCGTTCAGGTCTGGTTCCGAAAGAATTGACTTTTTTATCTCAATCTGGTAAAAGATAAAAAAGGAGGTGAAGATGAGAAAGGTATGGATTCTTATGTTTACCGCATGCAGTCTCCTTGCAGGTCCGGTTGTCGGGAGCAGCGCAAATGTGCTTCCAGGAGGAAAGTTCATGACCGAATACCACATAACCCTTGCTGAGAAAAACTGCACGGGAAGACTGGAACTTTACTATGGTTACCTTTCACGCGCTACCATGAGACTGAGAGTGTATCATACACTTTATGACTCCTCTTTTAATTTTGAAATAACGAAGTATACCATAGATACAAAAATAAACATCATCCCCATTCCCAGGTTCTCATGCTTCATTGGAGCATCCCTTAAAGAGTTTGCTCCATTTGGAGGTCTGCTCTTCTCTTTTGTTCCAGCGAGGATTGGTATCCACCTCTGTGCATATGGGACAAATCTTATTGAGAATCCATCCTTTGGTACCCAGGCATCCATTGAATACAGAGCCTTTCCAGGGATTAACCTCTTTCTTGAGGGCGTTTACGGTTATAAAGAAAAAAGAGGGAAATTTGAACCCTGGCTCTCCTGCCAGATAAAACTTCCGGTAACCATTGAAGTGGCGGGATTGCTTGATAAGGACGACCCCAAACTCTTTGCAGGAGGCTATATTGTCTGGTAGGGCTCCATTTAACCTCCCCTGGATGACATTCCTCTCCTTCGTCCTTGTGGGGATAAGCATACTCATAAGCATCATCTGGGCATCCCTCTCCGGGAGGAAGAAATGAACAGTCTCTTTATTTATACATCAGTCCTTGTTGTTTACCTGGGGCTGCTTGTGCTCATAGGGGTGGTGATGGGAAGAAGGCTCAGGAGTGCGGAGGACTTTTACATAGGAGGAAGAAACATAGGGGCATGGGTTACCGCGCTTTCATTTGTTGCGGCATACTTCAGTTCTGTTGTGATAGTTGGAGGAGGTGGATTTGGATACAAGTTTGGTCTCTCAACCCTGTGGATAGGAGCAATAAACGTATTTCTCGGATGCACCCTCTGCTGGATTGTGATGGGAAGAAGGCTGAGGGAGATAACCCAGCGCCTCAATACGATGACCATCCCTGAGTTTCTTTATAAGAAATACAATTCAAGAGAGGCGCAGGTATTCAGTGCAATGGTCATTGTGATCTTCATGATAGTTTACAACGTGAGCATCCTCAAGGGAATGGGGCATATATTTGAGGGATTGATGAACATGCCCTACGCATGGGGGGTTCTTCTTTCTGGGGTAATCATAATAATATACGTTGCAATAGGTGGATATCTGGCTGTTGTGTGGACAGGGGCATTTCAGGCAGTTGTTATGGGGGCAGCCCTTGTCCTTTTAACCGTCTTCACCCTCAAACATACGGGAGGTCTTTCCCATGCTGTCCTTTCTCTTGAGCGCATAAATCCTGGATATGTTGAAACCCCGGGTGTATGGGGATGGGGAGGACTTCTATCCTTTGCCCTCACTGTGAGTTTTGGTGTGTGGGGAATGCCTCAGATGGTGATAAGGTTTTATTCAATAAAGAACGTTGATATCTTGAGGATAGGAACAGTCCTTGTCACCCTCGGTGGTTCAATGGCACTCTTACCCTATCTCAACGGGGCAATCTCACGTGTCCTTTTCCCATCTCTCCCATCTCCAGACCTTGCAATACCCACACTTACCCGGCATGTCCTTTCAGACCTTGGAGGGGCGATATTTCTCTCAGGGGTTATAGCAGCGGGGATGTCAACCTTCTCCTCGGTTTTAATCATAATATCCAGTTCCCTTGTAAGGGATGTTATGAGGGTTGAGGGAGAGAGGGCTATTTTCCTGAACAGAATCTGGAGTGCAGTGGCAGGCATTGTTTCGCTCCTCATTGCCCTGAAACCGCCCGCACTCGTTCTTGTGCTCTGTGCATTTGCATGGGCAGTTATCGCATCGGTTACCTTATGGCCCATTCTTTTCGGGATTTATAAAGAAAAGGTAAAAAAGAATGCATGTCTTGTATCCATGGGCGGAGGATTTTTAACCTCCCTTATATGGATAGCGGCAAAAAATCCCTTAAAGATACACGGATTCATTCCAGGGATTCTTGTCGGGCTTTTACTTTTTGTTATGGTTGATGCCCTCAGCAGGCACTAATCCTTTGACTCAAAAAGATCCCCAATATCCTTCAGGGTGGCTTCCTTTTTCACCCTTCTTATCTGAACCTCCTCCTTTTCCTCCTTCTTCCCCTCCTCCATCTCCATGAGCATTCTCAGCTGTGCCTCAAGAAATCCCCTGAACTGGGAAATGAAAGCATCCCTCTGGCTTTTTAGTGCGGAAATCTGGGAAAGCAGGTCCTGCATCTTTTTGTGTGCCTCATTCAAAATCTTTTCCGCCTCAAGTTTCGCATTTTTTATTATGTTCTCCGCCTCCCTCTCCGCATTTCTTCTCAACTCATCGGTAGTTCTCTGCGCAGAAGTCAGTGTATCCTGAAGGGTCTTTTCCATTCTCCTGTAATCCTCTATCTTTGCCTCAAGTTCCCTCACCTGCTCTATGAGGGCGGTATTTTCCTTTATCAGGTCTTCCATCTCCTTTGCGACCATCTCAAGGAAAATATCAACCTCGTGCTTATCATACCCCTTGAATACCTTCTTGAACTCCTGCTTTCTTATATCAAGTGGTGTTATCTTCATCCCTTCCTCCTTTTTGAAAAGGATACAGGATAATTATGTTTTGTCAAGGCTCGGATTATTGACAAACCCTGCCCTTGAATGTATTATATACCCGAAAGCGAGAGTGGCGGAACTGGAAGACGCGCTGGACTTAGGATCCAGTGCCTTCGGGCGTGGGGGTTCGAGTCCCCCCTCTCGCACAATCCAAAAAAGGAGAGGTGAATGGGATACGCAAAGACATTCACAATAAAGGGTGAGAAGGAAGAACTGAAAAAAAAGATGAGAAAACTTGCGGAGGAATACCGGAAAGAGGCAGAAATCCCTGGATTCCGCAAGGGAAGAGCACCTGTTGAACTCATCCTCATAAGAATGGGTGATGCACTTGAGGAGGAGGCATTGAGGAAACTTGCCGAGGAGAAAATAAAAAGGGAGATGGAACGATACTCCCCATTCATCTACGGGGCACCAAGGGTGGAAAATGTGAAGAAATCAGAGGAAGAATACTCCTTTGACCTCATCCTTGAGGTCCCTCCGGTTGACGAGATAGAGATAGACCCGAAAAAGATAAAAAAGGGAAGGGAGGCGATAGAGGCGAGGATTCAGGAAGAATTGAAGAAACTCCAGGAAATAAACGCAGAACTCAAGAGCGTTAAAAGGAAATCAAAGGGTGGGGATGTTGTTTATCTTGAGATAGAGGGAGAGGGTGAAAGGATAGAGAACTGGACATGCGAAATACCAAAGGGCAAAAGGAAGGGATTCTACAGGGAGATAGCAGGATTGAAGGCGGGTGAGGAGAAGGAGATAGAGGCAGAGTTTCCGGAAGACTTCCCCATAGATTCCCTCCGCGGAAAGGAGGGAAAGGTTAAAATAAAGGTTCTGGATGTTAAAGAAAAGAAGCTTCCGGAACTCAACGACGACTTTGCAAAGGATATGGGATTTGAAAACCTGGAAGAACTCAAAAAGAGCCTGAGGGAACAGGTGATGGAGGAGATGAAGGGTCATGAGGACGATATAATCCTGAGCCTGGCACAGCAGGTTGACATGGACCCGCCGGATTCCCTTGTTGCAGGTATAATGAGGGAAGGAAAGCCCGAAGAACAGGCAAAACTTGAGGCAAAGGGATTGATGGCACTTGATGCATACATCCTCAAGGAAAAAATTACGGTTGACGACGAGGAACTTGAAAAGAAGATAGACGAGGTTGCAGACCAGGCGGGAGTGGACAGGGTGAGCGACGATGTTGTTGAGATTTTGAAAATCCAGATCTTGAGGGAAAAGGCAATAAAGAAACTCACGGAGGAGAAATGAGGAACCAGATTCCGTTTGTCATAGAACAGACCCCACGCGGGGAAAGGGCATACGACATATACTCCAGGCTCTTAAAGGACCGGATAATCTTCATAGGGTCCATAGTGGATGAACACATGGCAAACACGGTCATAGCGCAGTTGCTCTTCCTTGAGGCAGAGGACCCTGACAAGGACATATACATCTACATCAACTCTCCCGGAGGAGTGATTTCAGCAGGTCTTGCAATATACGACACCATGCAGTACATAAAGCCGGATGTTTCAACCATATGCATGGGAATGGCCGCATCCATGGCAGCAGTACTGCTTGCAGCAGGAACAAAGGGAAAAAGATATGCGCTTCCCCACTCAAGAATCCTTCTCCATCAGCCCATGGGAGGAGTGCAGGGACAGGCAGTTGATATCCAGATACACGCAAAGGAGATAATGAAGATAAGGGATGAGATAAACAAAATCCTCGCTCACCATACCGGACAGCCACTTGAAAAAATAGAAAAGGATACCGACAGGGACTTCTGGATGTCTGCAGAGGATGCAAAGGAGTACGGAATAGTGGACGAGGTTATAGTAAGGAGAAAGAAATGAAGCCCCGATGCTCCTTCTGTGGAAGACCATATACAGATGTAAGAAGGCTCATAGCCGGAAAGAATGAGGCTTATATATGTGAGGAGTGTATAAAGGTATTCTATCATGTTCTTGAAGAAGAGTTTTCATTCTACAGCATCCAGAGCAAGATTACCCTCCCCAAACCTGAAGAGATAAAAAAGAGACTGGATGAGTGGGTGATAGGGCAGGAAAGGGCAAAAAAGGTTCTCTCTGTTGCGGTTTACAATCATTACAAGCGCATACTTTCAAAGGAAGAGGGGGACGTTGAAATAGAAAAAAGCAACATTCTCCTCATAGGTCCCACGGGTGTGGGGAAAACACTGCTTGCACAGACCCTTGCGAAGATTCTGAATGTTCCCTTTGCAATATCCGATGCAACATCCCTCACAGAGGCAGGATATGTTGGAGAGGACGTTGAGAATGTTCTTGTGAGATTGCTCCAGGCGGCAAACTACGACCTGAGAAGGGCAGAGGTGGGAATAGTTTACATTGATGAGATAGATAAGATATCAAGAAAGTCGGAAAATCCATCCATAACCAGGGATGTTGGAGGGGAGGGAGTCCAGCAGGCACTGCTGAAAATAGTTGAAGGGTCCGTGGTGAATGTTCCTCCAAAGGGAGGAAGAAAACACCCTGAGCAGGACTTTATTCAGGTGAATACAAAAAATATCCTCTTCATTGCTGGAGGAACGTTTGACGGGCTTGAAAACATAATTGAAAGAAGGCTCCACCGAACGGCTCTTGGATTTGGTGCTGAAATAAAGAGCAAAAAGGAACTCACAAAGGGGGAAATACTCTCCCGGGTTGAGCCTGATGACCTGGTAAAGTACGGAATGATACCGGAATTTGTTGGAAGGTTTCCTGTCATTGTATCACTTCATGATTTAACAAAAAAAGACCTTGTGAGAATCCTCACAGAGCCAAAAAATGCACTCGTAAAGCAGTATGAGAAACTCTTTGAATGGGACAGGGTAAAACTCACCTTCACCCCTGAGGCACTTGAGAAAATAGCAGAAAAGTCCATGAAGAGAGGGACGGGTGCAAGGGGATTGAGGTCCATAATGGAGGAGGTCATGCTTGATATAATGTATGAGATTCCATCCATGGAAGGGGTGAGGGAGTGCATAATAACTGAAGAGACAGTTGAGGGAGGGAAGCCCTCCTTTAAATTCACCACCGCAAAAAGGAGAAAGGCACAGTGAGAAAAAGGAAGTTTTATCCTGTTATAGAGGCACAGCGTATCCCCTTTCCGGGGTTTATTGTCCCCTATACCATTGACGATGCATACATAAATGAGATTCTTGAGGTTCTTCCGGATTATGGAGATATGGCAGTGATTGTGTTTGATGAGGAGGAATATCCTGACTGCGGAGTTCTTGCACACGTCCATCCTCCCCTGGTCAAGAGAATGAACGAAAAAATGATATTTGAGGGAATGGAGAGGGTGAGGATAGTGGGATGGAGGGAGAAGGATACAGTAATGCTTGCAAAGGTTGAGACAATAGAGACTCCTGAGGAGGAATTCGGGGTTGAAGAGGAGGCATTGCTGAGGAGTGTGAAGCGTGCGTTTGAGAGGTATCTCTCCATTGAACCGGATATTGCCGGGGAGATTATTGATGTATTCAGGGAGATAAAAAAGCCTGAAGGAGTGCTCAACTTCATAGGAACCTATTCTCCTCTGCCTGTTGAGGTTAAGGAGAATCTTTTGAGAATTCCATCACTTATTGAAAGATTGAGATACCTGAGGGAGGCACTGGAGAGGGAGATGCACATACTCATTCTTCAGAAGAAGATAGACAAAAAGGTGAAGGAGGAGATGGCAAGAACCCAGAGGCAGTATTACCTTTCAGAACAGTTGAAGGTTATAAAGCGGGAACTCGGCAAGGAGGATGACGAAATCCTGGAACTGGAGAATAAGATTGAGCAGTCCGGAATGCCTGATGATGTGAGGAGGAAGGCACTGAGAGAACTTGAAAAACTCAAAAAGGCTCCCCCCATTTCCCCTGAGGCAACGGTTATAAGGAACTACCTTGACTGGCTCGTCTCCCTTCCATGGAACACATACACAAAGGATAACCTGGACATAACCCATGCAAAACGCATCCTGGATGAGGACCATTATGGTTTGAAGGATATAAAAGAGAGAATCCTGGAATATCTCTCAGTTATAAAACTCTCAGGAAAGGTTACAGGACAGATCATATGCTTCGTTGGTCCCCCAGGGGTGGGAAAAACATCCCTTGCAAGGTCCATTGCACGTGCACTGGGAAGAAAGTTTGTGAGGGTCTCCCTTGGTGGAATAAAGGACGAGGCTGAGATAAGGGGGCACAGAAGAACATACGTTGGAGCATTGCCAGGAAAGATAATCCAGCGCATAAGGGATGCAGGGACAAAAAACCCGGTATTTTTGCTGGATGAGATAGATAAGATAGGAAAGGACTTCAGGGGGGACCCGGCAGCAGCCCTGCTTGAGGCACTTGACCCTGAGGTTAATCATTCCTTCCACGACCACTATCTTGAGGTCCCATTTGACCTTTCCTCCGTTCTCTTCATAACAACCGCAAATGTTACCCACACAATCCCCCCTGCCCTTCTTGACCGGATGGAGGTTATTGAACTCCCTGGATACCTGGAGCCTGAAAAGCAGAAAATTGCAAAATACTTCCTTGTTCCAAAGGTTCTCAAAAGATGCGGGCTTGACAGGAAGGAGGTAAAGATAAACGATGGGGCGATAAGAAAGATAATAAGAAACTATACAAAGGAGGCGGGGGTCAGGAATCTGGAAAGGGAGATAGAGAAGGTTGCAAGGAAGATAGCAAAGCGCATTGCAGAGGGGGAGAAAAGGGCGTACAGGATAACGGCGAAAAACGTTGAGGACTACCTTGGACCTCCCCGGTTCTTCCCTGACAAAATCCCGAAAGGAAAAAGGATAGGGATAGCAACAGGACTTGCAGTGACAGAGGCAGGTGGAGAGACCATACAGGTTGAGGTGGAGGTTATGGAGGGAAATGGAAATCTTATCCTCACCGGACAGCTCGGGGACGTGATGAAGGAATCAGCCCAGGCGGCGCTTTCATATCTCAGGGCAAACTGCCATGAACTCGGTCTTCCTCCTGATTTTTACAAGAAAAAGGACATACACATCCATGTTCCCGAAGGTGCGGTTCCAAAGGATGGCCCATCAGCAGGAATAACCATAATGCTTGCAATTTTATCGGCATTGAAAAAGAAGCCCACATCCCCGGGTATTGCAATGACAGGAGAGATAACCCTGCGAGGGGATGTCTTGCCTGTGGGTGGTCTGAAAGAGAAGATAGTGGCCGCAAAGACGGTGGGAATAAAAAGGGTTATAATTCCCTGGGAGAATGAAAGGCAGATAAGGGAACTTCCTGAGGAGGCAAAGGAGGGACTTGAGATAATCCCCGTGCGCAGGGTTGAGGAGGTTATAAGGATAGCATTTGAGGAATGAAACTCAATCCAGTAAGGCTCATAATCCTCATATACATAGCAATAATCCTTCTCGGGACACTGCTTTTATCCCTCCCTGTATCAGGAGATGTTTCCCTGCTTGATGCTGCATTCACTGCAACATCTGCAACGTGTGTTACAGGACTTATAGTGAGGGATACGCAGAAGGATTTCACCATTTTTGGAAGGTTTGTTATACTCCTCTTGATTCAGATAGGTGGAATGGGGTACATGACATTTGCCACGCTGTTTTTCATCCTGAGAAGGAAGGATATACCCATGTTCCAGCGTTTCATGATGAAGGAACAGTGGAACCTGCTCTCACTTTCAGGATTGAGAAAGTTCATAAAGATAGTGCTTTTAACCACTGCATCATTTGAACTCGGAGGGTTTCTCATCCTGTTTCCGAGATTCTTGAAGGCAGGTTATCCGGTCCATGTTGCAGCAGGGCATGCACTCTTCCATGCAGTGAGTGCATTCTGCAATGCAGGATTCAGCAGTTTTTCAACCAACCTCAACGGGATAAAAGACCCCCTCATTGTATTTCCCGTTGCGTTTCTCTTTATTTCCGGTGGTCTTGGGTTTATATTCTGGCAGAATGTGAGGTACAGGAAATTCTTCTATCATTCCAGGATAGTTCTCTGGACCACCGGAATGCTCATTCTTTTCCCTTTTCTTCTCGTTCTTTTCACCGAATGGAATGCTGGATTTTCAAATCTTTCTCCATTTTACAGGATTGAATATGCATTTTTCACCGTGGTCACTCCCAGGACAGCGGGTTTCAGTGTTATTGATTTAAAGATACTCAATCCTATTTCTCAACTGCTTTTGATGATTCTCATGTTCGTTGGAGCATCCCCTGGAGGGACCGGAGGGGGAATAAAGACAACAACTGCATTCATCCTCCTTTCCTTTCTTTTTACCCGTTTGAGGGGAAGGGACCAGGTTAATGTTCTTGGAAGAAGAATAGGAAAGGAAACCATTGAACGTGCCTTCACCCTCTTTCTCCTTGCCCTTCTTATACTTTCCGTGGATACACTCGTGCTTGGAATAACGGAAAGGGCTCTTATAGAGGAAAGGGGCATTTTACCCCTCCTCTTTGAAGAGTTCTCTGCCCTGGGTACCGTGGGACTATCCCTCGGGTCCTCTCAGGTTCCCTCCCTCTCACTTTCCCATGATTTGACAGGGATTGGAAAATTTGTTATTATGTTGACGATGCTCCTGGGAAGGGTAGGACCCTTATCACTGCTTGCAACGGTGGGAGGGAGAAAGGAAACCTTTACATATCCTGAAGGAAAGGTGCTTGTGGGGTGAAAGATGAAAGACTTTGTGGTTATAGGTCTCGGTAACTTCGGTTCATCGGTTGCAAGGGAACTTGCGGAAAGGAAGTACACGGTCCTTGCAATAGACAAAAAGGAAGAAAGGGTAAACGAAATAGCAGAGTTCGTCACTCACGCAGTGGTGCTTGATGCGACCGATGAGAAGGCTTTGAGGGATGTTGGAATAGAGGGAAGCGATGCAGCGATAATCTCTCTTGGAGATGATGTTGCTGCAAGTATAATGGCTACTCTTATAATAAAGGAGATCGGGATTCCTGAGATAGTTGTGAAGGCAGTGAATCAGTTGCACGCAAAAGTTCTGAGAAAACTCGGGGCAACGAGAATTGTATTTCCTGAGAGGGACATGGCGATAAGACTGGTTGAAACCCTTACCCATCCATCCATATTTGAGCATCTATCCCTTTCTTCCTCTCACAGTCTCATAGAGATTGTTGCTCCTCCATCCTTCCACGACAAAAGCATAAGAGAAATAGGCCTGAGAACCAGATACGGGGTGAATCTCATCGCAATAAAGAGACCGAAGGTGAGTGTGAGCCAGAAGGGAACAACGGTTCAGGAGGAGGTTATAGTATCCCCATCCCCTGATGAGATTATAAGCAAGGGAGACATACTGGTTGTTATAGGAAAAACAGAAGACCTGGAGAGGTTGAAGAAGGTTGAGTGAGAAAGACTTAACTCACAAGGAAAGCGGGAGATTTTATCTCCTTGCCCAGCGATATGATGAGGCAGTGAGGGAACTTCTCAAGGCAGCTGAGGAGAACCCTCAGGATGCAGAGACATTTTATCTCATAGGTCTTGCCTACGAGGCAATGAGAAAGAGGGAGGAGGCAAGGAAGTACTATGAGAAGGCGGTTGAGATAGACCCTGAATATGAACTTGCACAGGAAAGACTGAAAGAGCTTATAGGAGGGTAAAATGGAGGTCATTGTTTCAAGGGATGGGGTGGTGGAGAGGATTGAGAAAGAAGGGTGGGAATTGAGGGTGAGGGAGGACAATGTAAAGGATTATGTAAAACCCGAATATCTTGAGGACCTCGTTGATATTCTTGAAAATGGAGGGTGCAGGTATCTGGAATTCAGTCTGCCTGATGGAAATGAGGGATATTTTGTGGTGTGTGCAATAAGAAGGAAGGATGGAATCCATCTCTGCTTCTGGGATGCAGGTGAATTAAATAAACTTAAGGATGAGGTTGAATCCCTCCGGAGATACACCCAGAATCTCATTGATTCCATGGAAGAGGGAATACTTATACTCGATACCTCCTTCAGGATTTCCTATCTCAACAGATTCCTGAAAAACATGAGTATTCGTGGAGAGGGAACTGTCTTTGATGTTTTTCCCGAACTTAAAGGTAAGGAAGAAATTTTTGCAGAGGTTCTTGATGGTGAACACGTTGAACCAGTGGATTTTCTTCATAATGGAAGATTCCTGAGATTAAAACTTTTCCCTTTTATTGAGGGTAAGAAAATAACCGGTGTGGTTGCACTGGTTGAGGACAGAACGGATGCAGTGGAAAAGGAGAAAGAGGTAAAAACACAGAAAATAATATACCTCATTGCCTCTCTTTTTCTTTCATCCCTTGACATAAAAGAGGCGATGAGAAAGCTCGGAGAGGAAATAAAAAGGGAATTCAATCCAGAATTTTTCAGAATATTTACGATGAGAGACGAAGAATGGGAGGAAGTCTTTGGTTATGGAAAGGGTGAGGGAGAATGTGTGGAGATTGAGATAAAGAATAAAAAAATGGTGAGATTTGAATTTCCATCCTATTTAAAAAACACTGTGCTTTCTTTCCTTGGAACTCTTAAGGTAGGGCTTGAAAGGAATCTTCTCTACGAAGATCAGATAAGATACATAAACTTCCTTTCATCCCTGCTTGAAATATCCAGACATCTTGAGTATATCACCTCCCTTACCCATGCAATGGAAAGCCTTGCTCAGGAAATAATGAAACTCATAAAAGTGGATAACATTACCATATTCAGGAAAGATGGAGAAAATCTGATACCTGTATACGCCGCAGGGGAAGGTTCAGAGGAAATAATGAAATTAAGGCTCAGGGTGGGTGAGGGATTTACCGGATGGGTTGCAAGTTCAGGAATTCCTGATTTCACAAACGATGCGCTTAATGACCCCAGGGCTCTTTATGTTCCAGGAACAAAAGTAAGAGAAGAGTCCCTCCTTTCCGCTCCGATAAAGGTTGAGGAGAGAACGGTGGGAGTTATCACACTTTCCCGCGCCAAAAAGAATGCATTTACCCAGGAAGACCTGAAAATGGTAACAATCATTGCATCCATGCTGGGAAGTATAATGGAAAGATTGAGGCTGTTTGCAGATATTGAGGAAAGATTCAGGAAGATAGAATTTTTATATCATTTGAGCGAGTCATACTTCAGGTACGATATGAAGGAATTTCTTGAGGAGACTGCAAGAGGATTGAAGGAATTTGGTCCTTACGTTGTGACCATTCTCTATCTTGCTCCAGGAGGGGAACTTGAGTTTGTTGCCTATGAGGGGTTTACAGAAGAGGATAAGAGAAGGTATAAAAAGATGATTATTTCCTTAAAAGACCCATTCCTGAAAGAGATTCTTAAAGGGGTTATGGAAGGAAAGATATTTGAGGCTCCTGATGTAAAGAAGGATGAGAAGCTTGTAAAATATTTGAAGAAAGAAACCGTGAGCTTCTACATATTCCCCATCTTCAGTGAGTCAAGATTCTGGGGAATAATGACCCTGGGATACAACCATTACCACAGGCTGACAGATGAGGAAAAGAATTTCTTTACATCTGTTGCCAACTTCCTCTCAAACGCAATGGCAAGATGGGAACTTAGAAAGGAGGAACGGGAGGGAAGAGAACAGCTTGAGGGAATCCTGAGAATATTAAAACACATGGAGCGTGCAAGGAGTGAAAAGAGCATCTACAAATGTGTGGCAAAAGAGGCAAGAAAGATGCTCAAGGCATTGAGGGTTTTCATATTCATAAAAAGAGGGAAAAAATACCGGATAGTGGAGGGCGATGGAAAGGAGATTGAAAAATTTATAGGAAGGGAAATAAAAGAGGGGGAGGCATTAACCGGGATAGCGATAAAGGAGAAAAGATTTGTATTTTCAGAGGAAGGGCTCAAGGACGAAAGGGTGAAGAAATTAGAGGAGGTAAAGGAACACGGAAGAACAATAGCAGCCTATCCTATATGGATGGGAAATGAGGTCATCGGGGCGATCACTGTGAGTGTTAAGGAGCCGAAGGCAATAAAAAAGACAACAGAGATAGTACTTAAAAACCTTTCTGTTGAACTCTCTGCAGGGCTTGAAAGATTTGAGAGAGAAAAGACCCTGAAGCTCATAGAGAAAATTTTGAAACTGAAGGGCAAAAAGAACATGAGGGAAAGGATAAAAGAAGTTGTGGAAAAGGAACTGAAGGACGTGAGTGATGAGCTCGGAAAAAGAATACTGGATAAGATAAAGGACTTCATTGAGTTCAGAATACACATGGCAGAGAGCGAGAGTCCTCTTGAAAGAGCCTTTACAAAAGCGGTAGTGGAAGATATACCAACCGGAATAATCCTTGTTGATAATAAGGAAAAGGTGGTTAAGGTAAACAAATTTGCAGCGCAGATTCTTGGATACACGGCAAAGGAAATAAGAGGGAAAAAACTTACAAAGGTCCTGGGGGTGGATGAATCCTCTCCTTTCAGGGATGTCCTTCAGAAAGGAAAGTCCGTCAAGAGGGCAGAGCTTATGGCAAAGAGAAAGGATGGGAAAGAGATACCGATAGGTTTCAGCGCATCCCCTGTGAGAGATATAAAGGGCGAGATTGTTGGGGGACTCCTTATATTCAGGGACCTTACCGAGATAAAGGAGATGGAACAGCACCTGAGAAGACAGGACAGACTTGCCGCACTCGGTGAGATGTCCGCAGGAATGGCACACGAGATAAAGAATCCTCTTGCGGCAATAAAGGCAGGTGTGCAGTTTATAGGAAAGAACTTCCCTGATGGAAGCAAGGAGAAAGAATGGGTCTATCTCATAGTGAAGGAGATAAACAGGATAGACAGGATTGTAAAGGATATGATATCCTATGCAAGAAGACCTCCATTGAGAAGGACATGGTGCGATATAAGGATTCCAATAAAGCATGCACTGGGTATTGCAAGAGAGGCTGCGATGGATAAAAAACTCATAATTGAAGAGGAATACATAGGGGATATTCCAAAGGTTTATGTGGACGAGGACCAGATGACAGAGGTTCTCACAAACCTTTTACTGAATGCGATTGACGCGGTGAAGGAGAAGGGGAGGGTTAAAATCTCTGCAAGGATGGTTGATAATAACCTTGAAATAACGGTGGAGGATACGGGAGAAGGAATACCTCCTGAAAATCTTGATAAAATCTTCAATCCCTTCTTCACCACCAAAAAGGGAGGGACAGGTCTTGGTCTCTCCATAACCCACCGCATTGTCCAGGAACACGGCGGAAAGATAAAGGTTGAGAGTGAGGTGGGGAAGGGAACAAAAGTAACATTGATCATACCAGGAGGTTTTGAACATGCCAAGGATACTCATAGTTGATGATGAGGAAACCCTGGCAAAGTTTATAGAAAAGATAGTCTCAGAACTCTCCGAGGATGCCCTTGTCGGGGAGGTGGAGACAAAAATTGCAACCACAGGAAACGATGGGATAAAGGCTGCAGAGGAGTTCATGCCCGATGTTGTTCTGCTTGACATAAAACTCCCGGATATATCCGGGATTGAGGTCCTTTCAAGACTTAAGGAAATGGATGAGGATGTTCAGGTTATAATGATGACAGGGTTTGCATCGCTTGAAACCGCAGTTGCCGCAGTTCGTGAGGGTGCCTATGATTACATAAACAAGCCATTTGAATCTGATGAACAGTTGAAGAACATAGTTAAGAATGCACTTGAGAGAAGAGACCTTATAAGGGAAAGAAAGACCCTGCTTGCAGAACTTGCAGAGGCAAACGAGAAGCTTGAGGAGGCAAATAAGATACTTCAGGAGAAGAAGGCCCTTGTTGATAAGGAACTTGAGGAGAAGATAGAGCAGCTTGCACGCCTGAACGAGTTTACACGCAAGCTTTCCCAGGAACTTGATTTAAAGAGTTTGCTTGACCTCATACCCGAGGAAGGGGCAAAGGTTCTCAATGCAAAGGGTTTTGCACTTTTCCTGAGGGAGAAGGAGAAAAATGAGGTGGTTGCAAAGAAGGTTTACGGAGAGATAGGGATAAAGGTTGGGGACAGGATAAGGTCCATTCCGAATAAGGCAAAGATAGACGGAAACCTTATATGGGCACCCCTTTCCACCCACAAGGGAACACTTGGAGCAATTGCGGTGGCAATGGAGGAGCCAAAGGAAAAGGACCTTGACCCCGTGAGCATCCTCGCCTCATCCATTGCCATTGCAATAAACAATGCAAGACTCTTTGATACCCTGAGAAGGAGCTATATAGAATCCATACTTTCCTTACTCCTTATACAGGAATCAAAAGACCCGAAGATAAAGGAGCATTCCTTCAGGGTTGCGGAGTATGCAGCACTTACGGCAGAGGAGATGGGGCTTTCTGAGGAAGATGCAAGGCTCCTGAGGTATGCGGGATTGCTTCACGACATAGGAAAGGTTCTTGAGGAGAAGATTGAGTTCCCCATCGTTGCGGAGAAGGTTGCATCTCCCATGCGGTGGCTTGAGCGTGCAAGACCAATTTTAAGGCATCAGGCTGAGAGGTACGATGGGAAAGGGTACCCTGATGGGCTTTCAGGTGAGGATATTCCTCTCGGCGCAAGGATAATCGCGGTTGCCAATGCCTATGTTGAGGATATTGAGAGCGGGATGTCAAGGGAAGATGCACTCAGGCATCTTGAAGAGGAGAAGGGAAAAGCCTTTGACCCTCAGGTTGTTGAGGTATTTAAAAAAGTGGCGGGGAGAAAATGATGGGAATAATTTTAATCATGGGGGTTTCCATGGTAAGAAAACCAGCCGTTGCAGGGCAGTTTTACCCATCCAGTCCAAAAACACTTCTCTCCATGGTGAAGCAGTTTGTTGATGGTGTCCAGGTTGAGGTGAATGGGGAGATAAAGGCGATAATAGTTCCCCATGCCGGATATCCATATTCCGGACCAACAGCAGGGTATGCATTCAGGGCAATAAAGGGAAGGGACTATTCAACGGTGATTCTTATAGGAGGTTCCCACAGGGCATACTTTGAGGGGATAGCAGTTTATCCTGAAGGGGAATGGGAGACACCTCTTGGAACGGTGGAGGTGGATGAGGAACTGGCACAGAAGATAATTGACTACGACCCATCCATCCAGCCAATGATTGAACCCCACCTTCCCGAACATTCCCTTGAGGTTGAACTTCCCTTCCTCCAGTATGTTCTTGAGGACTTCAGGATAGTCCCTGTTTTGCTTGGAAGACAGGATGAGAGGAACGTTAATATCTTAACCCAGGCAATATATTCCGCAATAAAGGACAGGGACGATGTCTTACTCCTTGCAAGTTCTGACCTGTATCACGGTTATTCCTATACCGAGGCAAAAAAGACGGATGAGAGGGTGAATGAACTTGTAATAGCACAGGATGCATCCGGGCTCATGGAGTTTGATGAGGTTATGGAGGGAAGAGGGGCATGTGCGGCATGCGGTGCAGGGGCAATAGCAGTTGTTTTGAAGGTCTGCAAACTTCTCGGGTGTGAACCTCCAGAACTTCTGCATCTCACAACCTCTGCGGATGTTGTTGGAGGGAAGAGGGAAGGGGAGTATGTTGTGGGATATGGAGCATGGGTGATTACATGGCAGGACCCTGAGATTCCTCATCTTACCGAGGAGGAAAAGAAATACCTTCTGAAACTTGCAAGAGAGACCATAGAGCATGCGGTGAGGGGTGAGGCTCCCCCAAAGGCAGAACCCATTACACCACGACTTGAGGAGTCATGGGGATGCTTTGTTACACTCACAAAGCACGGTGAACTCAGGGGATGCATAGGACTTATAAAAGGAATAAAACCCCTGTACCTTGCCGTTCAGGATATGGCAATAGCGGCCGCTTTAAGAGACCCCAGGTTCCCTCCTGTCTCCCCTTCCGAACTTGATGAGATAGAGATAGAGATATCGGTTCTCACACCTTTAAAAGAGGTAAAGGATGTTGAGGAGATAAAGGTCGGAAGGGATGGAATCTACATTGAAAGGGGATATCACTCAGGCCTTCTCCTCCCCCAGGTTGCAACCGAGTATGGATGGACCCGTGAGGAGTTCCTTGACCACACGTGCATGAAGGCAGGACTCTTTCCGGGATGCTGGAAGGAGGAGGGAACGAAGATATACAGGTTTTCTGCCCTGATTTTCTCTGAATGAAAAAGATATACAGACTCTTCAGGCGTGCCTTTGCACGGCACTCCATGCTGGCTCCTGGAGATAGAGTTTGTATTGCAGTATCAGGGGGAATGGATTCCATGGCACTTGCAACCATAATGAAAGAGTACCACCATCCCATCCCTGTGGAACTTTTCGCCGTTCACGTTGACCAGGGATTTACCGGATGGGACCCCTCCTTTATTGAGGATTACATGAAAGAAATAGAACTACCCCTGAAGGTTGTTAAGACCGATACCGCACGGGAACTTCCATCCGCCGAGGCTCCCTGCTTTTTATGTTCCTTTGAGAGAAGAAAAACCATTTTTTACACAGCAGAGGAACTTGGATGCAACAAGATAGCCTATGCCCATACAAGGGATGATGTTGTGGAAAACATACTCATGAATGTTCTCTATCATGGGGAATTTGCATCTCTCTCCCCCAATCAGCCGTTTTTTGAAGGACATTTTTATGTGATAAGACCCCTTTTTTATGTTGATAAGGAATTGATAAAGGAATTTGTTAAGGAAAAGAAGATACCCTATCGGGAAAATCCCTGTCCCTATAAACATGATACAAAAAGGGAAAAGGTAAGAAGGCTTTTAAAAGAACTTGTTGAGGAAAACCCTGAAATAAAGCACTCCATATTTGCCTCCCAGTTTCATATAAAAAGGGAGTTCCTGCCATGATTTTTCTTTTGGCAGCATTTCTGATAAAGGAGGTTGAACTTGAGGGGGTTAGTGCATTTCCCCACGAATTTCTGCTTGAACACATGAAGACAAGACCAGGAACAGAATACAACGACTATGTGTGGAGAAGGGATATACAGAAGTTGCTTGAATTTTATAAAGAGAAGGGATACTTTGATGTTAAATACATTGGGACCAGAATGACCCTGAATTTTAAGGAAAAGAATATAACCCTGAAACTCACGATTGATGAGGGAGAAAGATACAGGATTTCCAGGATAGTATTTAAGGGAGGTGAGGTTGTTCCCAGGGAAAAGGTTCTTGATGCTTTGAGAATAAAGGAAGGTGGATTTTATGACGACCTCATGAAGACCCTTTCCCTTTATGCGATAATGGATGTTTATGCAAGGGAGGGATACATAAGGGCAGACGTTGAGGACACAATTATCATAAACAGGGAAGAAAAGAGTGTTGAGGTTGTTTATACCATAGATGAGGGAAAAAGATTTTATGTTGGAAGGGTGGAAATGCACGGGATGGAGGGGATAAGGGAGGGATTTAGAAAAAGGCTTGTTCCTGTGAAAAGGGGTGAGGTTTACACCCCTTATCTTGTTGAAAACCTGAAGGGAAATCTTTACAGGAGCAGATTATTCAGGGAGGTGAGGGTAAATGAGGAGATAAGGGAGGATACGGTTGACCTTGTGGTTGATGTTGTTCAGGACAAAAAAAGAAGCATAAGGTTTGGTGGAGGATACCTGAGCCCCAACTGGGCGGTTTTGAAAATTTACTTTACATGGAGGAATATTTTCGGAGGGGGTGAGGATGGAAAAATTGAGTGGAAGTTAAAGGCAAATCTTTCGGATATTCTTCAGGAACTTGAGTGGAAGTTTACCGTCCCCCATCTCTTTGATACCCCTCTTACATTTCTTCTCAAGGGAAATAAGGATAAAGAGGCGGAGATAAGGCTTGGATACAATCCCGGTGGAGGGAGTGGAGGATACATTGCCGGTGGAAAGGATTTTGAGAATAATATCTTAAAGGTCTTCTCCTCCCTTTACCTGGACCGGAAAAACGATCCCTTTGACCCCTCCTCCGGATATTTTATGAATTTTTCCCTTGCAAGGGGAATCTCTCCTTATTTCACAAGGGCAGAGGGGAAGGCTGGGGTTGTATTTTCCTTTTCCAGATTTGTCTTTGAGGTGATGGGACGTGCGGGAAGGGTGTGGAGCGATGTTATCTTACCGGGGAAGGAGTGCTTCACACTTGGTGGAACGAATTCATTGAGGGGATACGATGAGGGGGAACTCGGTCCCTATTACGATACCCTCAACCTTGTCCATTATGGAACAGAACTTATTTCAGCCTCTGCAATGCTCAGGGTGAGGATTTTGAAAAAACTCCATCTTGAGTTCTTCCTTGATGCAGGTTCGCTCACGTCAGAGGGAATGGATTTCCACACGGGTGCAGGATGCGGGATATACTTCGTAACACCCGTTGGACCCATAAGGGTGGAGTATGGAAAGAGACTCAGGGATTTTGAGAAGGACATAGGGAAATTTCACTTTGCAATAGGGAGGCTCTTCTGATGAGGAAGTTTCTGATTATTACGGGATTGCTTGTTTTTCTTATAATCTTCATCATTTTCCTTCCCCCCTTCCAGGAGTTTGCTGGAAGAAAAATCGGGAGGATTACAGGCAGGAATGTTTCCATGCCGGTTGAGATTGAGGGGTTGAGGTTTGGAGTGCGCGGGGTGAGGTTGAAGAGACTTCTGATGGGTGAGGGAGTGAGGGTTGAGAATGTTTCAATGGCTTTAAGGGGGAGAAGGATAAGATGGATAAAGGTTCAGAGGATATGGGTGGACCCGAAAAAACTGAGGGAATGGAAAAAAGAGAGAGGGGAAAGAGAAGGGATTTTAAAGATTCCCATTGAAATACCCCTCATTGAGGTTGAATGCCTTACACTTGCCGGTGTGGTCGATTCGGTTTATGCAAGGATTTCGGTGAAGAGGGATGGGATTGTGATTGAGAAAGTATGGACCCTGTTTTACGGAAAGGAGGTAAATTTATCGGGAAATGTAAGGATTGATGAAAAGATAAGTGTGCATGATTTTGAGGTTCTGTTCGGGGAAAATAAAGTAAAACTTGATGGGGATATTTTACCCGAACTTTCCCTTTCGGTTGATGGTGAACTTGCGGATTTTGAGGGGATTTTTCCCCTGAAAGGAAGGATTTCTCTCACTTTCAGTGTTTCGGGAGACTTCCGTTCTCCAGAGGCTGAAGGGAGCATAGGGATTGAGGGGATTGAGTATGAAAAATACAGGGTGGATTCAGGGAGGATAGAACTTGTTTACAGGGATGGAAATGTAAGGGCATTCCCGGAACTTGAGGTGTATGGAGGAAAAATAAAGGGTGAGATAAGGGGAAATATTATGGAGAGAAGATTTAGGGGGGTGATTGCACTGAGGGGGATAAATCCTGAGGAAATCGCAGGGATTCCGGGCGATGTGAATCTTGATGTTTCTTTCTCCATGAACAGGACCATGGGATTCAGCATTGCCCTTCTCCCGGGCAGGATGAGGGATATGGAGGTTGTTTCAGGGGTGGTAAGGGGGAAAGTTAAGGGAAGGAACATTGAGATAGATACCCTTCATCTTGAGGGTGAGGGATACACAATCTCAGCAAATGGTTCAATGGAGAAAGACATCCTTGACTTCGCCTTCTCACTCGATGGGTTTGAACTTGGAAAATTCCTTCCTGATGCGGAGGGAAAGGTATTTGTGAATGCAGGAGTGTTCGGTCCGGTGAGGAAACCCAGGATAATAGGGACATTCTTTATGAAAAGGCTTTCTTTCAGGAAGGTGCATATGAAATACCTTGCTGCCTCCTTCAATCTTGTTCCTCAGAAGGGATGGATTTCTGGAGAACTTGAACTCAAGGGAGACAGCATTGTTTCTGGTAAGGCAGTTCTTCCATCCATGAGTTTTGTTATGAAGGAGGACAGGTTCTCCTTCAGGACCCGCTACATGGATAAAGATGTGAGGATTGCCGGGGTTCTGGGGAAGGAGGTTATCTTCGTTGATTCACTTTACTTTGATGAGATAGAAAACAGGGACATAATGAAGATAAAGATCTCCCCCTTTGAGTTTACCGGACTTTTGCTTGAGGGGGCGGGTTTAAGAATAGAGGGGAAGGGAAAAGGAAGAGAAATTCATGCAGGGATAACCCTCAGGGATTTGAGGAAACTCGGAATATTTATGAAGTTGAGGCAGGTTATAAAGGGGAATGGGGAAATTCAGGTTGATTTTTCGGGTAAGAAGGGAAGGGTTGAGGGAAGGATAAAAGAATTCGTTTTTGAGGATGCAGGATATGATTCCATCCTTTTCAGGATTAACCTTGAAGGGAGGGATGTTAAGATAGATAAAATGGAACTCTGGAGCGGTGGTGAGATCTCAAGGATTTGCGGGGTTATACCGGGAAAGGGGGAGATGGAGGTTTCGGTAAGGATAGGAAGGCTTGGAAGGTGGATATTCATTCCTGCAAGGACCTTCATGGATGTTTACAGGGGGATAATAGGGGTTGACCTGGTTTTAAGGGGAACCCTCCAAAATCCTCTCATCTATGGAACCGTTTCCATTGACAGCCTCGCATTTTACATTCCCCAGTTAAACAAGCACTTCACGGAGCTATCAGGAGAAATAAAATTCAGGGGGGACAGGATTTTTATAGATTCTCTTGAGGGGAAAACGGGTAAGATAGGAACCGTGCTTGTTTACGGGAATGTAAAGATGGAGGGAAAGAAGGTGGGAGGGGTTGATCTGGTAACTGAAATAAGGAGATTTTCCATAAAGGACTGGAACGAAATGGATGTGAAACTCGATGGGGATGTAACAATTAAGGGGATTCCTCCTGCTCTGGAGATAGGAGGGGAGGTGGACATAAAGGAGGCGGTTTTAAGAATGGGGTTTCAGAGAAGGAAGGGTGGCGGTGGGAAACAGCCTCCGATAAAACTTGATTTAACCGTGAACATGCCCAGGAATGTGTGGATAAGAAATGAGTTTGCTGACATGCAGCTTGGAGGGAAGTTAAGGGTGAAAAAGGAGAAGCTTCCTGAGATAGAGGGGGAGATGAAGGTTCTGGGTGGATACTTTTACTATCTTGACAAGCCTTTCAGGGTTGAGAAGGGGGTTTTTTCCTTCAAGGGAGGGAGATTGAATCCCAGGATAGAATTGCTTGCAAAGACCACCCTCAGGTACCGGGAGGGTGAGGAGGAGATAGAGGGTCCCCTTGTTCTTGAGGTTGGTGGTGAACTCTTCTCCCCCACCTTCAATCTCTATACCGAACCTCCCCTTCCTCCTCTTGCCCTTGAGGACATAATTCCCCTTCTCAATGTTGACATGAAGTGGGAGGAACTTGCATCCATGGAGCGTGCGGGAAAGACCCTGTTGACCAAGGCAGGAATGATTGCCGTCCGGACGATGGTTCTTTCAAAGATACAGAAGATAGGCATAATTGACAACATAGACCTTGAGGCAAATCTTTTTGGTGAGGAGAAGTCCACGAAGATAACCATAGGTAAAAGACTCTTTGGAAATGTTTACGCGACATACACGAAGGATATACTTGCAAAAACCCCTGATCAGTTCAAAATCCAGTGGAACATAAGAAGAAACTTCATGCTGCTGGGAGAGAGGGATGAGGATGGAAATTACTTTGGAGGTGTGGAGTGGAGGATAAGGTGGTAGAGCCGGTCTGGAGGACTGTTGTTCACGGAAGTGGTGAGAGGCTTGACAGATACCTGAGATACACAAGTCTTCATCTTTCAAGAAGTAAAATCAAGGAACTTATAAAGGAGGGCAAGATTAAGGTTAATGGTAAAGTTGTGAAGCCGAGTTATACGGTTAAGGACGGGGATGTGATAGAGGTTTTTGAGGTTCCTGAAAAGAGGGAGATTGAGATAATACCGCAGAATATTCCTGTTGATATAGTTTACGAGGATGAGGATGTGATTGTGGTGAACAAGCCTGCCGGGATGGTGGTTCATCCTGCAAGGGGAAACATAGATGGAACCCTTGTGAATGCCCTGATGTATCATGTGAAAAGACTTGCGAAGACGGATGATGAGGTGAGGCCCGGGGTTCTGCACCGGCTTGACAAGGATACGACAGGGCTTTTGCTTTTTGCAAAGACTGAAAGGGTTCATCCCTTGCTTGCGAAACAGATAGAGCAACGGACGATGAAGAGGATTTATGTTGCGGTTGTCTGGGGTAACATTCCCCAGCGTGAGGGGATGGTTGATGCTCCAATAGGGAGGCATCTCATAGACAGGACCAGAATGGCTGTTACTCCCTTTTCTTCAAGAAAGGCAATAACCCATTATCGGGTTTTGAGGTATTATCCAATTGCAACCTATGTGAGGTTGAGACTTCACACCGGAAGAACGCATCAGATAAGGGTTCACATGCAGCACCTTGGTTATCCGGTGGTTGGAGACGATTATTATGGGGGAAGGAATCCGAGGATTTTGCAGCGGATAGGAGTGGGTTACAGGGAGGATTTTGAGCGTATAATGGGGATAATGAAGCGCCAGGCTTTGCATGCCACGATGCTTGGTTTTTATCATCCTGTAAAGAAGCAGTATATGGAATTTTATGCCCCCCTGCCTGAGGACATGAAAAAGTTGCTTGAGTATCTTGAGGAGGTGAGGAGGCGGGAAGGGGAGGGAGGAATTTCAAAATAATCATGCGTGCCTGCTTCGTTAGAAGCAAAAAAACCATTGTGAAGGGCAACGGTTATGAAGTAAAAACCGCTTTTACCCGATTTTCATTCAATCACGATAACTTTTCTGGTGATTGTGTTATCTTCCTGTTTGAGTTTCAAAAAGTACACGCCGGGAGGAAATTCCACAAATTGCTCCTGATAGTATCCATTTTCTTTTCCTTCCATCCACCGCGTAAAGATAAATGGCATCACCATTATCAAAAGTTGCGTTGGATTTTGAGAATGTATCATTTTCAGGCTTCATATCCGGAAGGCTTCCGGTGCATGCAGTATCAGGCGAGACAATGGACAGGATTCCTGCATCCTTGATATGTTATTCTTATTGTCAACAGCCATATCCCGAGCAATCCCTCCATGCTAAAGAGTATCCATCCAGAGGATATTGCCCGGGGAGTCATATTTCACGGTAAGATAGGAGGAATGTGTTCCTGTGTAAGAGCCTTCTGTAACGAAGATATTACCCTGGTTGTCAATCGCTATCCCATAAGCATACTCACTATTTCCGGCATCCAGAGTATCCATCCATTCAACCATGTACTTCCGGGCTCTTACAGGAAGAAAGGCAAGGAAAATTAAAAAATAATGGTGAGCGTTTCATTTTTTTCATCCTTGAGAAATCCTCCCGGCAGTGTGCTTTTGTTTTTCTATAACCCTCCCCAGGGGGGTCCAGCCTGAGACCTTTTCTATCACCACATCAACCACTTCTCCTATCTTCCCTCCATCAACAACGACAAGTTTACCCGTCTCATCCCTTCCCAGCATACCTCCCTTCTTTGCACGGTCGCATATAAGCACCCGCTTCTTTTTTCCTATCTCCTTCAGGGGCTTCCTTCCTGTTATTTCATTCTGCACCCTTATCAGTTCCGAAAGCCTCCTCAGTTTTTCCTCCTCAGAAATAGGGTCAGGATACATGCTCCCAAGTGTTCCCTCCCGTGGAGAGAACCTGAACATGTATGACTGGTCAAACTCAATTTTCTTAACAGCATCAATGGTCTTCTGAAAGTCTTCCTCTGTTTCTGTCGGGAATCCCACAAGAAGGTCAGTTGTGAGGGTGAGTTCAGGGATTTTTTCCCTTACAAGTTCTATTTTTTCCATGTATTCTTCAAATGTATACTTTCTTTTCATATCCCTTAAAACCCTGTTGGATGCGGACTGAAGTGGAAGGTGGAGATACTTCACAACCTTATCAACCGAAGCCATGACATCCACAAGTTCACGGGAGAAGTCCTTTGGATGGGAGGTGAGAAAGGAAACCCGCTCAACCCCCGGAACCTCAGCAACCCCTGCAAGTATCCCGGGAAAGTTTACAGAGCCATATCTGTATGAATTTACATTCTGTCCAAGAAGGGTTATCTCCTTTACTCCCATATCAACGAGCCTTTTGACCTCCTCAATAATATCCTCAGGTGGACGGGAGCGTTCCCTTCCCCTCACATATGGAACAATGCAGTAACTGCAGAAGTTGTTGCATCCACGGGATATTGCAATGAATGCACTTACACCGCGCTGTTCAGGAAATATCTCTCTGTATAATTCATAACCAAGGGAATCTGCAAGTCCTCCTTTTTCTATGAGTTCCGGAATCTTTTTGTATTCATCCGGTCCTGCAACAAAAAGGACATGGGGTATTTCAAGCAGTCTTTCTTTAAGCCTCTGCGCCATGCACCCCACAATCCCGAGTTTTTTATTCCTGAACCTTCCCACCATCCATATCCTTCCCATAACCCTTTTCTCGGCATGCTCCCTCACGGAACATGTATTCAGAATTATGAGGTCCGCCTCCCTTTCATTATTCACTTCCTCCCATCCCATCTCCTTCAGGATGGACCTCAGGATATGGGAGTCGTAAACGTTCATCTGGCATCCGTAGGTCTCAATGTAAAACTTTCCCATACGTGAACTCATCATCTATTCTCTCTATCCTTACCACAACCTCATCCCTTCCATTCCCTTCAAACTGGACCCTCACATAGTTTGGTGTGAAGCCGTAGGAAAGCCCGGTAACCGAATCCTTTTTCTTTTCAACAAGAACGGTGTATGTCTTTCCAATTAGTTCCTTTCTGAAATCGTAAAACTTCTTCTTTGCAAGTTCCCTCAGAGTTTTACTTCTTTTCTTTCTTACCCTCTCCGGAACCCTCTCAGGATAAAGCACGGCGAGTGTCATTGGTCTTTCTGAGTATCTGAAGACATGAAGATATGAAAATGGAAGTTCCTCAACCAGTTTATATGTTTCCTCAAATTCCCTCTCTCCCTCCCCTGGAAATCCGACAATGAAGTCTGCACCAATTCCTGCATCCTCTCTTATTTCCTTTATTCTGTAAACCAGTTTTTTTATATCCTCCCTCGTGTAATTCCTTCTCATTAGTTTCAAGACCTTATCAGAACCGGATTGAAGGGCGAGGTGAAGATGGGGGGCTATCATGGGATGATGGAATGCCTTTAAGACCTCATCCGCCTCATCCGGATTTATTGATGTCAATCTTATTCTTGCACCCAGTTCTGCAAGGGTTAAAAGAAGGGAGGAGAGTTTTTCTCCTGTGTCCTTTCCATACTGACCCATGTGGGTTCCTGTGAGGACTATTTCTTTATGTCCGTTTTTTATGAGGTTTTTTACCTCTTTTATAATGTCCTCTTTTGGTCTGCTCCTCACCCTTCCCCTTGCGTATGGAACAATGCAGTAACTGCAGAAGTTGTTGCATCCCCTTTCAATCAGCACATATCCTCTCCTGCGGGTGGAGAATTTTTCAAGGATGGAATTCAGGTTCCACGGGTCTTCAAGAATTTCAATGTTTTCCCCTGAAAATTCATCCCGGAAGAGGATTGCGTGGCATCCAGAAACCATTACCCTTGCGCCTCTCCTCAGAGCCCTTCTTACAAGATTTCTTGACTGCTGTCCTGCAAGGGAGGTTACAGAACAGGTGTTTATGAAAACAACATCCGGATTCTCGTCAAGGGATACCTCCTCTGCACCGTTTTTCAGGAAGTATTCCCTCACGAGTTCTGTCTCATACTGGTTCTGCTTGCATCCAAGGGTCAGGAAACATATCCTCATCGCTATAAGTATAAGGTGATAAGGGGAAAAGTCAAACCCGCGATTTTCCACTCTCCAAGACAGGCATTATACTTTCTTATTTGTTAAGGAAAATCGAGATATTGAATTTTTCTTTTCCTTTCGGTATAATCTTTTCATAGCGCGTCCTTTGCGGGTTGATTATCCTGGTGTTAGGGAGGAAGAATACCGGTGGAGGTGATTCATGGATTTTAAAGGAGAAGTACGGGAAATCCAGGACATCGGGAGATTTGAAAAAGGGGAGGTTAAGCGTGCTGTCATTGTGCTTCTAAGAGATAGAGCACAGTGAATCCTGCAAGAGGCGCCTATATGCATGAAGGGAAAAGAGGAAAGTATGAATGACTATCTCGGACTGGTCCTCCGTGCATTTGATTCCAGGGCAAGGGTTTTGCTTCGTGTGGGAGAGGGGAAAAGGGCACTGAAAGACGCAGAAAGACTTTTTATGCTGGCAAAAAAACATGATGAAAAGGAGTGGCAGGTTCGTGCTTCTCTTCTTCAGGTCGAGATACTTACATTCCTGGGAAAGTATCCAGAGGCATTGCGGAAGGCAAGGATGGCAAAAAACAGGTGTAAAATAATGAAAGATACGTGGGGGATTGCGGAAAGTTTAACCTGGCTTGGGGCGATTTACTTCAGGCAGGGTAAGTATAAAAAAGCCCTCCCTAATTTTAAAGAAGCACTCAGAATTTACCGAAGGAAGAAAAAGAAGGATAAAATAGCATTTGTGCTTGATCATATGGGAATATACTACGAGAATGCTGGTGAATACAAAAAGGCATTTGGATGCCACGAGGAGGCACTGGAGATATGGAAAGAACTGGGAGACAGGGAGAACATTCTCAAGTCCTATGTGAATCTTGCTTCTCTTTATTTAAGCACAGGAGATTATTCAAAGGCTGAAGAGTACTTCCGAAAGGCACTTCGTCTATCTTCACAGACCGGAAATATGGAGGCAAGGATGGCTGCATTGAACAATCTTGGAATGGTGATGGAACATACCGGAAGGTTTGAAAAGGCAATGCAGTATTATTCTCTGGTGGCAGAACTTGGAAGAAAGACAGGCAACCGGAGAATAGAAGCCATTGCCAATATGAATACCGGGGTGATATTTTTCCATCTTACCCGATATGAGAAGGCAATAGAATTTCTTGAAAAGGCAACCAGCCTGATGGAAGAACTGGGGATTGAAGACCATCTTGCCAACTGTTTTACCAATCTGGGCGCGGTGTTTTATGTGAAAGGAGACCTGAAAAATGCATTTGATTATTTCAATCGTGCCATCAGAATTTTTGAAAAAATAAACAATCCCGCCTATCTTTCCTCCTGTTTAAACAACATCTCTTTTATTTACATGGTATGGGGTGAACTTGAAAAGGCTCTTTCTTTCCAGCGAAGGGCGCTTGAGATAAGGAAAAGGATAGGAAATCCTGCCGGAATAGTTTACTGCCTGAATGGAATGGGTAACATTCTTGTGGAAGGGGAGAGATACGAGGAAGCGGAAACATACATAAAAAATGCACTTGAAATGGCAAAGAAGGCAAATCTCAAGCCAAATCTCCCCAAAATATATTTTCAGTTGATAAGGGTTCTCATCCACAGAAAGAAAATAACGGATGCGGAAGTGTATCTTGAAAAATTGAAAAAACTTGCAAATGAAATGAACTCTTTGGTGGACAGGGCACTCTCGCTGTATCTTGAAGGGGTGCTGAATTTGCATAAGAACGAGCATGAGAAGGCTGAGGAGGCGTTTATTTCTTCCATTGAAATGCTGAGAAAACTTAACAATAGATTTTATCTCGGGCAGGCACTTTATGAGTATGGAAAAATGCTTATAAAAAAAGAAAAAAGAAAAAGGGCACGAAAAATTCTGGAAGAGTCCATGAAAATCTTTGAAGAACTTGATTCCAGATTATGGATTTCCAGAACAAGAAATATCATGAAGGATGGGGGATTACTTGAAAAACCGAAAAACAGGGAGTATAGTGAAGAAAAGGATGAAAAGAGTAAAGAGCATGTCTGATCCCATGCTAATGGTTTTGCTGGTGATGGAATGGAATTTTTCGGAGCCCGGGGGTGTTCAGCAGCATGTCCGTGAACTCGGGCTTAAGTTAAAAGAGAGAGGACACAGGGTGTGGGGATTGCTCAAAAAGAGGGTGAAGGAACAACCCCCGTTTGAGAGTTTTTATCTTCCTCCTGTCCTTCCATATCCGGTTATTGCCTTTCCTCCTCCCATGCATTCCATTGATAGGGTTCTTATGAAAATAAAACCCGATGTCGTTCACATTCATCACATATTCACCCCCATATCCATTGCCGTTGCCCGTGCATGCATGAGGCTTTCAATTCCCTATGTATTCACCAATCACACACTTCCAGTTTTTCATGAGAAAAGATTTATCCTCCGGCATCTTCCTCTGCGTAATGTTCTTCAACATGCCTCTTTTATTGTCTCAGTGAGCAGGGCTGCAGATGAGGTTGTGGGGATGTATGTGAAGGATACCGGGAAAAGGGTCATTATCCCGAATGGAGTAAACACGGAGGTATTCCGTCCCATGAAGGTTGAAAAACCTCAAACACCGGTTGTTCTTTTTGTTGGAAGGCTTGTAGAGAGGAAGGGTGTTGATGTTCTAATAAGGGCAAAGCGTCTGGTTGATAAAGAGATTGACTGTGAGTTCTGGGTAATTGGAAAGGGAAGGGATGAATGGAGGTTCAGGTCTCTGGCAGGAAGCCTTGGGGTTAAGGTGAAGTTCTGCGGCAAGGTTCCAAATCGGGAACTTCCACGGTACTACAATCTTTCTGATGTTGTTGTGGTTCCATCAAAGGAGAGGGAGAGTTTTGGAATAGTTGCAGCAGAGGCAATGGCGTGTGGAAAACCTGTTGTTGTCAGTGATGTTGGTGGATTGCCTGAAGTGGTCGAGGAGGGAAAGGAGGGAATTGTAGTGAAAAGAAACAACCCTGAAGAACTTGCCCGTGCCCTCATAGCACTTTTGAGAAATCCGGATTTGAGGAAAAAAATGGGAGAAAACGGTCGCAAAAAATCCCTTAAAGAATTTGACTGGAACAGGATAACTGACAGAATTGAAAATCTTTATTTTGATATTTTAAAAAATCTGTGAAAATACCGGGCATGCATTACCAAAATTTCTCCTCCGGATGTTTTTCTGACCGATGCCCTCTACAAACGATACCTTCAAAACTTTAATCCCCCTATCACCACAAATCCCCCTTCCCCGTATCCCTTCCTTGCAGGTTCTATTCCCTTTACTTCCTCGGGTGGATGAAATACAGTCTGATACACCCTTATATTCTCAAATCCTTCTCTTTCATACATTTCAATCACCTCTCTTGCAGAATAAAATCTGGCATACCGGTAAAATCTGCTCTTTTCCTTCTTCTTTTCATACATCCTCCCCAGGAAACTATCTTTATCCACAATCCCGGCAATGAGAGTTCCCCCAGGGACAAGTACTCTTTTTGCTTCCTTTAAAACCTTCTGAGGTTCGTCAACAAAGCAAAGGGTGACCACGAGCAGAACACAGTCAAAAGAATTATCCTTAAATGGAAGTTCCTCTCCCCTTGCCCGCACAACCTTTATCCCCCTTTTCCTTGCGATCAATCCCATTTTTTCTGCAGGCTCAACTCCGAATTCCACCCCGAGCAAATGTGCAAATCTTCCTGTTCCAACACCCACCTCGAGACGTTTCCCTTCTTCCGGAACGAGTTTTTTAACCGCCTCAAGTTCTGAGAGATAAACCCACCTATACTTCTCAAACCATGCATCGTAATCTTCCGCATATTTTTCAAAAGGTTCCGTTCTCATGGGTAAATACTATTCCTTCTTCCTTCTGTGGTCAAGAACCGAAGATAAGAACTATTAACATTCCTGACTTCAACATCGATTAAAGGAATCTCCATCATCATATCTCCTGCAAACCTCCCTTTCTTTATGGTTTCTAACCCGGTGTGAATTTATTATGGAATGAGAAGTGCAGAGTTGGGGAAGATATAGATGGGGGAAGGAAGGGAAAGATAGAAGTCCACAGGGTCGTCCACCCACGTGAATCCCATTCGCTCAAATTCTTCACGGTTTTCGGGAAGGGAATGGATGTAAATTTTCTTTCTTCCCTTGAAAATGGAAGAGAGTTTGTGAATCACAGCACATGCAAATCTCTCTGTGGCCTTTCCTGTCTCAATTGCCTCTATGAGTTCCTCCCAGTTTATTCCAAGAGGACATGCGGCAAAGAGGAGTATTTCGGCACCCTCACGGGTTACATGATTCAGGAAAAAAAGTGCCTTGGTTGTCTGAATAAAGTCAACATCCTCCGTCATTCCACATCCAGCAACCGCATATTTTACCTTCTTCTCCATTCTCACTCCATATATATCAAGTACCATCTCCCTTCCCCGCCTGTGTGCCTCCTCAAAGTCTCCGTAAAGGATGTCAACCACCCCATCCGGGGTTAGAATCATGTCTATCACCCACTCAAGCGGAAGCATGCGTGCAGCCTCAACAATGTCCCGGGCAACGGGATTTTCCTCCCAGTATCCCGCCTTTATTTCCGGTCTTTCAAAGAATGCATGGTTGTATTCTATGGTCTCAACACAGGAAACCCCGGGCAGGACTATTTTCCCCCCTCCCGTGAATCCTGCAATCTCGGATGCGAATATGCTTCCGCAACCTATCCTGAAGGATGCCCTTTTAACCCACCGGTTTACATACACCCTGTTCCCAAACGATGTTGTTCCTATGTATTCACATTCACCTGAGAAGGCATCGTGAAGGATTATTTTCTCCTCCTTCCATACCTCTTTTCCAAGTTTTTCTATGAGATACTCTTCAGGTGGAACATTGTGGGTCCCGAAGGCGACAACAATAATCCTCTCTCTCACTCCTGCAACCTCAAGCACATTAAAGAGATGGGGGAGAAGGTCCTTTATAGGGGTTGGACGAGTGTGGTCGTCAACGAGAATTGCAACACTTCTTTTCCCCTTTACCTCCTTAACAAGTGCATTCTGCCAGGACAGTTTTTCATCAATGGAATAAACCGGCATTCTTTTATAGTCCACCACCTCTATCCCATCCCTTGGAGGGAGTGAAATATGGGTCTTTCCGGAATTATACGGTATTTTTATTTCCTCTTCATTGCAAAGTTTCTTATCGTCCATTCTCCCTTCTCTATGGTTACAACCGCATTGCACGTCATAAATCCGGGAGCCTCAACCCTGACTATATGATTTCCTGGTGGCAGTGGAACAAGGTATATCCCTGTTATGGGGTCTGAGGTGGTTTCAATCCCTGCTTCGGGAAGGATAACCCTTGCCTTTATTCCATTTCCCTCCTCATCGGTTATTTCCCCTGAGAGCCATCCGAGAGGGGGCTTCTTTTCAAGGTAGAAAACAAGTATATCTTCATCCACGGTGGAAAGGAGCGTATCTATATCCTTATATCCCTCTGATATTACCGTGAACCTGTAAACTCCCGGTGGGAGGGAAATTTCGGATATTCCCGTTGAGTCTGTAAAAACACTTCCAACACCCTCTATACTCACGATTGAGGGAAGGGGTGTCTTTTTTTCTCTGTCAAGGGTATAGAGGGTTAGAGTCTTTTCAGGGATTATTTCCTCCTTTTTCCTCCTCCTCAGGAAGGAAAACTGCACCTTCCATTCCGGGAAGATTCCGTACTCTTCAAAGGCGGAGGGCACAGGGTCGGATATTCTGAAAAATGCTGAAAAATCAAGAAATGCAATTCTAAGGCACATGCCGAGATACTGAACGGATGCCCTGGTATCGGAAAACAGGAAACTTCTTCCCTGGAGTTTCACCCCGGGAGAAATTCCCCTTAAAGGAAAGAAGACTCCAAATCCCCACCTCCCATCCATGAGTCCATTATCCCAGTATATAAACCGTGCAAAATGCGAAAATTCCCAACCTTTGCCCTGGAGCAGGATTTTTCCCTCTATTCCTTTTCCCGCATAAGGAATACCGTACTTTCTTGAAATTCCCTCAGAGGAGATGGGGAGGAGTAAAATAGGGGCAAGTTTCAGTGCCTTCCATCCATAACCACATCCAATAAGAGGATTGTAAAATCCCATGGTTCTTCTTTTTCCAATGTCCATTCCAACATCTGTTTCAAGGAAGAGGTAAAATGACCTCCATTCATAAGAAATGGAGGTTTTTGAATCAAAAAGAAGAATGGTATCGGGTTTTGCAATGGACATTTCCTCATGAAATGCAAGAAAAGAAAAGAGGAAAATCATCGCTCAAGAACCTGGAGTTTTTCCTCCTTCACATATCCCCATACCATATAATCGGCATTTAAAATGTTTCCGGGATTTCCATGCTTATCAAGCAGAATTATTCCGAATCTGCATGGTATTTCATCTTTGAGAATACCAAGCACCTGATGAATGGGTTTTTCCTTCAACATATCAACAGCCCTGAATGAAACAAGGTTCACGGCAATGCATTCACCGTGCCCTGATGCAGAGGCTGCTCCCAGGGGGGATGCATAGGTTCCTCCACCGGGAATTGGTGTATCCCCCACCCTTCCTGGAAGATGGAACATCAATCCTCCTGTTGAGGTTGCAGCAGCAAGTTTTCCATGCACGTCGAGTGCAACTGCCCCAACCGTCCCAAATCCGTAGAGTTCAGCAAGTTCCTTTAATTTTTTGTAATAGGAACTCTTTTTTTCCTTAAATTTTTCTTTCACCCATTCTGTTGTGGGGTCAAACTCGGAAAATCCCATGAGTTTTGCAAATCTTTCAGCCCCCTCCCCGCACAGGATTATATGCTCGGTTTCCTCCATCACCTTTCTTGCGACAAGCACCGGGTTTTTAACGTTCTTTATCCCTGCAACTGCCCCGAATTTTCCATCCGAGGACATTACTGCCGCATCCATCTCTATGGTTCCATCAAGTCCCATTGCACTCCCATACCCTGCATTGAAGTGGGGGTTGTCTTCCATCACCCTCACACATTCAACAACCGCATCAACCGCGGATTTTCCTTCTTTTAATAGTTTATACCCTGAAAGAAGGGCATCCGCTATTCCCTTCTTCCTCTCCTCAAGAAAATATCCCTTCCCTGCTCCACCGTGGGCGACTATTACCGGTTCCATGGTCCATATAAAATTAAAGGGTGAGCGAGGGGACTTGAACCCCCAACCTCTGGAGCCACAGTCCAGCGCTCTGACCAGTTGAGCTACGCTCACCATGCCGCGCGCCTGGAGGGACTCGAACCCCCAACCGGCGGATTAGAAATCCGCTGCTCTGTCCTGTTGAGCTACAGGCGCTCTTCTTTATTTATACCCGTTTTTCGGTGTTTGTCAAGGTTGGAGAGGTCACATAACCTTTTACTCGACATGGACTTTTACTCCTGCATAAAGAATCCTTCCATAGAGCGGAGCGTATATGAAGGCAGCATCATCGGTGTGTTTTTCAGGCTGGATGTAGCCGGTCAGATTTTTCCCACCCGCGTAAAGGAAGAGATTCCTGTGGAGCCTCCATGAGATTTTTCCATCCAGGAGTATGTAGGGGTCGGTTCGTTTTATCTTCCTGGGAGTTTCTTCATTTTCATAGTAATCGATAAACATGGGACCGGTGAGTGCTCCATCCAGAGAAACCTTTAGGCTTCTATAAGAAAGAGCAGTGCTTACATTGAGCGTGTACATGGGAAGCCTTGAAATATACCTGCTTTCTTCCTCATACCCGGTTCCCGACCAGTCTTCTCTTGGATTTCTGTATTTTCCATCGTTAAGAGTAAAGGAGACATCAAAAAGGATGGAGGAGAAAACGACGAAACTTCCCCCCACCTCTATACCCTGAACATACGCATCTTCTATGTTTTTCCATTCGTATGTATATCCCAGACTCCTTGCCTCCTCTCCTGCTTCAACAAAGCCTATTTTATCCTTCAGGAATGTCCGGTAGAAGCTCACATTTCCTGAGAAGTTTTCTTTTTCGCAGTCTATGGAGAGGCTGAGGCTTATCGACCTTTCCGGTTTCAGGTCGTCCCCCTTCCATACCCTGGGAGAACCGCTGCACAGGTGAAGGTCTTCAGAGAAGCCATAGGGAACCCTGAATCCCGTCCCTGCACTTCCTCTCAAGGAAAGAGAGGGAGTGATTGATAATCTCAGTGCAAGGCGCGGGTTTATGGATGTCCTGTTATATTTTACAGGCTCAAAAGATGGGGCAACCTTTCCAGAACCCCTGAACTGGTCTTCCGATTTATGTATATCATACCTCAATCCAAGAACCATCTCTATTTTATCACTCACCGATACCTCGTCCTGAACATATACTCCTGCTTCTCTTGCTTCCTTTTTTGATGTTGAGGTGTAGGTTTCTCCATAAGCCTCGTCTTCTTCATCCACCACCACATACTTTCCTTTTTCCTTCAGGTAGTTATAAGAATACTGAAGACCAAGCATTAACCGTTGCGTTTTCAATGGATGGACATAGTTCATGTTCCATGTAAGGGTCTTTTCCTTTGCGATGTAAGGTCTCATCTCATCAAGAGGAGGGGGTTCTCCATGGATGGAGATGTAATCGCATAGGAAGGCGTCGTTGGTTGCGTTTCTCCTGTGATTTGCCATTGCAAAGGTTATGTTCAACTTGCCTCCATGGGAGAATGCCATTTTATAAGAGGAAAGGAGCTCATATCTGTGAGTTATAATCCTTTCCGTAGATTCGGTAAAAGGATTTTCATAGGTGTCATCGGTGAGCCTGCCTCCCTGCCTCAGCTCATGGAGGGTCTTTCCGGAAAGCGTGAGCCTGTCATCTCCAATGAGGTTTTCGCTGATAAGTCTGAATCCTGCGTTCACAAGGTTGGTCTTTACCCTGTCAGAGAGACCATCCGGTTTTTTCACCTCCTCCGGGGTTTCCCCATCCCCTGTCTCATCAATCAAACCCTGAGTTTGGTTTTCTGCCCAGAAGCTCACCCCCATCTTTTCACCTTTTATGGATGAGACCAGATAAAACCTGTTTGTTTCATGTTCTCCGATTTCTATCCCTATGGTCCCTTCATTTTTTGCCGGTCTTTTCGTTATTATGTTTATGGCTCCAGCAATTGCACCTGAACCGTATAGTGCCGAGCCTGCCCCCTTGACAACCTCTATCCGGTCAATTCCGACCGATGCAATCTGCTCCAGTCCGTACACGGCTGCAAGTCCTGAATAAACAGGCTCTCCATCAATGAGAATCTGAGTGTGGTCTGCACCGAGTCCATGTATTCTCACCATTGTGAATCCACAATACTGACACTGGGTTTCAACCCTTACACCAGGAAGTCTTGCAAGGGATTCATAAAGGTTTCTTGCTCCCTTTTCCTCTATGGTCCGGAAGGTTATGACCTCGGTTCTCACGGGAACATCCTTGATGAATCTTGGGGTTCTTGTGCCTGTAACCACAACAGCACCAAGTTCCAGTATCGTCTGCTTGAGGTGAAAATTAACCCTTACCGTTTCCTCAGGGAGAAGTTCAACCTCCTTTGTCTCCGGAATGTAGCCTATGATGGATGCCACAATCCTGTAAGTTCCGGGTGGCACGTTGACAATCATGAACTCCCCGTTACTTCCTGTTGCCGTCCCGAAGGACGTGCCCTTTACAACCACATTCACCCAGGGGAGGGCCTCCCCCGTCTTGGCATCAACAACCTTCCCCTCAATTACCCCAGAAGCAGAAACCAAAACCAGCAAGAACATGTCCACCTCCTTTTTTGGGTTTCCTTAAAAAGTTAGGTTAACCTAATACAGAAGATAACAAAAAAATCTGGTTTGTCAAGGTGTGATTTTTAATCTGCATACCCTCCTGTCAAAAATACCTCAAAGACGCCTTCTTATTTTTCCCTCTCTATCTCCTTCACCTCTTCCCGTACATTTCCGTATATCTCATAGAAGACTTCCATAAAATATTCCCTGTCTTTCCAGAAGGGGGGCGGCCCAAGCAGGCGTATAAGAGTATAGGGAGTGTGGGGAAGGGTATCAAAGGAAGGTTCGGGAAATCTTCCCCTTTGCATGAGAAATCTTTCTGGAGAACAAACCCTCCTCCTCCTTTTCCTTTTCTTCTCAGGTGCGAGAAAAACCTCCCTCTTCATCCCTCTGAGCTCAAACAGCAGAAAGGGATCCCGGTCAAGGGCATCCGCAAGAATATAATGGGTGGCAGCAATGTGCTTGCATGGATTTGCATGGTCAGGACAATCACATCTTGTCATGAGTTCATTTACATTCCCGGGAAAAAGGGAAACACCAAACCTCTGGAATACCATATCTATATCCGGAGGCATCTCACCCCTTAACAGCATGGAGTACATCCTTCTGTTCTTTTTTATCTCCATCATCACCTTTTTCCATATCTTTTCATCAAATTTTTTAAGAGAAATCCTCACCTCATACCATGGACGATACTCCCCCTTAACCATCGCCACAACCGTACCATTCTCTATCAGTATAATCCGAACCCTCCCCTCCCTTGCATACCTTCTTCCTCTGGGAAGTCTGTTCTCATACACCCTCCCCAGTTCAAGCAGTGCATCTATCCATAATTTGCTCCACCATGTCTTTCCAAACCTGCGTGGCGGCATGCTATGCCTCCAGCCTGAAAAGTTCCCTCAGTTCATCATCTGCAAGTTCTGTAATGAATTTCATCCCGGGCTGAACAATACTCCTGAACAGTTCCTTCTTCTCTTCAAGCATTTTTTCTATCTTCTCCTCCACCGTCCCCCTGGTTACAAACGCATGAACAAACACATCCTTCCTCTGCCCTATCCTGTAAGCCCTGTCCTGAGCCTGCTGCTCAACCGCAGGATTCCACCATCTGTCAAAAATAAACACATGGTTTGCCTCCGTAAGATTTATTCCAAACCCTCCTGTCTGCAGGGTGAGGACAAAAAAGTGAGGGCCCTCTCTTTTCTGAAACCTGTCCACCATATTTCTCCTTTCCTTCTTTGAAATTTTACCATGCATGAAAAAGGGTCTTTCATAAAATCTTTCGTGTATGAATTTAACAAGCAACTCCCCTGTTTCCCTGAACTGCGTGAATATTAAAGCCCTCTCATCATTCTCCATCACCTCCTCAAGCATTTCAAGCAATGCCATTACCTTTCCCGATTGCTCCGGTGTTCCCGGAAGATTGGTGTAGCAGGAAGGATGGTTGCATATCTGTTTGAGACGAAGAAGTAAGCGGAGAATCCGTCCCCTCCTTTTCATTTTATCCCCAGAAAGAACATCTTCCAGTTCTTTTTCCACAAGAGAAGCATAAAGAGATGCCTGCTCCTCGGTAAGGGTGACAAGCACCCTGTTCTCAAACTTATCAGGAAGGTCTTTTATTATTTTCTTATCCGTTTTCTCCCTTCTCAGGATGAAGGGGGAGACAATGCGACGAAGCCTCATCATGACCTCCTCATCGCCAAGAACCTCCACCGGAAAGGCAAACTCTCTTTTGAAAAATTCAAGAGACCCCAGCATTCCTGGATTGAGAAAGTTCATTATGGACCACAGTTCCGTGAGCCTGTTTTCAACTGGCGTCCCTGTGAGTGCTATTCTTCTTTCCGTCCTGAGGCGTTTTGCCATCCGGTGCCTCTCAGTGCCAGGATTTTTTATAAACTGTGCCTCATCAAGAACTACCGCCTCCCATTCTATTTCGGATAAAAATTTATCCCGTGAAAGGAGAGAATAAGAGGTTATTATCACCTCACCGGGCAGGGGAGATAACTCCTCAGCCGATTTTGCCCTTGATTGCCCTGCATGGATTCTCACCCTCACATCCGGGGCGAATTTTTCAAACTCATTTTTCCAGTTCCATATAACCGATGTTGGGGCAACCACAAGGAATGGACGCTGTGCTTCATTTCTCCAGACCGCAATGCAGGCTATCGTCTGCACGGTTTTCCCAAGCCCCATATCGTCTGCAAGACATACACCGAAGCCCATCTCGGTTGTTGTATAAAGCCAGCGAAATCCCTGTACCTGATACCCCCTCAATTCTCCATTGATGGATGGAATTGGGATTCTCCTGGGTTTCCTAAACCCCCTGAAAAATTCCCTCACCTCCTCTTCCATCTCTGCTTCATCCTGAGCCTCAAGAAGCAGCCTCATTCCCTCAAACGGATTTTCCGGCTTCTTCTTTCTCCTGTGGAGGAGATTTTTCAGCTCCTCCGGGTCAATAAATATCCACCTGTCCTTTATCTTTACAAGCCTTTCTCCCTTCTTCAATAACCTCTCAGCGGTTTTATCATCCAGTTCCACATCCCCTATTGCTATTTTCCAGTCAAATTCAAGTATTTTGTAAAGGTCAAGATATTTCTTAACCCGCATATCTTTCTTCCTTCTTATCCTGAATTTTGTTCTCGGAGGTGCCACAACAAGTTCCCGCGGCAACATGAAGTTTATCCCCAGCAGTTTGAACACCTCATGATTTTCAAGCATCTCCACAAGTTCCTCATCCGCAAGAACAATGTGGTAAACTTCTTTCTCCAGAACACTCGCAAATGGAGGAAAAAGACGGGAAAGCAGGTGTGTTTGCAGGAGAATGTCCCTCCGTGTAAAATCCGCCTCCCTGAGCTCACCCCTTTTATGCATGAGAAAGTGAAGAATCCAGTTTTTCTCCCCCCTTTCCAGTTTCAGAATAAGCCCTGTCTTCCCGGGCTCAACAAGAACCGCACCCCATCTCCTCACCTCATCAAAAATTGCCTTTCTCTCAGGGGTCGGGTGAAATTCCCTGGATACAGGAGAAAGAAGAGAGGAGAGGAAGAGAAATTCTTCACGGAATACCCGACCTGAAACATACCTTTTATAGACATTCTCGCTCAACTTTCTTACAAAAGTATCCACTGTGAAGGTAAGATACTGCTCAAGGATAATATCCGTTATCGGAGGGGGAAATTCTCCCACTGAAACACATGGAGGAGCCGCCCTGCAAACTCCCCTGAAAAAGAGGATGTCCTTTTCCATAAACAGCAGGGGTTTCCACATAAAAAAGCACTCACCCTCCGGAGCAGGAATGTAAAGACCCCTGTGAAGAAGAGAAAGGGCAAGGCGTGTGATGAGGGCATAGGTGCGGATTGAGGAGCCAACTGCAGAAGAACGACTTCTGTTAAGTGAGAGAACGTAAAAAGAGGCTTCGGGAAGCGAAACCTCATATCCCTTGATCTTTTTCCTTTTCCAGTCCTTCTTTTTTGGATCAGGAAACGAAAGGAAACGATTAACCACCCGAAAAGGGACCTTTCCTCCTATATGAAGGAGGTCCTCCCATTCATCCTCCTTACCGGGATTCCAGAAAAACAGTGCCTCTTTCTCTGGAATAAAGCAGACCTCCATACTGCTAAATATTATAAACAAAATTGTGGAAAAGAAAAGTCCAGAGTATTCCAACCCCTCAACGGAAATCCTACACTTCTTTTTCAAGGAGCCTGCATCTATCCATCTCTCCCATCACTATAACCCTGTCCTCTGCCTCAAGTTTTTCCTCCGGTGGGGGATTGAAAATGTGTCTCCCCCTCCTGTTCACTGCAAGGATAAGTACTGAGAATTTCTCCTCTGCAAACCTCTTCAGTTCCCCAACGCTTTTTCCCTCATACCTTGACCCCTTTCTTATCGTAACCTCCTCAACCCTGAGCCTGCCACCCCCCTCCCTGAGCATGGTATCCAGGAAGTCCACAACAGCAGGTCTTATGAGTTCGGATGCTATACGCAACCCCCCTATCATTGCAGGAGAAACAACCTTATCCGCCCCTGCCTTTATCATCTTGGGTATGGTTTCCTCATGAAGACACTGGGTTATTATCCTGAGGTTCGGGTTGAGGCTTCTTGCAGTTACAACAAGAAAGAGGTTCTCTGCATCCGTGGGAAGAGTTGCAACAAGCCCCTGTGCCTTATCAATCCCTGCCTCTTTCAGAACAGTATCCTGCGTTGCGTCCCCCTCAACAAAAATCACATCAGGAAGTTCTTTAACCCGTTCTGGATTGTTATCCACCACCACGAATCCTTCCCCTGCCTTGATGAGTTCTGCAATCACATACTTCCCGGTATCTCCCGCCCCGCAGACAATAAAGTGATTTTTTAATCTCTTTATCTTCCTTTCCATCTTTCTCCTCCTCCATATTTCCGGTAAGTCTCCCTCCAGGACAAAACCAGCAACGGTTGAAAGCCCATAAAAAAGAACACCCGTTCCGAGAAGGATGAGAGAAACGGTGAATATCATCCCTGCCCCTGAAAGTTCATGCACCTCCCTGAACCCCACAGTTGTGAGGGTGATAACCACCATGTAAATTGCATCGAGAAGAGACCATCCTTCTATAATCTCATATCCCACCACCCCGTAGGTAATGAGTGTGAGTATGAGAAGGAGTATGATAATGAGATTCTTTCTGAAGCCCTTGATTTCCATATGCAGATTATACCCGCAGGTAAAATAAACTTCAAGGGATTTTATCCTTGACAACCCTCTTTTTCTTCCCCTATCATCCAGAAAAGGAGGGAGGATGGAAAGGAAGGATATAGAGGCAATAGTAAAGAGGGTGATACAGGAGATGGGGCTTGAGCCCACCAAGGGGAAAAAGGTCATTGTAACCGTCGTGGGGAAGGACAGACCCGGAATAGTTGCAGCCATGTCGGGAAAGATAGCCTCCTTCAATGTCAACATCCTGGAGATATCCCAGACCATCCTTTCAGGATACTTCACGATGACCATGGTCTGCGACCTCTCAACAGGAAACACAGATTTCTCAACCTTCAAACAGGAACTTGAGAGGGAAGGGGAAAGGATAGGGGTGAGGGTTTACGTCCAGGACGAGGAGATATTCAGATACACCCAGAGAATATGATAGGGGTGGATATAGTGAAGGTTGAGAGAATAAAAAGGGCGGTGGAGAGATGGGGGGAGAGGTTTCTTTCAAGGGTTTACTCCCGGGAAGAAATAAACTACTGCATGAGAAAGAAAAATCCATATCCATCCCTTGCCGCAAGATTTGCATTGAAGGAGGCATTTTACAAGGCAACAGGAGGAAAAACATCGTTCCATGACATTTCCTACACTCAAAAACCCCGGCTCACCCCCCATGCTGAAAAAATCCTCCAGGGAAAATCCTTCTCCCTTTCCCTTTCCCACGATGGAGAATACGCAATAGCAGTTGTGGAGATAATATGAAAATAGGGTGCTGTGGATTCCCGAGGGGAAAAGAAAAATACTTCAGGACCTTCAAACTCGTTGAGGTTCAGCAGACATTTTATGAACCTCCATCCCTTGATACACTCAAAAAATGGAGAGAAAAGGCTCCGGAGGACTTTGAGTTTACAATAAAGGCATGGCAGGTGATAACCCATCCCCCATCCTCCCCGACCTACCGCAGGGCAAAGACAAAACCTGAGAAATGTGGTTTTTTCCAGCCTGTTCCGGATGTATTCCAGGCATGGGAAAGAATAAAAGAATGTGCGGAGGCACTTGGTGCGAACATCATTCTTTTCCAGACACCTGCCTCGTTTAAACCAACCGATGAGAACAAGAAAAACATGGTTGAGTTTTTTTCAAACATAGAAAGAGAAGGATTTAACCTGTTATGGGAACCCAGAGGGGCATGGAAAAGAAAAGAGATAGAGGAAATGCTTGATAAATGTTCCCTCTCCCACGTGGTTGACCCTTTCAAGGACAAAAGAATAAAGGGGGAGATTCCCTACTACAGGCTCCACGGGAAGGGAGGATATAGATACCGGTACACGGATGAGGAATTGAAGGAATTGAAAGGTATGCTTGAACCGGATGCGTACGTTCTTTTCAACAACACAAACATGTGGGAGGATGCGATAAGATTCATGGAGATTTTGAAATGAAGATAAGGGCAGGATATGTTCAGTTAAGACCAAAGTTCGGTAAGGTTAAGGAGAATATAGAAAAGGTAAAGGCTCTGCTTGAGCCCCATGAAATACATCTTGTTGTCCTTCCGGAACTCTTCACAACAGGCTATGCCTTTCTTTCAAGGGAGGAACTTGAAAAATATGCAGAACCCCTCCCGGGACCCACGGTTGAGGAACTCTGTGAGTTTGCAAGAAGAAAAAACATGTACATTGCAGGAGGGATTGCGGAAAGGGATGGGGATAGAATATACAATTCATCCTTTCTCCTGGGACCAAATGGATACATGGGGAAGTACCGGAAGATTCATCTTTTTTACGAGGAGAAGGAAATATTTGACCCCGGAGACCTTGGTTTTCCCGTTTTTGAGACACCGGATTTTAAGGCAGGCTTGCTTATATGCTTTGACTGGCTTTTTCCCGAGGCAGCAAGAACCATTGCCTTAAAGGGTGCTCATATAATCCTTCACTCCGCAAACCTGGTCCTGCCTTTCTGCCAGGATGCGATGATAACCCGTTCCATTGAGAACAGGATATTCATAATAACCGCAAACAGGGTTGGGGAGGAGAAAAGGGGGGATAAGGAGTATGCATTCACGGGAATGAGCCAGATAGTTGCCCCGGGAGGAAGGCTTGTCTTGAGGGACAGCCCGAGAAGGGAAGGGGCTGGTTTTGCAAAGATAAACCTGAAAGAGGCTGAGGACAAACACATAACCCCTGAAAACCACATATTTGAGGACAGAAGAAGGGAGTTCTACGAGTTATGAGGATAGCAATAATAGGAAAAAGAGGGGCAGGAAAGACAACCATATTCAACGCACTCACAGGGGCGGGAGCATCCTTAGGAAAGAGGGAGGAACACATAAAGGAGGTGAGGGTTCCGGATGAGAGACTCATAAAACTCCTTGAATTCAACCCCGGAACAGAACCGGTCTTCTCAACCATAACCTTTATTGATACAAAAGAACTCAACTTCCGGGAGGAGACGATAAGGAATGCGGATGCGTATTTGCTGGTTGTTGGAAACTTTATGGGCAATGTGGAGGTTGAGGAAAAGGTGAAAGAAGTCGAGGAGGAGATGATAATATCCGACCTGGATGTTGTGGAGAAGAGGCTCTCAAAACTCAGAAAGGAACACCACAAGGACCAGGAAAGATTACTTGAAGAAAAAATTCTTGAAAGATTTAAGGGACTGCTTGATGAGGGGAAGCCCCTGAGGGGGATTGAACTTGATAAAAGGGAAGAGGAACTCATTCGTGGATATGCCTTCTCTTCTCTTAAACCATTATTTGTCGTTGTGAATGAAAAAGAGGGGGAGAAAGGGGAATACAATCTCAACCTTCCTGTTCTTTCCATCCAGGGGAAACTTGAGATGGAGATATCGGAACTGCCGGAGGAGGAAAGACCATTGTTTCTGAAAGAGATGGGAATAGAGGAACCTGCGGTTGATAGATTGATAAAAGAAGTTTACAGAACCTGCGGTCTTATAACCTTTTTCACACTTGGTAAAAAAGAGACAAGGGCATGGAGTATAAAAAAGGGAACAACTGCAAAGGAGGCTGCGGGAAAGATTCACACGGATATGGAAAGGGGATTCATAAGGGCACAGGTTATAAACTTTGAGGACCTGGTTCGTGCCGGGTCCATGAAGCATGCGAGGGAAATGGGGCTTTTGAGGCTTGAGGGAAAGGACTATGTGGTCCAGGATGGGGATGTGGTTGAGATAAGGTTCTCGGTATGAGGTTTTACTACCTCCTTTCAGGTTTCTTTTCCGTCCTTTCGCAGGTTTACATTTTAAGAGAACTGCTTTCCCTCTTTGCAGGAAACGAATTCTCCTTTGGATTCCTTGCCTCAGGATGGATGGCGGGGATGGGGCTCGGGAGTTTTTTTGAGGGAAGAAAAAGGACCCCTCTTTCATGTGAGGGGCAGTTTTTACTGCTTTCATTCCTTTTTCTCGGGCTTGTCTATCTTTTAAGGGGGACGGGTAAGATATTCGGGCTTTCTCCTGGAGAGGTCCTGGGTTCCGGTGCACTCATAATAACAGGATTTTTCTTTGTATTTCCCCTCTCATTTGCAATGGGAATGCTCTTCATGAAACTCACACGCGTGGGAGAGGAAATAAGGGGAGTACCAGGAATAGGAGAGGTTTACAGACTGGATGCAGTTGGAGACACCCTGGCAGGGGCTGGTTTTTCCTATCTCTTCATCCACCTCCCCCCTCTTCCCTTTGCCTTCTTTATTTCCTTCCTTCTCTCACTTCCCATATCTTTAAGGAAAAAGCCCTTTATCCCCCTTTCTCTTTCTCTGCTTGCTCTCTCCTTCACCCCCATACCCTCCGTTCTCGGCAAGAAAATCCTTGAGGCATCGTTTCCGGGATATAAGGTAATTGAGGAAAAGGACTCCCCATACACCAGGATAACCGTGCTTGAAAGGGACAGTATCCTGCATGTCTTCCAGAACAATTCCCTCTCATTTTCGTTTCCATCCCCCTTTTTTGAGGATGTCCATCTCCCAATGCTTTTCATTCCCCACCCTGAGAGAATCCTCCTTATTGAGGCACCCCCTCCGGTATCCAGAGAGGTGAAAAAACACGGGGTAAAAAAGATAAAGACCGTAATGCTTGACCCGATTCTCCTGAGGGTATGCAGGGAGATTTCAAAAGGGGAGGGGGAATTCATTGCAGGGGATGGAAGAAAGGTGGTGAGGGAAGGAGAGTGGGATGGTGTTTTCGTCATGCTTCCCGAACCTGAGAATCTCTCCTCTGGAAGATTCTACACGGTTGAATTTTTCAGGGAGGTAAGGGAGCATCTAAGGAAGGATGGCATTTTCTTTTTAAAAATACCTGGAAGTGAAACATCCCTCTCAACCCCTGAAAAACTCATGCTCTCGTCCCTTTATTTCTCTTTAAAAAAGGTATTCCCTGATGTCCTCGTCCTTCCCGGTGAGGAGATTTTCTTTATAGCAGGGGAAAAAATCCCCTTTTCTTTTGACACGCTTGTTGCAAGGTATGAAAGAAGAAAGATAAAAACCCTTTACTTCCATCCCTCCCTCCTTCCCCTTGAATACAATCCGGAAAGAATGAGATGGATAAGGAAAGAAATAGAACCTGCCCCCTTAAACACCGACCCTCATCCCATTCTCCCCTTCTTCTCCATGTGGAGATGGAACATGGAGTATCCATTTTTATTCAGGTATCTTTTCCCGTTTCTTTTACGCCTTCCCTATCTCTTGCTCTTCTTGCCCCTTCTATTCTTCATAAAGAGAGGCATATTCTTCCCGGTTTTGTGTATGGGGGTGTGGGGTATCACCATTGAAATGCTCTCCCTTCTTTCACTTCAGTCCCGGGCAGGATGGGTTTATCACCTTGCAGGTCTTGCAATCTCCTCCTTCATGCTCGGTATTGCAGGAGGAGAAATATCGGGAGAAAGGAGAAATCTTTCCATAAAACTCCCCTTTGCCATCTCACTCCTCATTTCTCTTTCCTTTCCATTCCTCCTGAAACTCTCCCTTCCTCCCCCTCTTTTCCTCTTCCTTGTGAATTTTGGAGCGGGTTTTTCAGTTGGAATGCTTTACCCCTTAGCCGTGAAAAAACTTGGAGGAAGAACCGTGGGAGCGGGGATAATCTACGGTGCAGACCTCCTTGGAGGGGCGCTTGCCTCATTCCTCACATCCCTCTTCCTCTTCTCCATTTACGGAGCATGGAAGGTCCTTTTCCTTTCCGGGATTTACCTTCTCCTTCCCTTCCTCATGTTATATTGAGCGCCATCATCGGGAATATCTCTATGAGGAGCTTGTTGAGTTCGGTGAAATCAACGGGCTTTGTCAGGAAGTATGCCTTTCCGAGAGATACCAGGTCAACATCCATCCTCAGGTGCTTGTATGCGGTGCAGACTATGACCGGGATGTGAGGGAAGAGTTCCCTTATCTTCTCCAGGACCTCAAGCCCGCTCATCCTTCCCATCTTCATATCCAGGATTATAAGATCAGGTTCTGTCTCGTGGAGTTTCCTCATCGCCTCATGACCATCCTGTGCCTCAAGAACCTCAAACCCCTTCATTTTGAAAAACTCCCTGAAAAGGCTCCTCACGGATATGTCATCATCAACTATGAGTACCTTCATCTTTACCTCCTTTTATTGGAAGTTTTACATAAAAGGTTGTCCCCTCACCCGGGGAACTTTCAAAGGTTATACTTCCACCATGCTTTTCCACAATCCTGTGGACGATGGGTAACCCGAGACCACTTCCATGGGATTTTGTTGTGAAAAATGGCTCAAAAATATGCTGCTTTATCTCCTCAGGAATTCCATCCCCTCTGTCCACAACCTTTATCTCTGCAAAATCCCCCTTCCTGCCAACCTCAATCTTCACCTCCTCATCATCAGGTGATGCCTCTATTGCGTTGGTTGCAAGATTTACAATAACCCTTCTTATTTTTTCCCTATCCCCCATAACCTCAACATCCTCACCCCTCACTTTTACCCTGTCCCCGAACTTTATCCGCATGTCCTCTCCAACCTCCTGAGCGAGTTCAAGCAGGTTAAATTCCTCCTTCTTCATTACATCATCCCTGTGGAATTCAAGAATATCCTCAATAATTCCCTCTATCCTCCTTGCATTCTTCACAATCTCTGCCGCATACTTCTTTACATCCCCACATGTATCAACCATCTCTATGAGCTGCGCCATCCCCTGAACCACGGCAAGGGGGTTCCTTATCTCGTGTGCAATCCAGAGTGCAACCTCCCCAAGCAGTCCAAGTCTTTTTGCCCTTTCCATTTCCCGTTTCATGCGCTCCATCTCCGTTATGTCCTTGAATATGGCAATAACTCCCTTTATTTCGTCATCCATGGCAATGAGAGATGTTGAAAGTCCAATCTTTTTTCCTTCAAAATCAAACTCGTGTCTCTGATATATTTTTCCTGAAAATCCATCCTCCAGGATTTTTTTAAAGGGAGAGGGGAGGTCGGAGAGGGTCCCGGGGGGGAGATGCAGTCCTAATATTTCCCTGGCAACATCGTTTATGAATTTTATTCTCCCGTCCCTCTCCACAACCACCACCCCTGATGAAAGGTTAGAAAGGACCCTCTCCGCCTCCACCTCTCTTTCCTTTGCCCTTCTTCTCACCGTGTCCGCCCAGAACCCGGTGAAGAAGGCAACAAGGAAGAAAAATGGTATCTTGAGAAGACTTCCCGGTTCGGTCCACGAAATTCCATCATGTTTGCTCATGAGCCAGATGTAAAGGGTGCTTGACACAATGGCGGCCGGGATGGAGGAGCGGAGGCTCCCCCCGAGGGAGGGCATGAGGATTGTGAGAAAATATAAGAGGTACAATTCTGAACGAAATACCTCTGCTATGTAAATTGCAACAGATACAAATATTATATCCATGAGAGCAAGTGCAAAGATAAAGGCTTCATTACCGTAAAGTTTCGGAAGAAAAACCCTGAGAGATATGTTTATTCCAAAGTAAATAAGGATGAGCACATATCCCCAGTGGAGTCTTGTCAAACCCACCTTGCTGTATCCTATCATGAAGAGAATGAGAAGCACGAGCAGCCACCGGAATAGCATGAATATCTCATGTTCCTTTAGTTCTATCTTTTTACTTCCAAGTGAGAGCGTCATCCCATCCCCCCTGGTAGACAAAACCTATATTTTTTTCAAACTCCTCTCCAACGATTCTCAGAAGCACAAAATCTCCTGGTTTAAGTCTCCTTCTCCCAAGCCTGAACCTTATCCATGTGTTTTTCCTTATCTCTATCTCCTTTTTTTGTCCAAGTATCCTTTCCTTTCCTCTTCTTATCTCAATCCATGCAAAAACCCTTACGGTGTCCTGAGGAGCAACAAGAACCCTTATATCCTTTCCCTCCCTCAGGACCCTGAGCACCTCGAGTGAAGGTGGAAGGTCGTCCCCGTAAAAGGACTCTTCCCTTTCCACCTTCTTTCCGGGTATCCTCAGGCACACCTTTATCGCACCTGTCACTTCTTTTTCACCAACCACAAGCAAGCCTATGAGCATCCAGAGCATTTTTATCACCTCCCTTCTTAAAAGGGACAAATACAGTGCCAGTCCAACCCATTGATAATTACCCACATGCGAAATCCACTGTGTAAAAATTTCTTAACTCATGTGTGAATTTTTTACACCAGAAGGTGTAAATATTATTTGATATTAAGGACTTATAACTGGCAAATTTTTTGTATATCATTTTTAAAAAGGGGGAAGCTTGAAGCTAAGGGCGGAGGTATTTGCTGACAGGTCTTTCCTTCATGTGGGATGGGAGGAGGATGTGGAGGGGGTGAAGAAGGAAATAAGGAAACGTATGCCCCGCTGGCTTGTTGTGGGGAAGAAGGAGTATTCTGTCTATCCTGCTTTTAACGTTTCTCTTGAAGGAAAATCTCTTGGGGAGATACTTCCACCATCACCTGTCCCCGTGTTTCCTCCCTCGGAGTCTGTGGATAGGGTTATAAAAGTGCTTGAAGAAAAAGAAACAAATTACGCTGTTGTGGTGAAGAGAAATAAAGTGGTTGGTGTCCTTTCTCTCGAGGAGATAGAGCTTGTCAGGACCAGAGGAAAAGAGATAAGGGTCAGGAAACCAAAGGTCGGGGTGGTGAAACTGGATAAGGATTTAAGAATAGTTTACATGAACGAGTTTGCACAGTCTTTTTCCCTGGTCCCTCATCCCAGGGTTGCGAGAGAAGCCTTAGACTCTGCCCTGTATCCCAGGGCAAGGGAGTTTCTTGAGACCATAGAAAAAAGTGGAAGGGCGGTCCTCAATTTTGTACATCTCAAACCAGGTGTATGGGTGGATGTGATAGGAACGAAGGAGAAGGACGGGTATCTTTTCATAATAGTGGACAGAAGCAGGGATTATAGAAAAGAAAGGGCAAGGGACATTTTATTCCAGATAATCAGTGTCTTCCGGTTCCTCTCCTTCCTTGAAGAAAAGGGGGTACCGGATGTAAAGAAGACCCTGAAAAAGATAGTAACAAAGATAAAGGACGTCCTGGGGGTGGATGCTGTCGTCCTTTACCTGGGAGGAACAAAAGAGAAAATGCACTTTGTCGTATCAAGTGGCATGAGGAAGGAAAAGTTTCTGAGAGAGGTTGGGGAAAAGGAGGTGGGAAATGTCATAAACACGAGACACACCGGAACTTCATATGCGAAGGGAAAATACTATCTGCATCTTCCACTCCTTATAGAGAATGAACTCATAGGGGTCCTTTCCATCGGTAAAAAAACGCCATTTAATCAGGAAGATACGCACTTTATTTTATCACTTCTTCCCTACCTTTCCTTGCTTTTTTACCACCTCGTGCTTCTGAGGAAGGAACAGAAATTTGGAGAGGACCTGGACCGGATGGTAAAGGAGAAGACATATTACCTGGAAGTGCTTTACAACATCACAAGAGAAATAGGATATACCCTCCATTATCGTGACCTTGCGAGTTTCCTGCTCGGCTCACTCAGGTTGCTTTTCAATTACGAGGTTGCGGCATGTATTCTTGACATGGAAGGAAAGATAGAGGTTATGGTGAAGCACAATACAAGAATCCCTCTATCCGCTCAGAAGGACTTCATCTCCCTCCTGAAAAAGGCAGTGAAGGAGAGCATGGGAAGGGATGTAACCGAACAGGAACTCAACATGGGATTTTCTCCTGAGTTTGTCTCCGATATAAGAAAGAAAATCCCTATCCGCTCGTTCTTCTATCTTCCCATAGCGACTGAGAAAAAACTGATAGGTATAGTTGCCCTTGGTTCCACCCATCCTCATGCATTCAGTGAAAGGGAAATCCTCACCTTTCGCACCATTGTTTCCCACGCAGCCTACTCCATTGAAAAGCTTCATGGAATAATAGAAAGGGAAAGAAGAAAGCTTGCCTCCATACTTGAACACCTTGAGGATGCACTCTTTCATGTCTCCACCAATGGTGACTTCCTCTTCATGAACTCAAAAGGAAAAAAAGTACTGGAAGAAATACCAAAAGAAAAAATACTCTCCTATGCGGAGAATGTATTCCGCACCGGAATATCCATTGACCGTGAAATAGAACTGGAAAATGGCAAAACCTACCGAATTCTCGGATATCCGGTACCTGAGGAGGAGTCCGCCATCGTGGTTCTCAGGGATATAACCGAGGAAGTGGCAATGAAGAAGGAATTACTGAAGGCGGAGAAACTATCAACACTTGCAAGCATGGCAGCAAGTGTCACTCATGAGTTAAACAACCCATTAACCACCATCATGGGAATGAGTGAGTATTTGCTTCAGGAGGAACTTCCTCCCCGTCTTAAGGACATCCTGGAAAAGATATACGAGGCGGCAAAACGGAGTAAAAAAATAGTTACAAATCTTCTTCAGTTTGCCTATCCAAAGTCAACAGAGCTTTCAAGTGTTGACCTCAACGAGATAGCCAATACTGTTTACGAATTGAGAAGATACGAATTTAAGAACAACAATGTGGCACTCATACTTGAAACTCATCCTGAGCCTGTCCGGGTAAAAGGAGATGTAACACAACTGGAACAGCTTCTCATTAACCTGGTAAACAATGCAATGGAGGCGATAGTCATGGATGGGAGACCGTCAGGAAAGGTATGGATAAGAACCTATCCAGAGAAGAACTGCGGTATCCTGGAGGTGGAGGACAATGGACCTGGTATTCCCCGCTTCATCATGGACCGCATATTTGATCCCTTCTTCACAACAAAACCCGTTGGAAAGGGAACGGGACTTGGACTTTCTATAGTTTACAAGATAGTAAAGGACCATAATGGGAAGATAAAGGTGCATTCCATCCCTGGAAAGGGAACAAAATTCACGGTCTCCATTCCACTCATGAGGGAGGAGGTGAAGGAGAAAAAGGGAAGGATGGAGGATGTTGCGCTCTCCGGCAGGAAAATACTGGTGATAGACGACGAAGAAGGAATAAGAATGACTCTTAAGATGATACTTGAAAAACTCGGATGCCAGGTATCAACAGCAGGAGATGTGGGTGAGGGAATGCTCCTGCTTGACAAAGACAAATACGACCTCATTCTGTGTGACATAAAGATGCCCGGAATAAGCGGAATAGAATTTTACGACTTAATACTTCAGAGGTATCCGGAGTACACGAGAAGAATAGTCTTCCTCACAGGAGATGTTGTATCTGCTGAAACAAAGGCGTTCCTGGAAAGGACCCGGAGACCAACCCTCAAGAAGCCCTTCTCCATCCAGGAACTCAAGGAATTCATAAAGAGGGGGATGAAATGACGAAAAAAAGGATACTTGTTGTGGATGATGAGGAGCATGTGAGAGAAAGCATAAGGCTTGTGCTTGAAAAGGAAGGATACGAGGTGGAGACAAGAGAAAATGGTTTTTCTGCCCTTGAGGCTTACCGGGATGGTGCCTTTGATGTTGTTCTTATAGACATTATCCTTCCGGACATAGACGGAATAACCCTCTACAAAAGACTGAAACTCACAGACCCTCACATAACCGCAATAATGATATCAGGGGTCAAGGAGATAGAGACCGTAAAGGAGGCGCTCCGCGAAGGTGCGTATGACTATCTTATAAAGCCCCTCAAGGGATTTGAACTTCTCTCATCCATAAAGAGGGCTCTTGAAAGAAGGGAACTGACGCTCATGGCAAAGGCGTATGAAAGGTACCTGGAGGAGAGTCTTGCAAAGGAGAAGAGGGAATTGAAAAGATTATTTATAAACACCATTTCAACCCTTGTAAAACTGCTTGAGGCGAGGGACAGATATCACAGGGGGCATTCTGAAAGGGTGAAGAACTACGCTGAAAGGCTCTCGGAATTGCTTGAACTTTCCTCAAAAGAGAAGGAAAAAATAAGCATAGCAGCCGTTTTGCATGATGTGGGAAAGGTTGCGATTCCGGACGCAATCCTATTTAAACCAGGCCCTTTAACAGAAGAGGAGTACGAGACAATAAAGGAACATCCCGTGACTGGAGAAGAGATACTCCGTGGGGTTATAGACGATGAGGATATCCTCCTGGGAATAAGGCACCACCATGAAAGGTGGGATGGTCTTGGTTTTCCTGATGGATTGAAAGGTGAGGAGATTCCCTTCATTGCAAGAGTGATAGCAACAGCAGATACCATAGATGCATTGAGGTCACCCAGGGCATACAAGCGCTCTTTTAATGTTCAGGAAACAATTGAGGCACTTGAGGGAGACAAAGGTAAAAAACTTGACCCATCCCTTGTTGATATTGCGGTTAAACTCTTAAAGGGGGAGAGATGAAACCGAAATTGCTTATAGTTGACGACGATGATGCCTTGAGGGAAATGCTCCGCCAGGCACTTGGAAAGGACTACCGCATTGAGGAGGCGGAGCGGGGTGAGGAGGCACTCAGGAAAATGGAGAAGGATGAGTTTGACCTGTGCCTGCTTGATATCATCCTCCCAGATGCTGACGGAATAGAACTCATCCCTGAACTCAAGGGGATATCCCCATCCACTGTGGTTATAGTCATGACCGGTTATCCAACGGTGGAGCGTGCAGTTGATGCAATGAAAAAGGGTGCGTTTGACTTTGTGAAGAAGCCATTTGGTGTTAAAGAAATAAGGTTTATCCTGAAAAGGGCGGTTGAGGAAAAGAAACTCAGGGAGGCGTATGAGAATCTGGTGGAGTTTGCCGATGCCAGGTTCAGTTTCTCAGGGATAATAGGAAAGAGCAAGGCAATGAAGGAGATATTCAGACTGATACGCACGGTTGCTCCATCAAATGCAACCATTCTCATAGAGGGTGAAAGTGGAACTGGAAAGGAACTGCTTGCAAAGGCAATCCACAGGAATTCTCCCAGGAAAAACGGGAAGTTTGTTGCGATAAACTGCGGTGCATTGCCAGAAACCCTGCTTGAATCAGAACTCTTTGGATACAAAAAGGGAGCATTCACAGGGGCAGTATCCTCAAAGAAGGGGCTTTTTGAGGTTGCGGATAGAGGAACTGTATTCCTGGACGAGATAGGAAACACATCCCCATCCTTCCAGATGAAACTCCTGAGGGTCCTGGAGGAAGGAAGTTTTTATCCCCTTGGTTCAACAGAACCGGTTAAGGTTGATGTGAGAATAATATCTGCAACCAACACCTCCCTTGAGGAACTGGTTGAAAAGGGAGTCTTCAGACAGGACCTTTATTTCAGACTCAATGTTGTGAAGATTGTGATTCCCCCTTTAAGGGAAAGGAAGGAGGATATCCCCCTTCTCGCCCATCACTTCCTGAAGATTTATGCCGAGAAAAACAATAAAAGGATAGAGAAAATAAGTGAGGATGCAATGAGAATCTTGCTTTCATACCACTGGCCCGGAAACGTCCGCGAGCTTGAAAATGCAATTGAGCACGGGGTCATACTCGCAAGGGGAAATGAAATTCTTCCGGAACACCTTCCATCACACCTGAGACTGAAGAAACGTGAGAGGGATGTGAAAATCCTTCCATACCGGGATGCAAAAGAGGAGTTTGAGAAGGAGTATATAACCCGCCTCTTAGAATACACCGGAGGAAATGTAACGCTTGCTGCTGAGGTCTCAGGAATAACCAGGCAGAATATATACGCAAAACTCAAGAAATACGGAATAAAACCCCATCAGTTTGAAAAATCTTGAAGAAAAACCCATCTTTCTAAGGGATTTTCCCTCACCTCCTCCGCTGTCCTCTCCAGGTCGTCCCGAGAAAGGAAATATTCTATGGTTTCCTCCTTTATGACAAAGATAACCTTCCCATTTTTCCCCTCAATCTCAACCCTCCACCCATCCCCTTCCCTCACCTCTATATTTCCCTTGCCCAGAGTGCATGTGGTTGAGCACTGAATTCCATCAAGCACGCATGTATAGGGCTTTTCAATCTTTTTCAAAAAGATAAGGGCACGAAGGTCCATTATTCCTGAGGGTTTCAGCTTTTTCCTTGCATACTCCCCAATCTTATATCCCAGGGCAAGGAAGGGACCCTCGTGCCCGTGGAAGTCTATGGCATGTTTATAATCAAGCAAGTCCGCACCTCTTAAGAATCCTCTCCCATTCCTTATCCACGTATTCCTGTATGCGCTGGATGTCCTCCTCCTTGAGGTGCCTGAACCTCCCCTGGAGTTTGAGATATTCCACCACCGGAACCGGTTTTTTTATGTTCATGTTGAGTATCCACTTTTCACCGTTTTCTATCTCAAGCAGAGGGAATACCCTGCTCTGAACAGCAAGCCTTGAGAGTTTTACCGTATCCTCGGGGCGCGTCTTCCATCCAGGGGGGCATGGGGAGAGAATGAGTATGAACTTTGTTCCCTTTGTCTCCTTTGCACGCTCAAGTTTCCTTACCAGGTCCTCGGGATATGCTATGGTTGCTGTGGCTATATAGGGAATCCTGTGGGCTGCAAGGATTGATACCATGTCCTTCTTTGGCTCCGACTTTGGATGCTTTACCGGAGTTGTTGTTGTCCATGCACCGAGTGGGGTTGCAGCACTCCTCTGGATTCCTGTATTCATGTATGCCTCGTTGTCGTAGCATATGTAGATTATGTTATCATTCCTTTCAGCAGCCCCGGAGAGTGCCTGGATTCCTATGTCATAAGTTCCACCATCCCCGGCCCATGCAACAACATTCACATCCTCTTTACCGAGAATCTCAAATGCCGCCCTTATACCCGATGCAGTTGATGCCGCGGTCTCAAATGCGGTGTGGAACAGGGGAACATTTACGGTTGAATGGGGAAATGGACCATCTATAACACTCCAGCAGCATGCGGGTATTGAAAGAACGGTCCTGGGACCGAGTGCCTTGAGGGCAAGCCTCATTGTAAGAGCAGCACCACATCCCTGACATGCAAGGTGTCCGGGTGTCATCACCTCTCTTTCAGGTAAAGGAAGCCTCATACCCTCACCCCCTTCCATATTATATCCTCTGGTTTCTCCCTGCGTTCAACATCCTCAACCATCTCCATTATATCCTCAACCCTCACATCTCTTCCTCCAAGTCCTGTTATTATCCCGAATATCGGGGGTCTGTGTTCCTCGTTGTACATTGCGGACTTTACCTCCTGATAGAATATGCCTCCAAATCCAAACGATACGTTTCTGTCTATAACAAGAACCTTCTTTCTTCCCTTAAGACACTCCCTCACCTCATCAAACGGGAATGGTCTTATAACCCTTATCCTCAGAAGCCCAACCTTCTTCCCCTTTTCCCTCATCACATCCACTGCAACCCTTGCGGTTGATGCTATGGTAGCAGATGCAACAATCAGAAACTCCGCATCCCCGGTTTTGTATTCTTCGGTAAGTCCGTATTCTCTTCCGAATACCTCCCCGAACTCCTTTCCCGTCTCCCTCCATACTTCCCTTGACTCCTCCATCGCCTTCTCAATTATGTATCTCAACTCAAAGTATCCATCAGGACCTGTTAATCCTCCAAAGGCATGGGGTTCATCCGGGTCAAGTTTATAGGGAGGGTTGTAGGGAGGGAGATACTCGTCAACCTTTTCCTGTTCGGGAATGTCAACAACCTCGTAGGTATGGGAGAGGACAAAGGCATCCAGAACTATCATGGTTGGAAGCAGAACACGCTCCGAAACCTTGTATGCCTGGATTACCGAATCAAGAACCTCCTGGTTGTTCTGGCAGTAAACCTGCATCCATCCGGTATCGCGCTGGGAGAGGGAGTCATTCTGTTCTGTCCATATGGTCCAGGGTGGAGCCATTGCGCGGTTTATGTTTCCGAGAACTATTGGTGTCCTTGCACCAACTGCCCAGTGGAGCATCTCGTGCATGAGGGCAAGTCCCTGGGCGGATGTTGCAGTAAATGCCCTTGCTCCTGCTGCTGATGCACCAATGCATGCCGCCATTGCGGAATGCTCTGACTCAACCCTTATGAACTTTGCCTTCAATTTTCCATCCGCAACTATCTCTGAAAGCAACTCAACAACCTGGGTCTGGGGTGTTATGGGATACGCTGCTATAACCTGAACCCTTGAGAGGGTTGCCCCGTAAGAAAGAGCATGGTTTCCCATCAATACCTTTCTCATCTCTCCTCCTCCACTCCTTCTATTGCCTTTACCGGGCACTCCTCAGCGCATATCATGCATCCCTTGCAGTAATCATAGTCAATTATGGGCTTCATTCTCTCCTTCCCCTTCACCTCTATGGGTTCCAGGTATATCGCGGGCTCAGGGCAGAACTTCCAGCACATGAGGCAGTAAACGCACTTCTCATAATTTATAACCGGTCTCACAGTCCTCCAGGTCCCGGTCTTGTTGAACATCATGGTATAGAGAGAGACCGCCATGGGTGGGTATTCCCTCACGGATTTAAAAACCATCTTTCTGTCTATATCGGGTTTCCAGGGCTTCATTGTTCCTCCTTTCTTACAGATTCATATGCCTCCTTTGCGGCCTCTGCATTCTCCTCGGGCTTCACGGGAACTCCTTCTTTCACGGCATCAAGAAGAGTATCAAGTCTACATAGTCCCAGGACATTGACCACGGCACCAAGGATTGCGGTATTCACAATGGGAGCTGTCTTTGAACCGAGTCTGTATTTTATCGCTATCCTGGTAGCATCAACGGTTGCAACCTTGTAGGGACCGAAGTTGAAGTCCTCGGGCTTTCTCTCCGTGTTTATTATTATCCATCCTCCTTCCTTCAGTCCCTCGGTAACATTAACCGCCTGAATGAGAGTGGGGTCAAGCACAACAATGTGCTGTGGCTGGTATATCTTTGATTTGATGTAGACGGGTTGTTCGTCTATTCTTATGAATGCCGTTACCGGTGCCCCTCTTCGCTCAACTCCAAACTCAGGAAATGCCTGCACCCATTTCCCTTCCTTGGATACGGCATCTGCAAGAATTTTGGATGCAACAACAGTTCCCTGACCTCCTCTTCCATGAAACCTTATTTCAATCATTCCATCCTCCTCTTTTTATTTCTTTTTTGAATTTTTACTCATTTTTGTGGATAAGTCAAGTTAAATTTTTCACAAAGTCCGGGAGGGGGATGCCGGATGGGGCTTCTGGTTGAAAGTTTCCGGGTGGTATCATCCCTTCCTGAGAGTCCTTGACAATTTCTGAAGAATTGTTATCCTTTTAAAAGGATGCTCTTATTGCTGTCACTTTACTATTCCTGGAGTTCAGGAGGTCCGGAGGGAGGAATAATTTATGATTTCTCCCAAAAGGATAGTATAATATATACAGGAACATCCGGTGGTGTTTATAAGAGCATCAATAAGGGAAGGTCCTGGATAGGTTCTGGATTAAAATTCTACAATGTGTTCTCGGTGTTTGCACACCCATTTGGAGTGGATACGGTCCTTGCAGGAACAGAGAGAGGGGTGTTCATATCCTATGATGGAGGAATCAGCTGGGATTTTGCGGGGATAGATAACAAGAATGTGTACGATATCATCTTCAAACTTTCCGCTTCTGTTTACTATGCCGGGACAGACTCAGGGGTCTGGAAATCAAACAATGGAAATATATGGTCCTATCTCTCTCTCGGTGAGAGGGAGGTTTATTCAATAGATATAGACCCGGTAACCTCTTTATGGATGTATGCCGGGACAGATTCTGGAATATTCAAGAGCACAAACTCTGGAAATTCATGGAGTCTGTCAGGCCTCCCTGGAATAAAAGTATTTTGCGTGAGGGTATCGAGGGACGACCCTTCAACCATATACGCTGGAACAGAATACCACGGATGCTACCTGTCCACCGATGGTGGAAACACATGGGATCAGACATCCTTGGATACGGGCAATGTCTATATTCTCCTGCTTGACTCTCTTGATAAAGATGTAGCATTTGCAGGAACAGATTCCGGTGTCTTCTTTACCGACGACGGCGGAAACACATGGACCCATACCGGACTTTCTCGGAAGGTAATATATGGACTTGAATACCTGGGAGACTCCGTTATTGCGGGGACAAAGGGGGTTGGTGTATTTATCCATGACCTTTTGAGATGGAACAGGTCCAGTGCAGGTCTTAAACCAACCTATACATTCTCCATTGTAGCTCCATTCCCTCAGGTGTATGCAGGTATAAAAGGAGGGGTTTATGTATCTTCGGATACTGCAAACGAATGGGACACAACCTCAATTTACAATTACATGTTCTACTCGGTAACGAGTGAGGTCAGAGATACGGTATTTGCAGGGTGTGAAGATGGATTGTTCATGTCCTCCGATGGAGGATTGAGCTGGACCCGGGTGCTTTCCGGAAATGTGAAATCCTGCAAAATAAATCCCCATAACCATTCCTTCATCCTTGCAGGCTTATCCGATGGAACATACCGCTCAACCGATGGTGGAAATACATGGATTAAGACCTCAACCCGCAGTCCCTCTGATATAGAGTATACCTCCTCCCCGGATACCATCTATGGAGCAGAAAATGGAGTCCTTATATGCACGGATGGTTCGGGTGTATTTTCTCCAACCCCTGCCCCTGTAAACAGGCCTGTAAGGAAGATTGCAGTAGACCCGGCTGATCCAAAAATAGTTTATGCAGCAACAGATACCGGAATATATCGCTCATTTGATGCCGGAGGTACATGGGAACTGGTCCTGCCAGGGGTCAGGGTATTATCGGTTGAGGTAAAAAGGGATGATGGAAGGATAGTCTATGCCGGGACACCGTTTGGTGTATTGAAGTCGATAAACAGGGGGAAAAGCTGGACTCGATTCAACAGAGGAGAACTTGATACCGATGGAATATTTGACCTCCTGTTCAGGGATGGATTCCTCTTCGCAGGAACAAGAACAGGGGTATATGTCCTGCAGGAGGACACCCTTCCACCAACCGCACCATCCCTCCTATCCCCACCAGATAATGCATGGATGAATGACTCAAGCGTATACTTTGACTGGAGCAATTCAACAGATGATGCAGCAGGCTTATTGTGCTATCTTTTAAGGATAGATACATCAAACACCCTCTATTTACTGGATACCTTATATACCTCCGAGGCGACAGAAAAACTTGAGGAGGGAATCTATTCCTGGAGGGTATTTGCAGTGGACTCAAGTTACAATACATCATCTTCTGCAAGAAGGTTCTTTGGCGTTGACTTTACACCACCCTATGGTGCCTCTGCGACCTCCCCTTCTTATTCCACCGGGTTATCCTTCACTGTATCCTGGAGCAGAGGGAATGACAATCTTTCAGGGGTTGTGAGCTACGATGTCCTGGTAAGCATAAATGGTGGGTCCTGGAATACCTGGCTAACAGATTACACCGATACATCCGCAACCTATAATGGAGCAGATGGTTATACCTATGCATTTGAAGCTCTTGCAAAGGACAGGGCGGGAAATAGAGAGGAGGCAACCGGTATTCCAGAAACTGAAACAAAGGTTGATACCACACATCCTCAGGTTTCCTCAACAAATCCAGCCGATGGTGATACAAATGTTGCAATAAACTCCTCCATTCTTATAACCTTCTCGGAGGCAATGAATCCTTCCACCATTATAGATTCATACTTCAGTGTTACCGGGGATATAAACGGTTCGTATGCCTTCTCACTTTCGTACGATACGGCATCCTTTACTGCAACGCTTGAGATAGATGGAGAGTTTGCAGATTATGAGACCGTCAATGTAAAGGTGGATACACTTGTGGAGGATGAGGCCGGAAACAGGATGCACCGCATATATGAGTTTTCATTTGTTACTGGAAAAGCAAAGGATACCTCTCCACCAACCGTCTCCTCTGCAAATGCAACGCCAAATCCATGTGAGCCTGTAAACTTTGTTGTAATAACCGCATACGCATCCGATGTGGATAGCGGGAATTCAAACATTGCTGGGGCGGAATACTTTATAGATGGAATAGGGGCTGATGGAACGGGAATCTCCATGACTGCAAAGGATGGGTATTTTGATGAGCCATCCGAGGATATAATAGATACCCTGGATACATATCCACTCAGCTGGAAACCCGGAGAAACTCACAGCATCTACATACATGCCCTGGATGCCTCCGGGAACTGGGGAGGATTTGATACGGTGATTGTAAGTGTTAGCCAGGATGACGACACAATCCCTCCGGACTTCCTTTCATTCTCACCCGATACCGTCCCTGATACTCTGTCTTTCTATATAAGATGCAGAATAGAGGATATATCCGGTGTATATGATGATAACACCGGGTCGGATGGCCAGGGCGTATATCTCTTATGGGATAACGATGGGGAAATAGAGATGGATGCAAATGAAGTCCAGCTTGACAGTTCAGGCTCTTATTTCTACACGGTATCCCCTATACCTCCCCAATCCCCCGGGGTGGACTTTGTGTACCGGGTATATGCATGGGATAACGACTTTGACACATACCATCCCCTGGACAGAAGCAAAGGGGAGAGCCCTCTTATGAAAATAGTTGTGATGGATGTCAGGGCCCCGGAGATAGAATCCCTCTCGGTTACACCAAATCCAACCTTTGGAGAAACACTCTTATACATATACTTTGTGGTATCGGATTCAGGGCTTGGAAATTCAACCATATCAGGTGCAGAGTATTTCATAGATGTCAGAGGTCCTGACTCAACAGGAAATTTATTGAATCCAGCAGATGGTCTCTTCGATTCATACCGGGAGGAGTTCGTAGATACTTTAAATATCTCGGGATGGGAGCTGGGAAGTTATCATACCCTGTATTTCCATGGAATGGATAGTTATGGTAACTGGGGAACGCTTGAGTCTGTCGTTGTGGAGGTTAAGGCTGCTCCGGATACAATACCTCCTTATGTAACCGGGACAAAGCCAGCGGATGGAGATACAAATGTTCCATTGAACTCAAATATCTCCATATTCTTCTCAGAACCACTTGATACATCCACCATTAAGGAAAGTGCCTTTGAGCTCAGCGGAACTGCATCGGGTCTTTTTACATTCTCCCTGACCTATGATACCTCACTCTATCAGGTGCTCATGGACCCATCCTCTGACTTCTCCCCGGGTGAGACATTGCATGTGAGTGTATCCACCCAGCTCCAGGATACCGCAGGAAACAGTCTCGAATCCTCCTATTCTTTCCAGTTTGTGGCCGCATCTTCAAGGGATACAATACCTCCTGTGGTTCATACCCTTCACGCATATCCCAATCCCACCGAGGGTGCAAGGAAGATATATGTGGAGGTTGTGCTTGAGGATACGTCAAGTATTGCCTCCGGGATAGGAGGGGGAGAGATATTTATAGATACAATAAAGGGAAATGGAGATGGAATTTCTCTCTTTCCTGAAGATGGAGCATTTGATGAGAATGTAGAAACAAGTTATGTGTATCTGGATGGAACCACACTCTCCCTGGGAGACCACTCTATATACGCGCATGGACTGGACTTATCCGGAAACTGGGGAGATTTTGACTCGATTATCCTCTCCGTTACCCCGGATGATGACACCCTCCCCCCTGAATTTTCAGGGTTCTCCCCGGATACGGTCCCTGATACCTCCTCTTTTTACATATCAGCAGTAATTACAGATCCATCAGGGGTATACGATGACGAAACCGGCTCTCAGGGACAGGGGGTTTACCTCTTATGGGATAACGATGGGGAGATAGAGATGGATGCAAATGAATACACCATGAGCAGGCTTTCGGGAGATACATTCATAACCGATTACAGAATACCAAAACAGAATGCCGGGACGGATTTTGTGTATGAGGTATATGCATACGATAATGACTTTGACTTTGGAGAACCAGGGGACAGAACAAAGGGGTCAAGTGGAATTCTGAGGGTGTTTATAAAGGACTCCAGAGGACCTGAGGTGGTTAACATGGGAACGAGTCCGGTGTATCCTCCTGAAGGGACAAAGGACCTTATTGTTTATGCAACCATCTCGGACTCTGGAAGGGGAAACTCAATAATAAGCGCTGCATTCTACTATGTGGACTCTATGAAGATTGCAATCCCACTCTCCCCGGTGGATGGAGTGTTTGATTCAATAAAAGAGGACGTGGTGGATACATTTGATATGTCTCAATGGAAGGCAGGGGAGGAACACAGAATCTATTTCCAGGGGAGGGATACGGCAGGGAACTTTGGCCCCATAGATTCTATCACGGTCTGGGTATCAGAATATGTGGATACCTTCCCTCCGGAGATTGCGTATACCAGCCCTGCGGATGGGGAAGATGGTGTTCCCCTGAATACCTGGATCTATGTAACATTCAATGAAAAAATAGACCCTGCAAGTTTAACAAGCGATAAGGTGATGGTTGAAGGGAAAAAGAGCGGGACCCATGAGTTCTGGATGTCCTACGAGGATACAGACTCCACACTCAAGATAAATCCCTATGAGGATTTTGCAGAACTTGAAACGGTAACCGTATACCTTGCATCCGGTATAAAGGACCTCTATGGAAATGCCACGGAGACAACGATGTATTTCTCCTTCTTTACCCAGGATACCACAAAACCATTTATCTCCGGAGAGGTAACTCCCGAGACCCTCTGGGGAGGAGGAGATGTAATATTGAGAACAGAACTCTGGGATAACCACGCCCTCTCATCAGGGGAGGTAAGGATTGATACATTGGTAAGGGAGTTATCGGTTGTGGAAAAGATTGGGGATACACTCTGGAAAACGGAAGACACCCTTTCCTTTGAGTCATACGGGGAATATGTTTTGATTGTAAGGGCAAAGGATAGCCAGGGAAATGAAAGCAGACCTGAGAGTCTGAGAGTAATGGTCATGGAGGAGGATACAAAGGGACCCTCCTTTACCATAATCCTCCCTGAATCTGCATACATAGGGGAGGAGGTTGAATTCATTGCAATACCGGATGAGCCTCTCTTTCCGGATACCCCGGTCTTCTGTGAAATTACCTCAAGGGATACATCCTTCTCCCTGACACTTGAACCAGGAGATACGGTAAAAGGAAAAGCAGGAACAGCAGGACTCTATCGCGGACCATGCGAGCTCATCCTTAAGGGATACGACCGGTTCATGAATGAAGGAATATCATGTGATACCTTCTATCTCTATCCTGCCCTCACTCTGCTTCCTGAAGACAGTGTCTGGATATATCCCAACCCTGCACCAATTCCAAAATGGAGAAATTATGCATTCTTCTCCTTCTGGATAAACGAGAATGCAACCGTGAAAGTTGAGGTATACGATCTTGAAGGAAGAATGATAGCAAGAGAGGAAAGGAATTTCCCCGGTGGGAAGAGGGGAGAGATAGAATGGGATATAGAAAAGACAGGAACCGACATCTACTTCGTCATCTTCGAGGCAACATCACTTGAAACAGGAGAGAAGGCAAGGGTGATAAAAAAGATGGTGGTGGTGAAATGATATTTCTTCTATCAGGAATTCTGTTTGTAAATCTTGAAACCGGGGGAGAGGAGGTTGCCCTCGGAGGTGGGATGCATTCTGCATTTTATGGGGCAAGGTCTATATTCTCAAACCCCGGTTTTCTATCATTCTCCAGCTCTGCCTCCTTCTCCTTCTCCCACAGGGAGTACCTTCAGGGAACAAGATATGATGATGCATCGTTTACTTATGTTTTTCCAAATTTCACACTCGGGGCCGGGATGAGGTTATTATATGCCGGGGGATTTGAGCACCGGATAGAGTCCACCCCGGAACCGGATTACCTGTTCTCCACCCTCTTCTCCTCCTTCCATGTTGGTGGGGCATACCGGTTTAAGCAATTTTCAGTGGGAGGAAGTTTCAAACTCCTCTACGGGAAGATAGATACCTATACCGGCATATCCGGAGCCCTGGATATTGGGATTGCCTCAAGGATAAATAAAAATGTATTTGGAGGGCTCGCACTCAAGAATCTGGGGTTGCCCATGAGATTCAGAGAGGAAAGCACACCGCTCCCGGTAAGGATAGGGATGGGAGGGGGATATGAGAATGAATTTGTAAGGGGTATCCTGGAATTTGAATTCCCGGATGGGTTCAGGATAAAGGCAGGGCTTGAAGGGAAGATAAAGGATGTTTTGTTTATAAGGGGGGGATATAGCAGCGGAACCACCGGAGGATTCAGGTTTGGTCTGGGAGTGAGAAAGTTTGGAGTATCAATAGATTATGCATTCGTCCCTTATGGTCCACTCGGTCTGACCCACATATTTACCCTCTCTATTACCCCATACTGGAAAAAACTTGAGGAGGAAAGGAAGAAGGAGATTGTAAGGAGAGAGATAGAAAAGAGGGCCAGACTCACAGCAGAGTCATTCTATACCATGGGGGTGGAATACATGAGGGAGGGAAGACTTGAAGAGTCTGAGAAGGCGTTTGACATGGCTCTCATATGGGATCCGGATTATGAGGAGGCAAGGAGAAAACTTGAAGAGGTGAGGAGCATACTTAAGGAAAGGAAGGTGAATCGCATAATAAACGAGGGGATTGATTACTACAAAAAAGGTGATTACTTCAATGCAATAGATGCATTCTCAAGGGCTCTGGGGCTTGACCCTCAGAATCCCCTTGCTCTTAAATGGTTTGATGCCACAACCCGTGCCATGGCTGAAAGGAGAAGGGAAGAGGGAAGGGTGGGAAGGTATATAGAGGAAGGGATGAATTATTATAAGAAAGGAGATTATGAGAAGGCAATATCCTCATGGAGGAAAGGGCTCAAGATAGACCCAACCAATAAAACACTGCAGAGTTACATATCCAGGGCAAAGAAGAAGATAGAGAGCATAATAGATAGGGAACTCAAGAGAATAGAAAAATTGCTAAAAGAGGGAAGGGCTGTGGATGCAAAGGGGATAATGAAGAGCCTCTTAAATAAGTTCCCCTCATACGTCAGGGCAAGAAAAGACTTCAAAGAAATTCAGGAGAGGATAAGGAAAGAGGCAGTGAAGCATCTTACAGAGGGAGAGAAACTTTACCGGGCTGGAAAGTATGGAGAGGCTGAAATAGAGTTTGAATTTGCATTAAGGCTTGATTCAACCCTCACAAGGGCAAAGAAGTATCTCCAGCTTGTGAAAAAGAAGAAGAGAAAGGTGGATGTCTATGAACTCTACATGAAGGGGATAAACGCATACACAAAGGACAGGCTTGAGGAGGCGATTGCATACTGGGAGAAGGTCCTGGAGATAGACCCTGCCTTTGAGAAGGCACGCAAAAATCTTGAGAGGGCAAGGGAGAAACTTGAAAAGGTAAAGAAACTTGAGGGGAAATGAAGGAGAGGGGAACTTTTTACTCAATGGGATGGTCAATGATATACAATGATTCAGTCTATATCATCTTCTGGGGTTCCCTGGATTCGGACCCCATAAATGAATGGAGGGAAAAACATACATTTTTGTTTCAGAAACCCCGCGATTATTTCCTCCACCTTTCTCTTGTAAACTTCATGAGTTCCACAGCCTTAGGGCTTTTGTATCTTTTCCTTTCAAGAAAAAAAGAGAAGGTCTGTATTTATGCAAATGAATATGTGAAGGAGGGATTGAGAACCCTCAACATACTTGAACACTTTCAAGAAGTTGATGAGTCTTCATTCCCGGAGGAGATGGTGGAAGAGAGAAGGAAGATGGAGGGGTTTGTTGTTGAGCTGAGAAAGAGATGGGTAAAGATATTGAGGGACTTTGTTCCTCAGGAGAGGGTGATGGATGAGATACAGGAAATAGGAAAGTTCTTCCCCGAACTCAAAAATGAATGCATAAAGTTCCCTGCGGATATGAAATATGCCGCACTGGCTTACAAATATCTTGAATCACTCCCATTAGACCCTGATGAACTGGAGTTTCTTGTAAAGGAACTTTTACACAATGCAATCCATCACGGGTATGAGGGTAGACCAGGAGAGGTAAAGGTATGTATAAGAAGTAAATCCCCTCCTCGCATCTCATTTATAGACTATGGAAGGGGATTTCGCAGAAGGAAGGCAATAGAGGGAAGGGGACGGGGGCTTGAACTCATAGAGAGGAAATTTGGGAAGATTGAGATAAAGGTTCCTGAAGAAGGCAAAGGAACGGAGGTTGTGGTTGAGAAGAGGTGAAATCTCAATAAGGCTCCCATCATCTCTTGAGTATATACCCCTCTTGAGGGAGATTGGGGAGAGGGTTGGTTTTTTTCTGGGGATGCCGGAAGAGAAGATACATGCATTGAAACTCATTCTTGAGGAATCTGCGACGAATGTCGTGAGGCACTCACTGGGGGAGGATAAAGGGCTCTTCTATGAGGTCATCTTCCATCCAAAGGAGAAGGGGATTAAGATAATAATAAAGGACAAGGGAAAAGGAACCCGCAAACTCTCTCCCATCCCTCTGGATGAGGTAATCGAAAAGGAAAGAGAAGGTGGGCTTGGGCTCAGGATGCTTGAAAAGTTAACGGAGAATGTAACCTTCAGGAAGAGGGGAAAGACAAACGAGTTAACCCTGGAGGTGGCATGGGATTGAGGGGGCGCCTCATCATACTCACAACCTCCCTTCTTCTTTTGACCCTCGGGAGTCTCACCCTGTATTTCCTGTTTCATGAAAAGAAAATACTATCCAGAGAGATGATATTGAGAGGAATTGCAATATGTGAAAATATTGCAAACAGTGCGCAGGACCCCATAATAAACAGGGATGATTTGCTCCTTTTCATGTTTGTTGACAGGGCGAAGGAGAAAAATCCCGGGGTTGAATACTGTTACATAACCGATGAAAATGGGGAAATAATCGCCCATACCGATAGAAAAAAACTCGGCAAAAAGGTAAATCCACCTCCTGATTCTGCGGTTGTAAAAATGGAGAAAGATATAATAAAGATAGTTGTTCCTGTTAAATATGTGAGGGTAAAACTTGGCTCTGTTTCCATTGGTTTATCCCTGAAAGAGATAAAGAAATCCATAACAACATCCCTCATGTGGGTCATTGTGGTTGGGTCGTTGATGGTCTCCCTGGGTTTGCTTGGGATTCTTATAATCTCAAGACTCATCCTTGGTTCGGTTGAGGAAATAACCCGGGGAATAGAGGAGATTGGTGAAGGAAACTTTGACAGGAGAATAGAGGTGAAGAGAAGCGATGAGATAGGAAGGATTGCATATGTGGTGAATGAGATGGCACGGAAGTTAAAAAAGGCTCAGGAGGAGTTGATAGAAAAGGAAAGAATGAAGAGGGAGATGGAAATAGCAAGGGACATCCAGAGTTCCCTGCTCCCCCAGGAGGTTCCGGAATTTCCGGGATGGAAAACAGGTGCGTTTTACAGACCTGCGATGGAGGTAGGAGGTGATTATTACGATTTCTTCCCCATGGGAGAGAGGATGGGGATTGTGATAGCAGATGTATCCGGAAAGGGCGTTGGTGGGTCCCTCATAATGAGCGGGCTCAAGATGTTGCTGAAGATGGAGGTTGCCAGGGGGAAGGGAATAAAAGAGATAATAAAAAATGTGAATGAGGTTCTCTTAAAGGAGATACCGGAAGGCATGTTCATAACCCTTTTGTTTATGATTCTTCAAAGAGAGAAAATAGAGGCTGTATCGTGTGGGCACAATCCATTTTACATCCTGAAGGATAAAGAACTCCTGAAATACAAGCCCAGGGGGATGCCCCTGGGATTTGGATTTATTTCGCCTGAGGAGTATATAAAGAGCCTTGAGGTCCTGGAAAAGGAGGTTGAGGAGGGTGATACAATCTTTATCTACACCGATGGTGTTACAGAGGCAAAGAACCCGGAAGGGGAAATGTATGGGGAGCAGAGGCTTGAGGAGGTTCTGAGAGAAATGCCTGTGGATGTGGGAGAGGCGGTGAGGCTGGTGGAAAAGAGTGTGAAGGAGTTTACCCGCAATGCACCTCAGGCAGACGATATAACCTTTGTTGTAATGAGGAGGGAAGGATGATAGAGATAAGAAAGGAAGTGAAAAAGGATGTGGTAATATTGCATATCTCTGGGTCCATTGATTCCATAACAGCAGGAAAACTTAAAGAGGAAATGGACAGGGAAATAGAGGATGGCAGAAAGTTCATCATAGACCTCTCAGATGTAAACTATGTCTCCTCTGCCGGGTGGGGTGCCATTTTGGGGAGGTTAAAAAGAATAAAACAATCGGGTGGTGATATTGTATTCTGTGGGATGAAAAGGGAGGTTCAGGCAATATACAACCTTCTCGAACTTGACCAGATTATAAAGGCATTTGAAACGGTTGAGGATGCACTCTCCCACTTTGGGGTAGAGGTTGAGGAAAAGAAATCCCTTGAAGAGCGTATAAAAGAGATAATTGTTGATGACCCACTTATCCATCCCAGAAGGCTCCTTCGGATGCTCAGGGATGAGGGCTATGATACAGGAAGGATGAGGATAAAAAGGATACTCAGGAGGATGAATCTGTGGAAGCCGATGGACCGATTGCTTTTTGCATATAATGAACTTAAGAAGGAGAAAAAATGAAGGGGATGGGACTCGATACCCAGGTGGGGGAATATCACGTTGAGACATTTAACGATGCATCAAATCTGAGGGTTGTATCCCAGGTATTCAGGGAAGGAAGGGTGGTGGTATTCCGGGAAAGGGGATATGAGAGGGGAATAAAGGAAAAAGATGTTCTTCAACTGGTCCATTCCCTCCACCGGGAAGTGACCCAGGAGGTTCAGGAACTCCAGGATATAAAAGGGAAGATAAGGGAGGATAAGAATGCAGAGATAGAAGTAAGGTTTGGAAATATCCTGAGGAGAAGAGGATTTTTAAAGGAGGCTGAAGAGGCATATCGAAATGCACTATCTTTATCAGAACTTCCTGACGCTCATTTTGGGCTTGCCTTAATCCTTATGAGTGAGAAAAGGTATGAGGAGGCTGAAGAGGAATTTAAAAGGGCAATAGAGCTCTTCCCCGATGCTCCGGCTTACTACTTTCACTACGGCAAACTCATGCTCCTGACAGGAAATAAAGAAAAAGCAAAGGAACTTTTTGAAAAGGCAAGGGAGTTAAATCCGGAGTATGGGGAGGCATATTTTTACCTGGGAATTCTCCTGCTTGAGGATGCTCCTGATAGGGCAGCAATGTATCTCAAACATGCGGGAATTATAGATAAAAGATTCCAGAGAAATAAATATAGAGAAGGGCTTGAGAGACTGGAAAATGGGGATGTAAAAGGGGCGCTGGAGATAATGAAGGAGATAGAAAGAGAACTTGAACCTGTGGATGTGCACCCCCTCATAGATGAATTCACCATCTTTGCCAAATTCAGTCCTTACCGGAATTATCTTCCCACAATTGATGAAATAATAGACGCTCTTGAAACCCGCCTTTTAGAACATCCAGACTCTCCGGAGTTACACAATACGCTTGCAAAGGCATATCTTGTCAAGATAAGGGCGTTGTTCAACTCAGCCATCTCCCATCTCCAGAAGGCGGTTGAATTAAATCCTGAGTATGAAGAGGCGAGGAAGAACCTTGAGATAATGGAAAACGAAAGCAAGGGATTTCTTTTATTCCTGCGTGTTCTTTTGAGATAATCAGAAAATACTCCCGGGGAGTTATAAAAATAATTTATCCCGGATTCTTGAAAGGGGCTGAGATAACCCCTTTGAGGTGTGCTTGAGTTTTTCCAAAATACCTCGGGTGTATATAATAAGAATCTCTGTTAAATATCCGGGGTTATCCAGGTTATGGGGCTTTATGGAAGGGGTTCATCCTCAAAATGCTTGGTCGTGGGGACCATGAGTTCAAAAAAAAGGAGGTGCGCATGAAAATCAAAAACCTCGTTAAAAACAGCCTTTCAAAAATCAATCAGATATTCTTGACAAAGAGCCGTTCAATTAATCAAAAACCATAACTGGTTGACATGGCATATTAATCTGGTGTAAAATTTTTAAGATGAAGGAAATTATTATAAAAGAAAAAATAGCAGTGGGAGGGATGGCAACGGTTTACCTCGGAGAGTGGGGAGGAAAGCGCGTGGTTATAAAAAAACTCCATCCCCACCTCGCAGGAGACGCGGACTTCCTCATAAGATTTGAAAGAGAGGCGGAAATACTCAAAACCCTGAACCATCCAAACATTATAAAATTCCTGCATTACGAAAGAAAAGGAGAAGAGGCATTCATAGTTCTTGAATACATTGAGGGAAAAACCCTGAGGGAGATAATAAAAGAAAGGGAAAGAATACCCGTTCCTGCTGCACTCTACATAATGAAGGAAATCCTCTCAGGAATAAAATACGCACATGCAAAAGGAATAATTCACAGGGATGTAAAACCTGAAAACATAATGATCTCGGAAAAAGGGGAGATAAAAATTGCGGATTTCGGACTTGCATTTGGTGAGGCATATCCGAGAGTCACAGAACCCGGAATGTATGTTGGAACACCAGAATACATAGCCCCTGAGGTTCTCTCGGGAAAAAAATACAGCGAGAAATCCGATTACTTTGCCCTCGGAATAATGCTGTATGAGATGGTAACAGGAGAAGTGCCAACAAGGGGAAGGACCCCATACGAAACAATAAACAAAATTCTTTACGGCAAAATTCCCCCTCCCTCCCAGCTCGTGAAAATCCCCGAAGGGATTGAAAGGATAATAATGAAACTCATTGCAAAAAATCCAAAGGACAGATACCAATCCTGTGAAGAGATAGATGAGGACATCAAAAGGTATCTCTCCATCGGAAAAAGGGAGTTCATCCACTGGCTGAAAGATCCGACTCTCCCTCTTCCTGAAGTCCCTGCTGAAAGAAAAAAGGAGATAAGAACCCTTGTCCTTCTTACCTTACTTCTTTTGAGTGTTATTCTCTGGGAATGGAAGGGAAAAGAAATTGAAATTCCTGAAGCCAAACCTCCTCCACCTCCACGCATTGAGAGAAAAATAGAAAAGCCATCAAAGCCCGTGCAACCACCCCCGCCTCCGGAAGAAGAAAAAAAACCCCAGCCCACACCCCCGGGATACGGATGGCTCAAAATCACATCAACCCCCTGGGCATACGTTTTCATAGACGGGAAAAAGGCGGGGGAAACTCCCTTTGGTGAGCCTTTCAAACTGAAAGAGGGAAAACACATAATAAGATTTGAAAATCCATCAAGAGAGGCAGTTACGGAAACAGTGGAAATAAAAAAGAACGACACACTTCTTCTTTCGGTTGACCTTCCGGAAAAATATGGTTATCTTATAGTAAAGGTGAAACCCTGGGCAGAGGTTTATATAGACGGGGAAAAAATAGGGGTTACACCCATGGGAAAGATACCGCTTGAACCGGGAAAACACACACTTGAACTGAAACATCCTAAATACGGAACCTATAAGGAGGAGATAGAGATAGAAAGGGGGAGGAGATTAGAAAAACACCACTCCTTTTACTGATACCCCTCTTTCTTTTTCCTTCTGAGGCATTGAAGAAAATAATCCTTCTCTACGACAGGGGAGAGTATGGTAAGGTTGTAACCCTTGCAAGAAGGGCACTTTTTGATAGGGATTACGATAAGGGTGAAGAAATTCCGATAAGAACCTACCTTGCTTTTTCCCTTGTTGCCCTTGAAAGAAACGAAGAAGCAAAAGACGTTTTCCTGCAGATTCTCTCCATGGCACCCGATTACTACCTTGACCCGGACTTTGTATCCCCAAAGATAATTCAGGTATTCAGGGAAGCACAGAAGGAATATTTTGCCTCTTTAAAGGAAAAAGAGGAAAAAGAACCCATACCCCCTCCCTCCTGGAAGGACTACCTCATTCCTGGAAGATACCAGAAAAACTACGGGAATAAAAAGAGGGGAGAGTTTTTGAGAACCGGTGCGGTGATAAGTGCAGGGGGGCTTGCGCTTTCTCACCTGCTCTATCTCTACACACACAACCTTTACCTTTCCAAAAAAGACCCTGAGGAGGTCATTAGATATTACAATTACTACAACTACTCCTACAAAACGCGCAGGTTTTTCTTTGACCTTGTTTTACTTTTCTGGATGTACAACGCGTTTGACCTTTTAACCGGAGGTAAGGAATGAAAGAGGAGATACTCAGACTGAAAAAGGAAAGGGATGCCATAATCCTTGCCCACAACTACCAGATACCCGAGGTTCAGGAGATAGCAGACTTTCTCGGAGATTCCCTTGACCTTTCCAGAAAGGCAATGGAGGTGAAGGAAAGGGTTATTGTCTTCTGCGGTGTGAGATTTATGGCAGAGACGGCAAAAATACTCTCCCCTGAAAAAACCGTTCTTTTACCATCCTTAAACGCAGTATGCCCCATGGCAGACATGGTGACAGGAGAGGATTTAAGAAAGATAAAAGAGAGATTCCCTGAGGACCCGATTGTATGCTATGTAAACACAAACGCAGAGACAAAGGCTGCGTGTGATATATGCTGCACATCTGCAAATGCAGAAAAGGTTGTAAATTCCCTTTCACAGAAAGAAATAATATTTGCTCCGGACATAAATCTTGGGGACTGGGTGTCAAAACACGTAAACAAAAGAGTAATTCTCTGGCCAGGATACTGCTATGTCCACAGGAAGTTCACGAGAGAGGAAGTGCTTGAGGCAAGGGAAAAACATCCAGATGCCGAAATACTCGTGCATCCTGAGTGCAATCCCGAGGTGGTTGAGCTTGCGGATTATGTATTGAGCACCAACGGGATGGTGAAAAGGGTCAGGGAATCAGAAAGAGATGAGTTTGTTATAGGGACGGAATGCGGGTTGATAGAGAGATTGAAAAGGGAATTTCCCGGTAAAAAGTTCTATTCCCTTGGAGAACCAAAGATATGCGACGGAATGAAATCAATAACCTTAGAAAGCGTGTATGAGGCACTGAGGGATATGAAGCATAAGATTGAACTTCCTCCTGAGATAATAAAGGACGCCCGGGAGTCCATAGAGCGGATGGTTGAGATAGGATGAAAATCCTTCACCAGTTCAGCGGAGGGATAGACTCAACCTGGGCTGCTTTTTTACTGCGTGAGAAATACGAGGTTACACTCCTTTACTACATCCTCTCCCCATTTCATGAAAAAGGGGTTGAGTGGGCGGAAAGGGCTGCAAAGGAACTGAACCTCCCCCTGAGAATCCTTGATTTAAAAGACCTTTTTGAGGAACGGGTTATAAAACCCTTTATTGAATTCTACACACGTGGTCTCACACCAAATCCATGTGCCCTTTGCAACAGAGAGATAAAGTTCGGGTACCTTGTGGAGTATGCAAAAACTCATGGATTTTCTTTTGTTTCAACCGGACATTACGTGAGAAAGAAAGGGGATTTTATTTACCGGGGAAGGGATGGATGGAAAGACCAGAGTTATTTTCTTTCTCTTGTAAAAAAAGAAAACCTCTCCCACATTCTATTCCCCCTCGGCGATTATTCAAAAGAGGAGGTGAGGAAAAATTTCCCCTCCTTTTTACCCATGCACGAAAAGGAAAGCCATGATGTCTGTTTCCTTGAAGGGAAAAGGGTGGGGGAATTTTTTGAGGAAAGGGGGATAAAGGGAACAGGATGGATAATATGGAAGGGAAGGAAGATAAAGAGGCATAAGGGAATTTTCAGATACACCATAGGACAGAGAAGGGCTATCGGGATAGCACACAAAAGACCCCTTTATGTTGTGAAAATAGAAAAGGAAAATGTTTGGGTGGGAGAAAGGGAGGAGGTTTATTCCAAAGGGCTTGAGTTTAATGAACCAAATCTATTCTGTGAAAATCCCCCCTCCTCTCTTTTAATCCAGGTAAGATACCGGTCACCTCCTGTGAGGGGAAAAATAGACTGGGAAAAGAGGAAGGTTGAATTTGAGGAACCCGTATGGGCGGTTACACCCGGACAGATTGCAGCATTTTACGATGGAGAAAAACTCATTGCCGGGGCCGTGATTCTTTCCAGTTCCACTCCCTTGAGCGATACTTTTCAACAGGAACAGGGGGAAGTGAAGACAAAGAAAGGGGTTTGAATTCAATCCCGTAAACTTCCTGAAATCCCTGAACCATTTTATCCTGCAATTCCTCAAGGGAAATTTCTTTTACGTCCTCTATCGCTCCCATTCCCGGAACATGGGGGAATGGAGGGGAAGGGTACCTGATAACTACCGTTCCCTGCTGCAAAACAACCCCATCCCTCCTCACCTGCGCACTTCCCATGATTTTTTTTCCGTTTATTGTGAACTCGTAAAGGGATGTTGCACTGAAACAGAATCCTGTCCCCTTTATTCCCTTTTTACTTTCAAGTTCAACCCTTATTCCTGCAAGTTCAAATCCTCTTTTAAATCCCTGGGAGATTTTCATAAAGGATACGGGAACAGAACCCCCGAAGATTTCGTGGTCCTCAGGGAACGTGAGAGAATAGGTTAAATCTCCATCATGGAATACCGCCCTCCCGCCTGTTGGTCTCCTCACCCACGGAACCCCCTTCTTTTCAAGTTCAAGCAACCATTCCTCTATTCGCTGGTGAAATCCAATGGTGGTTGAGGGGGGTGAGAAGTTGAAAAACCTCAAAACAGGTATTCCTTCTTTCTTCACAAACTCCATCAATGCCTCGTCTATTGCCATGTTTTCATAAGGGTCCCTGAAACCTGTTTTTAAAAGGTAAATCATAGAAGGGAGATAAAACGCTCCAGGTCTTTTAAAAACAAAGGCTCAACCTTAATGGCTATCTCAACCATCTCCTCAACCTTCTCCGCACGTAACTCCACCCCGTAGGCATGCCTGAGAAAGTGGTAGAACCTTCTCAATTCATCAAGCAGGGAAAAGGTCTCCTGAGAAAGCAAAGCAGGTCTCACTCCCTCTATCTCCAGTTTCATCCTCCTCAGAAGATTTTTATGATACATGGGAGGTTCAATCTGATTCTCAAAATATTCTGCCACAAGTTTCATCACCTCCTCATAGGCACCATAAAGATTGTGCAATTGAAGTGCCATGCTCTCTACTCCCTCAACACTGTGCTTGAAACTTTCCCTCCTCTTTTTTATCTTTTCATAAATCCTTTTCACAACCTCCATTCTGTCCTTTATCTCTGCCTCAAAAATTCTCTTATCCATATACCCTCAACCCCTTTCTTCTGAATCCATCAGGAACAGGGACAGCGTCAAGGTCCACAACATCCACCTCCCTGTTCACGACATCCTCTATCTCCTTCATTATGGAAAGAATGTGCATGCTTGCGCCTCCCACCGCAACATCCACATCGGAATTCTCCCCCCATGCATTTTTCCTTACAAGTGAACCAAGGATGTATGCCTCCTTTATCCCATACTTCTCTCTTATCCTCAAAAGAGCATTTTTAACCCTCTCAAGAATCTCTTTTCTCTCTTTTTCCAGTCTTTCTTTTCTTTTTCTTATTATCTCATCAAGATAAGATGTTCTGTTCTTCATACCTTTATTATATGCAGCCAGTCCCTGAAGAGGAAGAGGAATCTTCCAATGAGCAGGGAAATTCTTGCCATGACCGTGTATCCGAATGCCGCACCAAAGGCAACCATTATGTAAACAATCCCTATCCTTGCAAATACACGGGTTAAACCCTTCCTCTCCCTTGAGAAGAAGAAATAAAAGAGCGTTGTTATAACACCAAATACTATAAGGAAGTTATTTATGGATGTGAGTGGAAGAAGGGTTGCCTTTAACTGGGGAAGGATAAATCCATGAATCTGCCCTGTTAATGCAAGTCCAGCACCTATTCCAACCGTAAATGATATACTTATCCTGCTGAGCCATGCAATCCTGGGAAACCATCTTGAAAGCATCAGAACACCAAAGAATCCAGGAATGAGAACAGAATATGCATGCTGCAATCTTATAGGGTCTATGAGCATTCCCTTTATTGTGTATTCCCAGGTATAAACAAGCCAGTATCCTGCTGAAAATCCAACATAGAGATGCTCCGCAAATTTATAGAATGGGTTATCCCTGTAAAGGAAGGAGAAAATGCACAGGGTCAATCCCGCTGCTATCCATACTCCAAGAACCTCCATCACTTTCTCCTCCTCATCATGAAGTATCCTATGTTACCTATGATTATGAAGAGGATTATGAGAATATGCGCACAGGACTGGGCAGTCATTCCAGCCATTCCAAGCCCGGGCTTTCCAACCAGATACTCATACTCACTCGCACCCTTCAGTCCTCCTATAAGCCCCTTTATCTGCCCTGCCTGAAGATAGGGATACGCATCAGGAGCAATAACAGCAGTAACCCCAAGGATGATATCCTGCCTGTATCTTCCACCCACATATATAACCCACATATCACCCGTTGCACCAGCCTCAAGCCCGACAAGCAAGGCTATGTCCTGATAGTTGTGAATGTGTCTCATCATGGGAAGGGAGTCTATGGGTGTTCCCCTGTAGTCCGTTAAAAAGTAGTCCCTTATCTCTTTCCCCATACCCACCATCTGCGCCATACCACCCGGTCTGAATCCAAGATTGACATAGTCCACCCCGTACTTTTTCCCGTACTCCTTTGCCACCGATTCAAGAGCCTCTATACCCAGGGGAACACCGAGCGCCCACTGGGCAATCATGAGAACCCTCAAATTCTTTGAAAAGCAGTGATGCAAAATTGCCCTGAGCATGGGCTGCAACTCTGGCATGGAGGCAGCATCGTAGTCTATGGAAATCATAACAACGGAACTTTCGGGAAGTGCATCTATTGTCTCATATGCCATCCTCACGGGAGGTGATACGGTTACAGGCAGTGTGATCTGGAGGAGGATGGGAACAATGACAACAACAGCGATGAAGAGATAGATTATCCTTCTGTCAATCCTCGCCATTCTCTCCCAGAATCCCATCGCTCCTCCTATGAGAGATAGGTTCTCTCTATTCCAAGGATTATTCTCAGAGACATCGCAATCGCACCAAGAGCAGAGCCAATGAGAATTCCTCTCTTTGCTGCCATCTGGGGAATGTTGAATATCCACTCGGCAATCACCGGAAGTTTACTCCACATCATCTCTCCAAGAGGAACCCTTCCAAGCATGACAAGAACCGCCGCTATGAGCAGCAGAGTCGCCTCAAGATTCCTTGCCCTGAATGCCCGGTATGCAGCAGATGCAATGAAGAAGGCAAGCAGGGAGAACATCGTTGCCTGGAGGGGAATGAGGAGGTTATCGTAGAGGTACATGAAGAAGGTTCCGGACTCAAATGCACTTCCCCGGGTTATAAAGGCATGTGCCCCTGCACCTATTGCAAGACCGAGTGCGCATAGAAGAACCGTTGAGTAAAACACATTCTCCCTTCTCCTTATCTTCCTTATATGTGTCCTTATAAGGGAATCAGCACCAAGAAGAAGGGTGAATCCTGCAATGATTGAATACCACCTCAGGGATACCTGCTCAAGTCCACCAAGAGGTGGATGGGGGACAAAGAAGGCAACCACCATTATAACACCGGTAACAAAGGTTATGAGCAAAGGAAGTTTGCGCTGCATCATTTTGGTGAGAACCAGTTTATAAGGTTCTGATACACACCTTCAAGCCCGGGCATAAAGTGCGCAAGCGTTCCAAGGATTGCGCATATTCCTATTATGGACATTATAAGGACCTTGCTCCAGTCCGAACCCTTTATCGTTCCAAGCATGACAGGGTCCCTGGTTATGTAACTTGATGCTGCATACAATTCCTCACCAATGAGTGTATAATCGCATGCTGCAACAAAGAAAGGCAACTGTGCAGTCTGGACGGTTCCTGCAATCTGTATTGCCCCGATGGAGAAGCCCGTCTCCGCAAGGATGAGGGACTCTGCAAAGAATGTTCCCTGAAGGAATATGGCACCAGGTTTCTCCCTCATCATTATTCCATCAACACCAGCAGCAAATCCAAACTGCTCGGATGTGAGGTACATTATGTTTCTTTCCTTGTAAAGGTCAGGCCTTCCTGCCTCGGTATATGACTGCTTGACAACCTCCTGCGCAGCAGTCATCACAACCGCATCCCAGTTTGGAACAAGTATATCAGCCCCGTATTCTGCCGTCTTCTTTGCAACCCTCCCCAGAATTGCAAGAGAAGCAAGGGTTTCAGGCATGGTTATGTCACCTATTCCGGGGACGTAAAGGATGGGCTTCCCCATCTCCGTTGCCCTTCCAACCGCCTCATCTATTGCATCAAGTGCAGGTATTTTTCTTATAAAGAGTTCCTGGGTCCTTGCAAGCCTTATCATGGTGAGGATGAATGCGGAGAAAATGAGCATGAGGATGAGAACATTTACCCTTTTTTTATTGAACCACTGCGCAACAGGAACCGCACTCCCCTCCTCAACCACAACCGTATCCTCAAAAACATACTCAACCCGATAGTGATACTCTTTCCCATTCTCAAGCCCCTGGTCCTGATATTCACATGAAGGAGGAACAAGAGAGTGCACAAACTCCCCCTCCCTGTAAATCCTCACCTCCTGAACGCCAGGAGGCAGGGGTTCAATCTTTATCGTGATGCTCCCCCCTCCATCGTCCGGGGTATCCGTTATAATCAAGGAAAAAAGCAATATCATTTTATTATTCCAAGCCAGTCATGGAGCAAAAACTGCATCCTTCCTATAAGAAGGGATACACGTGCCATAACCGTGTATCCGAAGGATGCCCCGAATGCTATCATTATGTATATTCTTCCTATCCTTGCAGTCTTTCCTATAACGCCCTTATGCTCCATGGAAAAGTAGAAGTAGGCAAGTGTTACTATGACACCGATAAACATTATAAGATTGCTCACCATCCCCCATCCTGAGAGCATCTGTCTTGTAAGTATGGTGGAGCGAACCTGTTCAAATATGTTTGTCTCAAAGCTCAGGGGAATTGAAAGTCCTGCGCTTGCTCCAACAACAAATGCAAGCGTATATTTCACAAGCCAGGAATACCTGGGAACAAAAAGAGAGAAGGTCAGGGCACCTATGAGGATGGGGATGAGAAGGAAGAATCTCGTTGGCTCTGTCCCCTTCACAAGCGGTTCCCAGAGCCTGGGAATAACCGAGTTATACCAGAAGAGAACAAGCCCATATCCAACAGAAACTCCCATGAATATATGTTCTGCAAACCTGTAAACAGGATTGTCTTTATAGAGAAAGGAATATATTGCGAGTGTCAGAAATGCCGCTACCCATACCCATGGATTTGTGCTCATCTTTTCCTCCTTACGATGAAGTATCCTATATTACCAAGGATTATGAGGAATATGAGCATGAGATGGACTATGGACTGTGCATCCATTCCTATGGATGCTGTCTTTCTCCCGGGAGGTATGCCAGCACGCTCTATCAGGGTCTCATACTCAGCCGCTCCCTTCAGTCCTCCAAGCATTCCCACAAACTGCCCTGTCTGGAGATAGGGATAGTACTGTGCTGCAGAAACCGCGGTCGTTCCACATCCAACCCTCACCCCATACCTCTGGTATCCGTATATTATCCACCAGACGGGTGTTCCGGAACCTGAAAGGTCTATAACCAGTGCAACCTGGTCGTAGTTCTTGACACGCTGCATTAAGGGGAGGGAGTCAAGTTTATTTCCATAGTAGTCATTTCCAAACGTTTTTGATATGGACTCTCCCATCGAGAGAATTATAAGGGATGTTCCGGGTATGTATCCCAGGAAAACATAATCCTCACCGTATTTTACATCAGGAAAATCAGGTAAAACCCTGGAAAGAGCCATCTTTGCCATTCCAACAAATGTCGGATACATTCCACCATAGAGGATAAGGGGTATCTTTCTCGCAAAACAGTGCCTCATTATCGCCTCTGCCATGGGCAAAAGTTCCGGCATGGTGGAGGGGTCAAAGTCCGTAACAAGAATAACAGCCTTATCGTGGGGCTTCAGGGTATCTATGTAGGTGTAGAGATTGAGAACGGGTTCTGTAGTCCTCATAGGCAATCCCAGAGGCCTTAAAAGAGGAATGAGAACCGAAAGGGCAACAAGCACAAAAATCCACCTTCTATCCAGTCTCAGCAATTTTTCCCACACTATTCACCTCCAAGGTAACTTCTCTCAATTCCAAGGATTATCTTCATGGATGTTGCTATCATTCCAAGTCCAACCCCTATGAGGATTCCCCTCTGGGCTGCCATGTTTGGATACTTGAGAATCCATTCAACAACATCAGGGAGTTTGTGCCACATGAATGCACCAAAGGGAACCCTTCCAAGCATAACAATGGTTGCAGTAACCAGCAAAAGCGTTGCCTCGAGGTTCCTTGCCCTGAATGCCCGGTATGCCGCAGAAGCAATGAAGAAGGCAAGCAGGGAGAACATCGTTGCCTGAAGGGGTGCAAGGATGTAGTCGTATATTTTATCAAAAAGAGGTCCTCTTCGGGTTCCAAAGCCAATGATAACCGTGATGAGCGCAGCAAGGAGCGCTATCAGGGAAAAATACCATCCTTCCTTTTTCCTTCTTACCTTGTGATAGTGATAAAGGGTAAAACTCCTCAAACCAAAGAGGTAGAGGAATATACTTATGATTATAAGCCACTGCTGGACCATTATTTCGTAGAACTTTTGGGAAAGAGGATGGGGGATGAAGTACTGGAATATCATTGCAAATCCCATTATAAACGCAACCACAAGAGGTCCTGTCCTTCTCATCCCACCTCCTTAAAGGGTTCTGAAGAAGTTCAGGATAAGGGGTATGTTGCACAGAGAAAGGATGCTTCCAAGCAGGAGAAGGAACATGAGAATTGCCTTTCCGAGATCCTGTGCCTTGAGTGAGCCAACGAGTTTCGGGTCCTGTGAAAGATATGCACTCGCAGCATAAAGCTCCTCACCAATTATCGTATAATCACATGCGGCTATAAAGAAAGGCAACTGGGCAACAGCATCAGTCCCGGCAATCTGTATTGCCCCTGTCATATTACCGGTCTCAGCAAGAATCAAAGACTCAGCATAGAACATACCCATAAAGAGATTCGTTGCAGGCCTCTCCCTCATCATTATTCCATCAACACCAGCAGCATAGGCAAACTGGGAATCGGTGAGATAGAACACGTTGTCTTCCCGGTATGCATCGGGTCTGCCTGCCTCAAGATATGCCTCCTTCACAACCTGCTGTGCAACTGTCATAACAATCGGGTCACGATTTGGAACAATTATCGGCGTTTCATATTCCGCAGCCTTCTTTGCAACGGGTTTCAATATATTCACGGATGCTATGGTTGCAACATCACCCATGGTTCCAAGTCCCGGGACATAAAGTATTGGTCTTCCCATCTCGGTTGCCCTTCCAACTGCCTCATCAAGGGCATCAAGCCCTGCTATTCTTCTTATAAATAATCTCTTTCCTGTCTTTGCGGACTGGACAAAGAATATGAGAAATCCAAAGTAAAGGACAACGGCTATGAAAAGATTTAGCTTCCCCTTTTTGAACCACTGGGGAGATGGAACAGCAGGAGATGAGGGCATGGAAAACTCGGATGTATCTCCATTCACATCAATGAGCCTTATCCTGTAGGTGTATTTCTTTCCATCCTCAAGCCCCTTATCAACATAGGAATGAAGACTCCCTATGAACTTTCCAATAAATTCATAAGGTCCCCCCTCACATGAACGGTAAACTTCATAAAACTTTACCTCCACTCCAGGTGGTGGGGACCACTCAACAGTTATACTCCCTCCTGCATCATCAGGAGTGTCGTAGGCATGAACATTAACAGGTGGAGATACAAAAAGAAGATAGAGAAGCATCATCCCTCTTATATCAGATTTTTTTCAACTTGTCAAGGTTTCACGGGTGTAAGGTATCCTCCTCTCCCCCACCTCAAAAAACACCTTCTCCTTCCATCGTTCCTGGATTTTGCGGAGGATAAGGATGTAAATTGCTGCAAAGCCCAAGGCTGCAAGGCAGGAGATGAGAGGATTGCGGGTGATGGCATAAACAGCAAAAAATCCCAGAAGCAGTGCAATGAGTAAAACTCCAAAAACCAGAAAAGAAACAGAAAGAACCTCTCTTTCTTTTATCTCCACCCACACCTCATCCCCGGGAGACACCGGTATCTTACTCCTTGCCTCAATAATTATCTCCCCCCCATCCGGATGGCAGAGTTTCCTTGCAGGACACTTTTTACATTCATAGGATGGGAAAAGTTTCACCTTCACTCTGTCCCCATCCACCTCAAGAACCCTTCCCGGCTCCTTCATCTTCTCCTCCCGAATATTGCAGTCCCTATCCTTACCATGTTTGAACCTTCCTCTATTGCAATTTTATAGGTATCACTCATGCCCATTGAGAGTATCTCAATCCCGGAAAACCTTTCCCTTGCACGCTCAAAGAGTTCCCTCATGCGCCTGAAAAGGGGTCTTATCTCCTCAGGGTCAGGGACAGGTGGACCCATGGTCATAAGACCGCATACCCTTATGTGGTGAAATTCCCTGAGTTTCTCAAGAAAATCAAACACATCCTCAGGTGGTATCCCGAACTTCTGGGGTTCATGCGCAATGTTAACCTCAACAAGAACTCTTATCTCTTTCCCCTCCTTCCTGCACCTTTTCTCCAGTGCCTCCGCAAGTTTCAGTGAATCAAGGGTCTGGATCATGGAAAAGAGTTTAAGGGCGTGTTTTACCTTGTTTGTCTGGAGATGCCCTATCATATGCCATTCACAGGGGAGCGAGACCTTTTCCTTTACCTTTCTCGTCTCCTGAACATAGTTCTCCCCTATTATCCTTATCCCTCCCCTTATAGCCTCCTCTATCTCCTCAGCAGTTCTTGTCTTTGCTGCTGCAACCACGGTAACATGTGGAGGTATCTCTTTTAAAAGTTTTTTAACCCTTTCCTCAATCAGTCCCATATCTTCCCCGGGTTTAATATTCCCTCAGGGTCAAAAACCTTTTTTATCCTGCGCATCAACTCCCTCTCACTCTCTCCGTACTGCAGCCTGAAAAATGCCTTTTTCCTTATTCCCACCCCATGCTCACCCGATATGCTTCCACCACGCCTCACAACCTCCTCCATAATTCTTACAACCACCCTTTCCCCTGTCTCCCTTTTCTCACACATCACATTCGTATGCAGGTTTCCATCACCTATGTGACCGAAGGCAACAACATGAACCCCGCTTTCTTTTTCCAGTTTAGATAAAAACCTTAAAAATTCCGGAAGTTGTGAGCGTGGAAGAACCACATCCTCGTTTATCTTTATGGGTGCAAGCCGGTAAAGAAGAGGTGAGAGTTTCTTTCTTTTCTCCCATATACCCGCCTCTTCCCCTCCAAATCTTTCCCTTATTTTCCTTATTCCCTCCTCAACCTCCTCTCCTCCCTCAAGTTCAACCATGAGATAATTCCCGGAAAGCCCTATAAGGGATGATGCCTTTTCAGAGAGGTACTCAAGGGAGGAAGGGGAGATACCCATCCTCATTATCTCAAGAACCGCCTCCCCCGCCTCCTCAGGGGTTGAGAACCTTAAAAGAACGGCATCCCTCTCTGGAGGAAGGGGTATGAGTTTGAGATATATCTTCGTTATTATCCCGAGGGTTCCCTCCGAACCGCATAAAAGTTTATGAACCGGATATCCAGATACATCCTTTATATTCCTTCCACCCCACCGGTACAGTTTTCCGGTTCCATCCACCCACTCAAGCCCGAGCACAAATGAGGATGTAACCCCGTATTTCACAGCCCTTGGTCCACCCGCATCCTCCGCAACATTCCCACCTATGGTTGAAAACTCAAAACTTGCAGGGTCGGGGGGGTAGTAAAGCCCGTATTTTTCAACCTCCTTTTTTATCCTGCCCGTTATGGCTCCGGGCTCAACCACACATACCATATCACGCTCAAGCACCTCAATCCTTTTCATCCGGGTAAAAACCATAACCACCCCACCATGAACCGGAAGGGACCCCCCCGACTGCCCTGTCCCCGCTCCTCTCGCAATCACAGGTATTTTTTCTTCAAGTGCAACCTCAACCGTTTTCCTTACCTGCTCTTCGTTTTCAGGAAAAACAACCCATTCCGGTTCTCCTGCCTGCCCGGTTGCATCGTATGAATAAAGGAGTTTTATCTCTTTACCCGTGTAAACTTTTCCGTATATCTCCTTTAAAGCATTCTCAATTTTCATTCTCCAGGGACTTGATCTTGTTTATCCTTCTCTCATGTCTTCCACCCTCAAATGGGGTTCTCAGCCATATATCAACCATATTTTTCATTTCATCAGGCGTATTTAAGGATGCTCCCATGACAAGCACATTTGAATTATTGTGTCTCCTTGCGGACTCTGCAGTCTCCGGCGTTGTCACAAGTGCCGCATAAACCCCCTTCACCTTGTTTGCGGTTATGCACATTCCTATTCCCGTGTTGCATATGAGAATTCCCCTCTCCATCCTTCCCGATGCAACATCCCTTGCAAGGGGGATTGCAAAGTCAGGATAGTCGCAGGATTCCTCCGAGTGCGTTCCATAGTCATGGACATCATGTCCGAGTTCTGAAAGAAAGGATTTTAAAACCTCCTTGTGCCTGTATCCCCTGTGGTCACTTCCTATTCCTATTCTCATTCCCTCCCCCTTTTTATTATTTCTTCTATTCTTTCAGGATTTTCATCAAGTTCCCTTAAAAACGCATCCGCACATTCAGGGTCAAACTGGGTTCCTCTGTTTTCCTCTATCTCCTTCCTTGCAATCTCAATGGGCAGACCCTTTCGGTAGGGTCTGTCAGATGTCATTGCATCAAATGCATCCGCAACTGCTATTATCCGTGCGTAAAAGGGAATCTTCTTCCCTTTTAAGCCATCAGGATACCCTTTTCCATCGTATCTTTCATGATGATGCTTTATTCCTGGGAGTATATGCTTTATGTTCTCTATGGGTTCAAGGATTTTCACCCCTCTGAGAGGATGGCTTTTTATAACCGCATACTCCTCATCGGTCAATCTTCCGGGTTTTCTTAAAATTGAATCAGGTATCCCTATCTTTCCAACATCGTGGAGGAGTGCGGAGAGTTCAAGGGTTTTTATCTCATCGTTTGAAAGACCAAGTCTTTTCCCTATGAGAAGGGAATATTCCGTGACCCTCCCGGTATGACCCCTTGTGTACTCGTCCTTCTCTTCAATTGCATTAACAATCGCCCTTATGGATGAAAGGAAGAGATTTTCAAGTTGGGAGTAAAGTTTTGCATTTTCCATCGCAACCGCTGCCTGTTCTGCTATTGCCTCAAAGAGAATGGTGTCCTCCACTGTGAATTCTCCACCGCCTTTTTTGTTTATAACCTCTGCAACGCCTATGACCTTTCCCTTCCTTATAAGGGGTACAGCAAGGATTGACTTTGTTTTGAATCCTGTCTTTTTATCAACATCCTGGAAGAACCTTGGGTCCTTTGATACATCGGGAACAAGTAAGGGTTTTCCATGCTCCGCAACCCATCCTGCAATCCCCTTTCCCCAGGGAATTCTTATGGTCTTTGCCTCCTTCCCCTTCTCTCCTGTTGCAACCACAAAGAAGAGTTCGCGCTTTTCCTCATCTATCTGAAATATGGAACTTGCCTCTGCGTCAAGGGTTTTCTTTGCTATCTCCATTATGAGGTTTAAAATCTCCTGGAGGTCAAGGGTTGAACCGAATTTCAGGGATATATCAAGTAAGGATTTGAGTCTTTCAACCTCTCTCTGGAGTTCCTCACAGTTCTTCTCTTTCATATTTCCTCCTTCCAAGCCCTGCCTTCTCACCGCAGGCAAGCTGATAGGCAGGGTCTATCTGGGGATACAGTTTTTTAAACGGGTCATGCCCTGTTTTTTCCACAACAAGGTCATAGGATGCCTGGTCCACCGCAACCGGGTCCTCACCTGCCACAAGTCCTATGTCCGGGGCTACCGGAGGTTTTGAGTAAGGAAAACAATCACATTCAGGGGTTATGTTCACTAAGAAATTTATGTAAAATGCGCGCTTTTTTCTCACAGCGCCCAGGGCATGGTCCACCATTCGCTCTATGAGTGCCCGGGATGAGGCATCCCACTTTATTCTTATTGCCTTGACAGGACACGCGGATATGCATGCACCGCATCCTGAGCATTTATCCGGAATTATTTCAGCATGGGCTTCAAGTTTTATTGCATTGAATGGGCATGCCTCAAAGCAGAGCCCACAGCCTGTGCATTTTTCCTTATCTATCCATGGGGAGGTCCCTGAGTGCATTTTTAATTTTCCCTCCTTGGTTGAACATCCCATTCCAAGATTTTTTATTGCACCCCCAAATCCCGTAACCCCATGCCCTTTAAAGTGGGAGAGGACAAAGAGGGCATCGGATTCATAAACCGCCCTTGCTATCTTCACCTCCTTTTCCCTTATCCCATCCACCCGAACCTTCACCCCATCCACGCCCCTTATTCCATCCGCAACAATAAAAGGAGCAAATCCAAATCCATGGAATATTGCCGTCTCATGCGCCTCTATCCCATTGTTTCTCTTCCCGCGGTATATAACCGTTGTATCCGTTAGAAATGGAAGAACTTTTTTATCTTTTAGCCATTCATAAACAACCCTTGCATATTCAGGTCTCAGGAAGGTTGTGTTTCCCACCTCCCCTATGTGGAGTTTTACTGCGACAACCTCCCCCTCCCTCCAGGTAAAAGGGACATGTTCAAGTACTTCTCTCAAACACCTCAAAAGATTCTTTTTTTCGGATAGTTTGGCAATCCATACCTTCATCTTTCAATCTCCTCCCTTATGAGAGGGGGGAGGTATACGGTATCGGTTTTTATCCCGCGGAAGAAGTCCACGAAAATTTCTATCTTTTCATCAGGGGGGAGTTTGCGGTTTATTATCACATAATACCTTCCATTTGCCCTGCACCATCCTCCTCTTCCAGGGAAGGTATCGTATATGACCCTTGCTCCAAGTTTTTCTGCAAATTCCTTAAACAGTGTAAGTTTTTCCTCCCCTTTTGTATATCTCATCCAGGACCTCTTTCTTTATCTCCTCGAGCCTCTCCGGAGTCCTTGCCTCAAACCTTGCAACAATAACCGGCTGGGTATTGGATGGTCTCACCAGTCCCCATCCATCGCCGAAGAGAATTCTTACCCCATCTATCTCAATGGTTCTGTACTTTTTCCGGAACAGTTCTTTTATCTCTTCCACTATTCTCCACTTATCCTCCTCGGTTGTTTCTATCCTTATCTCCGGGGTTGCATGGTAGTAGGGGATTTCTGCAACGAGTTCACTTAACGTCTTTTCGGAATTTGAAAGTATATCGTAAAGCCTTGCGGATGCAAATATTGCATCATCGTATCCATAGTAATCACCCCCACAGAACATGTGCCCGCTCATCTCTCCTGCAAGCGGGGAGGAGAGTTCCCTCATCTTTGCCTTTATCAGGGAATGTCCTGTCTTCCACATCACAGGCTTTCCACCAAGGGAGGATATGTATTCCTCTATTCCCTGGGAGCACTTAACATCAAATATGATGTGGGAGCCAGGAAAGCGCTCAAGCACATACTTTGAAAAAACACCAAGCAGTTTATCTCCCCATACTATGTTCCCATGCTCATCCACGGCACCAATCCTGTCTGCATCCCCATCGTAACCCACACCGAAATCCGCCCTTTCTTCCTTAACCCTTTCTATCAATTGCTGCATGTATTCAGGGATTGTTGGATCAGGAAGGTGGGCAGGAAAGTCTCCATCAGGTTCACAGTTTATGCATACAACATCTGCCCCCAGTTTTTCAAAAATCCTTTTCGCAATTGGACCTGCTGTTCCGTTTCCCGGGTCAAGAACCACCTTCAATTTTCTTCCAGGATAAACTATGGAGAGGACCTTTTCAATGTAATCAGGAACAGGGTTTAACTCCCGGACAGACCCGGTTCCTTTTTCGAAATCCTCTTTTTCTATCATCTCCCTCAATTTCTGAATTTCGTCTCCATATATCGTCTTTGTTCCCTTCATGAGTTTTAGCCCGTTGTATTCAACTGGATTGTGGCTTCCTGTAACCTCAATTCCTCCTCCGAGATTGTAGTGGAATACGGAAAAGTAAAGAACAGGGGTCGGGACCATCCCGATATCAAGCACGTCTATTCCCGTTGATGTTATTCCATGGATTAACGCCTGCTTTATCCTGGATGAGGAGTGTCTCACATCCATTCCCACCGCACAGTCCGTCCTTCTTTCTCTTCTGAGCATGGTCCCGTATGCCTTCCCTATCTTTTCAACAACCTCATCGGTGAGGTCCCGGTCTGCAATTCCTCTTATGTCATACATCCTGAATATTTCAGGGTTCATACTCACCTCCCATCTTCCATTTTAATTCTATTTTATGTATTCCACCTGCGTCAAGTGATGTGTAGAGGTAGGAAAGGGAAAGGGACTTGAGGTGGAGTGCACCACCAAAAGAAAATCCATACCCTGAAACTGAAAGATTTACCCCAAAGATTCGGTGATAGATATATTCAAGAGAAAAGAGATAAAAAAATCCATACTTTTTCTCAATTGAAAGTGATGGAATCAGGGTATTTTCACCGAAGGAAAACGATGGGGAGAACAGAATCCCGTATGCCCTCTCAATCACATCAACATGGTCTCCCCATACTATTCTGGTTCTGAAAACATCCCTCATGGAGATATGCACGAATCTGTATCCTATTCCCAGGTCTATTCCGGCACCGCTTCCGGTATATCCAAATGCCCCTTCCCTGTATATTTTCAGATTCATCCCTCCCCTGAGCTCGTCGGTGAATGGATAGGAGAAGTTCAGGGTTAGAAGAAGGGCAACGTCAGAGAAGGTCATAACAGGTTCCCCGGTTGCGGTATCACCCTCCTCAAGATAGGGAAATACCGGTACAGGACCTGAATAAAGGACATCTCCTGAAAATCCTGTTGCAAGTTCATCAAAGATGTTAAAGTAAGAGAGGGAAAACTCCTGCTCCATCCCGAATCTTGAGGACCAGAAAAATGAAACAAAGGGAGTATCCACCCCTGATGGATAAAAGAGCCAGGATGGGTATCTTTCCTGGGATACCTCATAGAAATCAAAACTGTAAAGTCCTGCCAGCAGGAAAAGCATCTTACTCCTCCGTTTTCAGAATAAAGAGTTTCATGCGTTTTTCCCTCTTTATCCCGCCGAAGTATGCGGTTATTCTGTAAAAGTAAAGACCATTTGCGAGTTCGTTTCCATTCTCATCCACAAGATACCATCTCCACACATGATAGCCTGCCTGCGCATATTCTCCAGAGAGTTCCTTCTCCACTATCCTTCTTCCTCCTCTTGTAAATATCTCTATCTTCACCTTATCCGCATCCCTTGAGAGGGTGTATGCAAAGTCCGTATAATCCCGGCATGGATTTGGATAGTTCCCAACTCCCTCTATTTCATAAGGGACAAAAACCCTTATCTTCCATGTTTTTTCAGTCAGGTTTCCATGAACATCGTATACCCGCAGTGTTATTTCATGTTCTCCCATATCAAGTTCTGTCTGAGCTTTCAGGGGTATAAGATTTGTGTTCCTTAAAGAGTCTGGAAGGACAATAGCTCCTGTTGCCTCTTCCCCATTTATTTCCAGCCGGGGTGGTTGAATGAAGACATCTATTCCATCCTCATCCTCTATTCTCCACTCAAAGGAGCATGTGGTTGAGGTATGGACTGTGTCTTTTAAAGAGGAGACAAAGGGAGGGGTTCTGTCCTCAGATGTTCCTATGGTGTATATTCCGGAATTTTCAGGGTAGAAGATGATGGAATCCTGACTTATGTATTCTTTTTCTTTTACCCACTTATCTCTAAACCAGTGATATACTTCTCCCACCGTATCTGGATGGAATATAAGAACCGGAGGGGTGGAAAAGAAAACATTCCAGGAAACCTCAAAAGAGCGGGCTATTCCACTGAATGGAACAGGAGAGAAGCCCTCCTCATCCTCCGGGACGCAGTAGGGGATGGATTTCACCATGAACCATCCCTCCTCTCCAACGGAGAGGGATTCAATCTTGACGGATATGTATCCATCCGGATGGTGCCATTCCCGTGACCTTCCCGGAAGGAGGCGGAAAAACGGAACGATTTTTGTCTCGGTAAGGCTGTTGTTCCCTTCATCTTCCTCCTCAACCTGTGAACTGTCGTCCAGCACAACCATAAGGGTGAGCCTTCCCTCCCTTCCACACCAGGGTATTTTTACCTCTTTATCACTACCAGACCACAGAGTATCAACAACCACCCTTGAGAGAAATATACTTCCGCTTTCAGGGTCCTGGATGTAGAAGGAAACACCGAAGTTGAAGGCATCACTTTCACCTGCATTCTTTATAAGGGCGGAAACATAGGGAATGGAGTCAAGCTCAAAAAGGAGCGAATCACCTATAAATGCAAGGTCGGGTTTTCTTCTTATGTAAATCGAGTAGGTTGGACCGCGATATGTACGGGATGAGTCAACAACGGTTATATAATACTGCATGGAACCCGAAGAGGTGAGCAATATTTCCCCACTCATGAATGTGTCTCCTCCGGAGGGGAACATTGAGACTCTTACAAACCCGGGGAATCCCTCGAGTTTATACCAGAGATATACCCCATCCTGCGGGTTTTTCACCCTTACCCCAACCTTCACTGTATCTCCAACCGCGGGAAAGGAGGGAATAACGAAAGGCATGCCAATGAATGGACCATAAGGAGAGAAGTAAGAACCGGTAACAAACTCTCCACTATCTGTATGTGCATATACCCGTGTCCAGACATTAACAGGGAGGCTTTCTGGCATCACAATGGAGGTATCACACATTCCATCTTTTATGTCCACAGGGAAGGAAACAATCTCATTTCTTAAAGTATCTTCAAAGATAACGGTTCCCTTTCCGTTTCCAGGAATGTGAATTGTAAGAGAGAGGGTGTCTCCATCCGGGGTAATTTCCAGTTCTCCCTCTTCTTTTATTAAGGGAAGTTTCACAACCGGGTCTCCCAGAAGGGTATGGAAGTATGAGCCTGATTTTCCGGGATAAAGAAGTTTGGGATAAAAAACTATTTCCCCGAGTCTGCGCATCTCCAGTCTCCGGTATGCATAAAGGGTCAGGTTGGTAAAGATAACATTATCTGATGGGTAGGAATATCCTGTTGGTCCAAATACACCAATGGCTCCAACCTGAGGGAAAATGACCGCATATTCTCCAACAGAGCGGAATCCAGGAACTTCAAACCCTGTTGGAAGACACGTGTATATCTGGAGGAATGGAAGTCTTCCATAGTTTCTCAATCTTGGAACATCCCATGTTGCAAATCCATGCCATGCAAAGATTATCTCCCTTCCTCCATGCCCATGGAAAATGAACATCACAGCCCCATGGTCCATTTCGTTTATTATTCTTGCGTTTATTTCTTCTTCCGGTGTCTGATATATTCTCACCGGTTTAAATGGAAACTCCACATGTCCCCTTATCCCCTTCTCACATGCCTCAACGAACTGTTCAAATTCCTGTTCAGGATTGTCCCCACCTCCCCATCCTGCAAGAAATGCATACTCGGTTCTCCATGGACCATATGAGGGTAAGAGTTCATGAGATTCTATTTTTTCCAGGTATGCATCCGCTTCCTCCACTGTGGTTGCGGGTATTCTTCCTATGAATAAGTCAGGATATCTGTCGTCGGTTACGAAAGAGTAAGGATAATCAATGGGGAAGTTTATGCCCTCCATTCTTCTGAACTTTGCAGGAACTATGTTTTCTCCAGTTTTAAAAATGTCCCTTTCATCATAGGTTCCCTTACCAAGGATTACAAGATAAAGAGGAAATATATTCCAGTTCTCAAACCCGTAACGGAGAAGGGGTGTTATCATGTTTGAGTCCATCCTTCCCCAGTAGAATACATCTGCAATATCCTCCACGGTTGCAATTGCAACCTCAAGAGAGTCTATCGACTCTCTCAGGGATTTGTATCTTATGGCAGATGGCAGGAGTTTTCTTCCGGTTATAACAAGGACCTCCTTTCCAAAGGATGGAGAAAGGAAGTCCGGCGGTTCTATCCACTCTATTCCACTGGGTTTTTCTGCAAGTCTTTCTGAGAATACATAGTAGGTGGATGGGCAAACAATTGTGTCAGAAAATATAACGGAGAACCTTCCTTCTCTTTCCTCCACCTGAACATTTTTTATCATATACCCATCCTTTCTTACAACCATAAGGTCCTTCAGGAGGAATCCATCCACTCTGTAGGTCTTTTTTCCTCCTTCTCCCGTAAAAACACAGTAATAACCATTTGAAAGCCTTTTTCTTCCAGCGGTCACTTCAATCCAGTCAAGGCTCACATTTGAGGCACACTCCCATCTTACTGTATTTTCCTCCACAAGTCTTCCCGGAGGAAGGGATATCTCAATGGTGTGTGGCATGTATCGGGAGAAATAGTAAGAGCCGTATGATATTCCGTTAATGAATATCTCAACCGGGTCGTAGGAAAATGCGGTAAATGTGAGGCGGACAAGAGGAGAGGAAGAGGTGTCTATTTCTGGAATTTTTATCCTTACCTCTCCCTCCTGTGATGTCCTCCATACCCAGTTGTAAGGAGAATAGAAGGATTCTTCGTAAACCGAGTCCTTTTCAAAATGTAAGGTGGAGGTTTCCAGGGTATCTGGTGTCCCGGAAGGAGGGGGTAAGTACTCCACAAATCTGAGTCCCGGAGAATCCTCTGGAACAAGAATATAGGCATTGCATGTATCGTGAAGATAAAACCATGTTTTCTCTCCTTTTGGTCTTTCTCCCAGGAAGATTATGTAATCCCCGGGGTCCATTCTTCCATCCTCTTCTCCCTTTATGTAAATCGGAATCTCCCTTCCTTTATAATAAAGGTGGTAATTTCGTGGATTTTCATCAACTGGAAATCCTGCCTCTTCGAGCATTCTGTAAGTCACCATGTATGGAGCATCCTTTGAGGTAAGGACTTTGAGACCGCTTCCGGTAAATATTGAGGAATTGAAAAACTTTGTCGGTTTTTCCATTTTCCACCTTCTTCCCTCCCTCCCATTCACTGCAATTTTTTCAAGGACCGCATCCGCCGGGTCCTTATCCCCGGAGCCTGAAATATCAGGAAAACTTATGTGTATTCTCATTCTTTTTACTCCCGGAGCAACCCGGAGAATAAGTATCCTGTTTCTGCGGAAAAATCCGGGGTTTTCTATCTCAAGAGGGGTTCCTGTAATCTTTCCTTCTGTTTTTTCAACCTGATAATCAACATTAACTTTCTCTGAAGGAGGAATACATACTATGGTTTCTCTTGATTTTCCATCATCCCTGTAAAGTATCTCCATTTTTCCATCTTTGATATTCATTAACTGAAAAGCCGCAAACAGGAGTATCACCTCACACCTCCGGGATATACAATCTTTATTCTCCTCTCAGGGGTTACAAGGAAGTAAACACCAGGTAAGGGGGGAACGAGAGATATGTCCCCTCCCGCGAACTCCCTCACGACCCTTCCTGTTATATCATAAAGAACAGCCCTTCCACTGCATGAAATTTCAAGCGGGGCGAGTTTTGTCTCGGTAAGACCCCTTCTTTTTTCCGGGGTATAGACCCTGTAGTAGGGGAAACGGATGGAGTCTCCGTCAAAGGCAGACCATGCAACATGTACTTTTGAAAAGACATCCACCATTACAAATGGATCCACACATCCCCATGTGTTCACATTTATCTTTTCTTTCTCCAGAATAGCATTCTCCTTTATTTTTGCGTAAAATACTGCCCCTCCATCCTCCGACTTTTCCTCCCATACAACATGGATATTTCCATATTTATCCGAGCATGCATGGGGATGAAAGGCATCAACACCATAAGAAGAAAGGGAAATAACATCACTCCATGTATTTCCCTCCTTATATCTCCAGTAAATTCTCGTGTTTTCCTCAAGGTCAACATAGAACACATATAGTTTTCCGTCTGGAGCAATGGTTGCACATGCACCGTATGATATAACACCATCTTCAGGAGAGACAACCTCTTTTTCTCCCCATTCTTCTGTTTTTTTCTTCATCACAACCTCAATCCCGTCTTCCCTTTCTTCCTCCCATAAAACGTAAATTCCATCCGGGGCTGCCACAGCCTGGGGGAAGAAGGAGGGATTTTCTTCTGATATTTTTTCCGGAATTCCAGGTCCCATATAAATTGCAGGATATCCATCCTTTGTATCCTCCCAGACAACATAAAGAGCCCCTGATGAGTCCAGGCATGCTGAGGGATTCATGGAATAATGTCCGTCAACCGTGCTCACTTCTGTTATGGGAGATGCAAGACCTCCTGAGATGGAGAGTATATAATATCTCTCGTAAATTTCAGGATAGTCAAGGCGTATATCGTCCCAGAAAAATATAAGCGTATCCTCTTTCATCAGGCATGTTCCATATCCTCCCCACTGGGACCTTATGACCCCTCTTGAAACTTCGTACTGGGTAACAATGGAAAAACTGGAATCTATGTGATAGGAATAGAGCTGATAAAAATCCCCTGACTTCATGCTGAACATGTACCACACCCCTCCCTTTCCATCGGAAAGAAGAACCGTGGCATTGTTCTGGGGCAGGAAAGTGGAGGCCTTTGAGGTGAGTCTGAATTCACTGCTCCATACAAAAAATAGGAATATCATTTTCCTCCTCCTATTATGCATTCATACAGGGATACAGGGATTTCTTCATTTTCCTCATTTCTTATCTCACTTTCTTCCAGTGAGATGGTGTCAGGTAAGGGGGTAAGGACATTGAAGGAGACAAGAAACAGGGAAGTGTCGGCTTCTATTGTTCCCTCCAGCAATCCTGCATCTATTTCAAGTTTTCCGGGATTTGATGAGGTAAGATACACAAGATTTTCCAGAAGTGGGGAGATAGAATCAACCGCAAGAACCCTCTCATTCCAGGAAAGAAGAATTTTGAGGTTGACAGCTTCCTGGACTTCCTGAAGTTTTATCTTTATCCTGAAGACTGTATCAGTGGTGAGGACAGCATACCGTGGGGATATCCATAGTGCAGGACCTTTTATTGCATCGACCCAGAAGGAAATCTTTTCTGTATCAGATGGTTCATTCATCAGGTTTTTTCCAACAAGAGAAACCGTGTGGTATCCATCTCCAAGATAGAGTGTATCCTCTTCCCTTTCCATCCACTCGCTCCACTTTCCATCCACCCCGAGCCGGTATGCAATCGTATGCTCATTCCCCTCCCACCCCAGGGGAACTATCCATACATCCAGGGTTTCTCCCTCCTGAGGTGCCTTGATGAAGGATACCTCCGGCTTTCCAACTCTCCCCCCACAGCCAAGGGAGAGGAGAAAAAGAACAAAATTCATAGGTTGATAGTATATTAAAGAAATCCGATTGTCAAGGTAACGATTTTCCTCCAAAATAATGGGACCAAAAATTGTTGGGCTTCTCCAGCTGAAGGTCCTTAGGAACCGACAAGAAAACTCTCCCCTCAAAAATCTGCTTGGAGAAAATTCAATTTTGGGGAGAGACAGCACAAATTGGGGTTGACTTTTTCTGGAAGGGGTGTATTATCAGGAAAAAAGGAGGAAGGTATGGGAGCAGCAGCCTGGCCACCTGAGGTAATACAGTGGAAGGTTGTATCAAGTTATCTTGTTGTTGGAGGTGCAATTATTCTGTGGGTTTCACTCATATTCTTCGGGATAGTTGCCAAAAGATATGAGATGGTCCTCAGGAAGAAGACGCAGTGGCAGTACATAATGATGGCGCCATCCGGAATCCTTATCTATGCGATTATCATGCTCTACTCAAGCATAGTGAGGGGGTATTTAAAAATGAAGCCCATGGAGGAAATGATTGCATATGGACTCTTCTTCCTCTCCGGAATTCTCTCACTCATAGGGGCTTTAAGATTCAGGGCTGTTGTCTCACCGAAAAGGAGGTAAGGGATGAAGATAAACATACAGATGGAGATAATCTTTGCTGTGGGAATAATACTCTTCACGCTCTCCATCCTCATCTATGGGGCAATACTCAAAAGGCTTCTCGGGCTTGTTGGCAGAAAGGGAATATGGATATTCCCGGTTATAGGAGGTATCCTGCTTCTCTTTGGTGCAGGAATCCACTTCTACAGGATTCTCTTCTACTCAGATGCACTTTCTCATGCGGACCCTGCTGACCTCTTCCCCCTTATTGTCGGCATGCTCCAGCACAGCACCTATGAAGCGGGTGCCATATTCCTTGCGGGTTTGCTTGCCCTGCTGGGAAGCGGGATTTATTACAGATGGATAACGAGGTAAGGCATGCCAATACTGAGTGAAAAGGATATAAAGAAGGAAGACTATGATAAAATAGCACTTGATGTCTTCCTCAAGGCGCTTGAGATAATAGGGGGACCAAGGAAACTCATAGAGTTGAGGAATCTCACCTGGATTACAAGCCTCATGGAGTCCGCATATGCAATTGTTCTTCACGAACTCGCAAACAAAACCGAGGACGAGATTGCTGAATTCCTGGGGATTACAAAGCAGACGGTGAGAAATATCTTACGCGCGGATACAGAAACCGTGATGAAGCGCCTTGAGGGAGAATTGAGAGAAAAGACTGCAAAGGCTCACGTTGCTGGAGGACTTGCAAAACTTGCCTTCAAGGAGATAAAGACCTCCGGGGCATAAGCCCGCAGGACTCCTTTTCAGGACAGTATCCAAGTCTCACACATCTCGGAACAAGGAAGGAGGAGAGGAAAGGATTTATCTTTTTAACCTCCCATTTCATCAATGCAACAGCCCTTCTTATCTCCCACTGCGCCCTGAAGCACAGCCTCAAACCTGCAACATGGATGAGTTCCCTCAGGTTCATTGTCACCACAATATTTGAAGTAGTTGCATTTGGCAGTATGTACCTTGCATCTTCCTCGGGGATTCCATTCTCTATCATGCGCTCATAAAGAGAAAAAATTCTTTCTACTTCTTTACTGAACTCCTCAAAAAATCCCCTTTTTTTTATGCTCTCAGGCACGACCACTTCCTTCTTCATCCTCACATATCTCTGGCTCTGCTGGGAGTAAGATGCAAGGCGATGGCGGACCAGTTGATGGGTCATGGCACGGGATACACCTTCAAGGGCAAATGTGAAGCTGACATGCTCAAGAACAGACTCATGCCCGCGGTCGTAAACATTTTTTATTATCTTCTTTATCTTCTCCTCGGATGGGATTTCCATCTGTGAGGGGGGCTCAGGAGAATAGCACGTCCTTGCGGCAAGATAAAGGACCTTTAAGGGGTCTGGAGTATGAGAAATGAGTGTAACCTTCACTTCTCAAACTTCTCTTTGAGGGATATGTACTCTATGTACTCCTGCAGCAATTTTTCATCCTTCACCTTCACAACATTCCCCTCAAGGGAGAGAAGATTATTCCTTACAAGTTTGCTTATTACCTCCTTTACCTTTGAATCCTCTATTCCCAGGATATTCCCAATTTTATTAACGTCTATCTTCTCCCCACTCCTTGAAGTATTCAAAAGGTAGGTTGCTATCCTTCTCTCCTCATTCTTTATGAACATGTACTTCAAAAGTTCATCGGTCTCCCTCAATCTCTTTATCAGGGTTTCAAGCACGTATTCAATAAATGGGTTCTCCCTTATCTGCTTTAAAAAAGCCTCACGGTCAACAATCACAAGTTCGGTTTCGGTTGCCGCTATTGCAGAGGCAGAGCGGGGACTCCCATCTATTATCGCCATCTCACCGAAGAAGTCTCCCTCTTTCAGGACTGCAAGGACTTTCTCCTGGTCTCCTATGCGTTTGGTTATCTTTATCTCTCCCTTTTTTATAAGGTACATCTCATCCCCAGGATCCCCTTCCCTGAAAAGAACCTCTCCCGGAGCAAGTTTTTTTTCATATCCTATTTCTGCCATTTTGCGCCTCCTTTTTTTCGAATAATAATAGATATACCCCTCTCTGTCAATTGACAAAATCCCCATTTTATGTGATACTATATTCATGTATCTCAATCTTTATGAGACCTGTCCTGTGGAACCGGTAAGAGGAGAGGGGGTTTATCTTGTGGATAAAAATGGAAAAAGATACCTTGACCTCCTTTCAGGACTCGGGGTTAATCTGCTCGGATACAACCATCCTGCCATTGTGAAGGAATTAAAGGACATTCCTCCTTTCCTTCACCTCTCCAATCTCTACCTCCATCCTTTAAAGGAAGAAGTTGCATCCATCTTATGTTCCCTTACCGGAATGGATTTTGCCTTCTTCACAAACTCAGGGACCGAGGCGGTTGAGGCAGCATTAAAATTTGCATGGAAGAAAAATCCAGGGAAAATAGTTGCCTTTGAGAACTCCTTTCACGGAAGGACCCTGGGTTCGCTTTCCACGAGCGGAATGCTGAAAGAACAGCCCTTTCCCAGAATAAATACAGAAATAAAATTCCTTCCATGGGGGGATGCAGAAAGTGTATTAAAAGAAAATCCATCCATCCTCATACTTGAACCCCTTCAGGGCTCGGGAGGTCCCAGGGTTGCATCCCGGGAGTTCTATAAGGCAATAATGGAGCTTAAAAAGCATGGAACCATAATAATATGCGATGAGATACAGTCAGGTCTGGGAAGATGTGGAAGTTTTCTTGCATCTCAGAGGCTTGGACTCAAACCGGATATAGTTGCCCTGGGGAAAGGATTGGGTGGAGGATTGCCCCTGGGATGCGTTCTCCTGAGAAAGGAAATTGCCAGTACTCTTTCAACAGGAGACCATGGAACGACCATGGGAGGAAATTTTCTTGCACTTAAACTTGCAAGGGTTGTGATAAAGGAGGTATTGAAACTCATGGGGCATGCAAAGGAACTGGAAAAAGAACTCCATGGAAATGAAGGACTGGGACTTTTCATCGGGATAACCACCGAGAGAAAGGACGAGGTGATGAGGAAAATGCTTGAAGAAGGAGTTATTATCGGGAAGAGTGCAAGGGGAATAAGGCTGCTTCCACCGCTTATCATAAAAAAGGAGGAGTTACTGCCGGTATGGGAAAGAATAAGAAGTTTACTCTGAGGGTTGTCAAGTTTGGTGGAACATGCGTGGATACACCTCAAAAGATGCTGACATCAGCATACGCGTGTAAAAACAGAATTGAAGAAGGGGAAAAACTTCTTGTGGTTCTTTCTGCAAAAAGGGGTAGAACGGATGAATTGATAAAATTCACAGAAATGGTTGCTTCAGGGGATATGGACCGGTTCATGGATGTTCTTGTCCTGGGAGAGATTGAATCATGCAGGATTTTCAGGCATGTACTCGAGGATATGGGGGTAAAGGCAAGGGTTATTGAACCCTCCTCCACCCTGTGGCCTGTGTGGTTAAAAAATGGGGAACTCTGGAAGGAAAAAACGGAGGAAAAAAGGAAAAAACTTGGAAAAATGCTTGAAGCTTATGATGTGCTTATCTTTCCAGGATTTGTTGCGAGAGAAAAGGGAAAGAGGCTTGTATCACTTGGAAGAGGTGGGAGTGATGTGAGTGCATTTTTACTTGCACGAATATTCGGGGCGGATGAGGTGATAATTGTGAAGGATGTTCCAGGGGTTTACCAGGCAGACCCGAAACTTTTCAAAACATCAAAGATTAAGGTAATAACCGCTGATGAACTCTCCACCCTCTCTTCGCTTGGAGCGAAGGTGCTTCATCCGGATGCCCTTTCATATAAAAAGAAATCCATCCGTGCGAGAATAATTCATCATGGAGAGGATTTGATGAAAGAGGGGACATTTATAGATGGAGAAGTGAAGAGGGAAATTTCGGTATCTTCCTCTCCTCTTTCCCTTATAACCATACACTATGGGGATGAATTTCCTGCAGGAATCTTTGAATGCCTTTCATCTTACGAGATTTATGGAATTTCCATGGGGAGTTCATATCTCGGGATATACGTGAAGGAGGAGGTTTCTGATAAAATTGCAAGGAAATTTCTTGATTTCTTCCCCCAGCACAGGATTGTCAAAAAGGATGGGATAGGGATGGTGGTTTTGAAAAAGAAGACTGCAAGAGACAGACCAGGGCTTATAAATAAAGTAACAGAAATTCTTGCCAGGCACGGGATAAACCTTGTGGAACTTTCCAGTATAGGAAGAGAGATAATCCTTTATGTTTCCTTCAACGACCTGGGAAAAGTCTTAAATCTCTTGACAAAGTATGGTTGATGGAATAGAATGGGAAAAAAGAAAAAAAGGAGGAGGTATGATGAAAAGGGTTCTTGTTCCCTTAATGGTAATCTTACTCATAGCAGGATGCAGGGGGAAACCCGAGGTTGTTGAGTATCCAAACAAACCCCCGGTTGTTTACTTTGCAAATGTTCCTCCGGAGTATGATACCCTCTCCCACGCGGTAAAGATATACTGGTACGGATACGACCCCGACGGGATAATTGTGAAGTTCTTCTGGGCGGTGGATGACACGATAAAAAGGGAAGATGTGCTGAATTCTGGATGGCATGGAATACCGTTTGAAACCACGCTTGTTTTCTATGATACAGTGAGTGTCGAACCCCTTGAGATAGAGACGATAACATCTACGAGATACAATCTCATCACTGAGGATGTTCTTGCCTTCTCAGCACCGCAAATAGACACCGCATACGAGCATACTGTTTATATAAAAGCGATGGATGATGACAGTGCCTTTTCAGAGGTGGCGGCGAAGAGGATATTCGCAAAAAATAACTATCTTCCCCATCCCAAGATCATTCAGGTGGGTGATGTAACCTTCGATAAAGAAGGAAACCCTCAGGACTCCCTTATATTTTTCATGAGAGAAGACACCACTCCCTACTGGAAGGGAATAGCCTTTTATGTGAGTTCTGTTGATTCTGACAGGGTATTCACACCTGAGTATTCCTACAGATGGGATGGTGGGGAGTGGTCAGAGTGGACCTCTGAGAGTATCTTTTACTTCACCGGTGGAGACGTTGAAACACTCATGACTACGGGATATCACACATTTGAAATGCTCGTCAGAGACGACGCATGGGCGGTTTCAAGGGAAACCCTGAGAATAAGGATAAAAACTGTAAAAAGGGAATGGAATAAAGATACCATCCTTCTGATAGATGAAACATACGACTACAACGCAATACCTGATACGCAATTCATCAGAAAAGATAGTGTATATGTGGATTCGGTAATGGATCACTTCTACATGAAGGTTCTGGAGGGAGATGGGTGGACGGTTAAAGAAATAGAAAATGGAATTGGATTTCCTCTTACATATGATTTTTACGACTCCTTGGCAAGATATGACCTCATTGTGTATGTGAGTGATGACATGCAGACACGCCAACTGGGACTCAACGAACAGACCGCAAGAATGCTGATGGACTATCTCAATACCGGTGGGCATCTTCTTGTATGGGGATGTACAATCCCCTATCAGCTCATAACCACTGCAGGAAAATATGGAAGGCCGCTTTTTGTGTATCGATTCTCTATCTTTGATCTAAGATATCTCGTATCCGGACAGTTTGAATTCTTACGCGGAATTTCAGTAAATGAAGACCTCTTCCCTTCGCTTGAAGTGGATACCGGGAGAATTATAACTCCTCTTGCAGAGCAGAATGGTGCCATCTCACAGGTTGGAGCGGCAGTTCCTATTAACTCCTACATCATCTACCTCTTTGATTCCCGCACGGATTTGGATCTTTTCGAGGAAAGGGGATGTGGATTCAGATACAAGGATGACACTTATGGCGTAGTATTCTATACCTTCCCGCTGTACTGGATGAAGATGGAAGACTTTGAGAACTGCGAACCTGTAAGAACGGTAGTACAGAACTCCATCAAATATCTGCGTGGGGAACTGGAGATAAAATAAAAGTGAGTTAAAATTTAAGGGGGGCTTAAGCCCCCCTTTTCTTTTTCCTTTTTTAACCATTACCTCATCAGTACGAACTTTCCGCCGACCTTTCCATCGGGTGTCTTTATCATGTAGAAGTAAACTCCCGGAGTGAATCTACTTACATCCACTCTCACCTCATTCACACCCATTTTCATTCTCATATCCTCACTGTAAACCTCTCTACCTGCAACATTGTAAATTGCTATTGAAACATCCCCATCTCTCACAAGAGAAAGCCTCCCCGTAAATTCGCCCGAGACTATATCTCTGCCACATATCCACTTTACACGAGGGGTCTCTTTTTCAGAGATCCCCTCAGGAATCATCATCACATTGTTGGAAATATCCTCATCAGCAAGACATGCAACCTCTAAGTAGAAGACATTTGAATCCTCAGGCAGCCAGAGAGTATCCTCTCCATAAGGTGTAACATATATGAGAGTATCAGGGGTTAGCCAGGCTAAACTGTCAGCCCAAAGATAAAAGGTATCAAGAGCAACCGTAATCTCCTCTCCAACAGCAATCGTGGTCTCCTTCTCACTCGCATACAGAAGATTGGGCATCCTCAACCAGAGTGTGTCCGTATCACCAGCAGCAGTGGTGT